>JBEIQS010000179.1:0-12215 GCA_040376425.1 Alphaproteobacteria bacterium | reverse complement strand
CCACAGCCGCCATCGGGGCAGGAGGTGGCGATGGGCGTCTCCAGGATCTGCGAGGCCATGGCCAAGGTGTAGCCTGGCTCACAGTTGATCGCGTGGCTCCCGCCGGAGGGCAGGGTCAAGGTCAGGCTCAGCTTTTCGGTGGGCGTGGGGCCGGAGCTTCCCACCAATGCGGCCTTGATCTTCTTGCGGATTCCCCAGGGTGTCATTTCCGATTCTCCGACATCTCGAGCTCGTGGGTAAGGAACTGGAAGGCATCATCCACCGAGTCGGTGACGTGCATCAAAAGCAGATCCTTCTCGTTGATCGTTCCCCATTCCACCATGGCATCCAGGTTGAAGATGGAGTGCCAGTAGTCCTTTCCAAAGAGGACCATCGGAAGACGCTTTTTGATTTTTCCGGTCTGCCGAAGGGTGAGGATCTCGAACATCTCGTCGCAGGTGCCGAAGCCACCGGGCATCACGACCATCGCCTTGGCGAGGTAGGCGAACCAGTACTTGCGCATGAAGAAGTAGTGAAACTCAAAGGCCAGCTCTTTGGGAACATAGCGGTTCACCTGCTCCTCGAAGGGCAGGGAGATGCCCAGCCCCACCGAGCGCCCGCCGGGCACATCCGACGCCCCCCGGTTGGCGGCTTCCATGATGCCCGGCCCGCCGCCAGAGCAGATCAGGTAGCGCCGCGACTCCGGGCGGTTCATGGACCACTCGGTCAAGCGGCGAGCCAACTCCTGCGTATCTTTGTAGTATTTCGAGATGCGTGCCGCGCGTTTGGCCTGCACCAGGGCCCGCTCCGCGTGGGTTTTGGCCAGCTCGCCTTCAGCAGCGGCAAGGTTCTGCTCGGCATCTTCCAGGTCCAACTGCGCCTGCTCCGGGGGGCGGATTCGCGCCGACCCAAAGATTACGATGGTATCCTTTACCTTTTCCTCCAAAAAGCGGGCCTGAGGCTCTTCGTATTCGCAAAGGATGCGGATTGTGCGGGAGGCAGGGGAGGTGAGGAAGCCAAGGTTTTTGTAGGCTTTTTCCGTCGGGGGCATGCAGGGGACTCCAACGGTTCATTCTAACATGGGCCCACCATTCTGCCCCTGCGGAAAAATGTCTGCGGCAGGGTAGCAGTTTGGACGGGCTTGGGTGTCTGCATGGAGGAAGCGACGGCCTGTTCCGCGCTGGAGAGACCATGAAAGTCCTGGTTCCGATGTTGTCTTTTGCATTTCTACTCAACGGCTGTATCATCTACGATCACACCGGAAAGTGCCGCGAGTGTACCTGGGAGGATTCTGGTGGTGAATCTACGGATTCTTCCGATCCCGGCGGCGATCCGAACGGATCGGGTGGCGACGATAGTGGCGACGAGGTCGCAGAGCCCAGCTTTGTGCTGAGCCCCTCGGAAGGCCTGATCGGATCGGTGTTTATCACCTCTCTCACCGCGGAGAACTTCGATCTTTCTGCGGTGGCTGAGAGCAGCTTCTACGGGGATGTGGAGCTGATCGCCAGCCAGAACCGTGGCGACGAGATCCTGTACACCCTGAGCTTGCCGGCCGAGGCCCCGGTGGGCACCGCCGACCTCCTCCTGGTGATGGAGGACGGGACCGCAAAGATGCTGGACGATGTGCTTTCGCTGGTCGTGGAGCTGTCTGAAGACCCCACGGATGCCGACGGGTCGGGCTCTGGCAGCGGCTCTGGCAGTGGCTCGGGCTCCGGTGGCTCCGGCTCTGGTGGCTCCGGCTCTGGTGGCGGCGGTACCGACAGCGGCTGCGACTGATGAGTCGTCCTTCTGTATCCACGCGTCCGGCGGAGGTGGCGGAAGCCCCCTCCCACCGGCTACAGACCAGGACGGAGGTGCGGGTGGACATTCCCTCGCTCTACCGTCGCTATGGGGATCTGGTGTTGGGGCGCTGCCGCACCTTGCTTCGCAACGAAGCGGATGCTCAAGACGCGATGCAGGAGGTTTTTCTGAAGGCCCATCGGTATGCCGGTGAATTTCGGGGGGAGTCTTCCCCCTCCACCTGGCTCTACCGCATCACGACGACCACCTGCCTGAATTGGATGCGCAGCCGCAAGCGGCGTCCCGAGGATCTGGTCGATGAAATGCCGGTTTCTGCAGGGGTGGACTCGATGCTGGATCGTGTGGCGACCCGGCAGTTACTCCGCCTCCTGTTGAACGACGAAGATGACCGCACACAGGCCTGCTTGATCTACCACTATGTTGATGGCATGACCCACGATGAAGTGGGGGAGATGCTTGGGATTTCTGGTGCCGCCGTTCGCAAGCGCATCAGTACTTTTCGGAGCAATCTCCAAGAGCGGGCCCCTCTCTGGATGAAGGAGGATGGAACATGAGCCATCTCTCTCCCTTGAAGCTCCAACAACTGCGATTGGGTGAGCTGCCGGCTGAGCAGCAGCAGCAGGCGGCCCTGCACATCGCCGACTGCGATCTTTGTTCCTCTCGCCTGGGGGATATTCAGCTTGCCCGCCAGGAGTTTCTGAAGGCACCGGTGCCGGAGTGGGCCATCCCGAAGCCCAGCCCCTTCGCGCGCGTTCGGCAGTGGTGGATGGCGATGCTGTTGGTCCCCGCGATGGCGGCGGGTTTTCTGACGCTGAAGGCCGAGGCCCCCCCGGCGATCGAGGTCGGCGCGGAAACGGTCGAGCCCGGTATCCGCCTGAAGGGGGAGGGCGAGCAGCTGGAGGTCTGGGTGCAGACCGGCGAGAGCTCGCGGCCACTGTACCAGGGGGAGAGCCTGGGCGGCGGCGCCAAGGTGCAGCTCCGCTTTCATCCCGGTGGGCATCGTTTTGTCACGCTTGCCGGAAGAGACAGTCGGGGCACGGTAGAGGTGTATGGAACGCTGGCGTCCAAAGGAGCGATGTTGCAACCCGCTCCCTTCGCCCTGACCCTGGACGACAGCAAAGGAGAGCAAATTTTTTATGCCATCCTTACAAATACAAAGCCGGATCCCGCGCAGGTGCAGAGTGCGCTGGGCCAGAATCCGGTTCGAATGGAACGGGCCTCGGTGACGTCTGTGGTGATACGGAAGAAGGAGTAGCCCATGCTCTGGCTCACCGCCGTCGCCTCTGCCGGAGTGTTGCGGCACGCCCTGATCGTCGGTGCCAACGAGGGTGGCGGGAGCCTGGACGCGCTGCACTATGCCGAGCAGGACGCCCAGCGTATGGCCGAGGTCTTGGTGGAGCTGGGTGGCTTTGATCCTGCCTACGTGACCGTACTCTACAGCCCGACCGTGGCGGAGCTGAACCAGGCGCTCTCCGAGCACGCGATCTTCGCCGGCAGCTTCGACGAGGATCTCTTCCTCCTCTACTATTCCGGCCACGCCGACGCCCGCGGCCTGCGGCTGGCCAGCGAGCTGTATACCTTTGAAAGCCTGAAAAGTGGTGTACGCGCGATCCCGGCCGAGGTGAAGCTGGGCATTCTGGACGCCTGCCGATCAGGGGCGATCACCCGCCTGAAGGGCGCGTCGGTCAGTGCGCCTTTTTTGGAGGAGCAGGAGCTGGCGGCCGAGGGGGAGGCGTGGATGACCGCCACGTCGGCGGATGAGTCCGCGCAGGAGTCTGATCAGCTTCGTGGCTCATTTTTTACGCACTACCTGATCTCCGGCCTTCGCGGGGCTGCCGACGACGGGGGCGATGGGAGTATCAGCCTGGACGAAGCCTACCGCTACGCCTTCGATCGGGTGGTGGACCATACCGGCGCTACCAGTGCCGGGGCGCAGCATCCGAACTTCGATTTTCGCCTGAAAGGACAGGGGGATCTCGCGCTTACACAGGTAGGTTCCGGGCATGCGACGCTGATCATTCCGGCGGAGCTGGCGGGGGACCTCTTGATCCTGAAGTTGCCGGATCGTTCGCCGGTGGCAGAGGTGGCCAAGGTGGCCGGGAGGCCGGTCACCCTCGCGCTGCCCCCGGGCACCTATAAGCTGCGGTTGAGCCTGGGAAGAAGCATCCAGGAGGCCACGGTCGGTCTGAACGACGGGGCGCGGGTCACGGCCTCCTCCTGGGGCGGTGTGACCGTCGCATCCGGCAATTCGAAGGGTGTGCCCGCCGGGGCGGGCGGCGTGGTGGTGCAGGACGCCCGCGAGCTGGCCATGGTGGGCGCGCAGGAAGGAAAACAATGGTTCTCGGCGGCGTTGAACGCTCCTGACTACCGCCACTCGCCGCTGATTGCCGGCCTCGCCTCGGCCGGGCTGCCGGGCGCGGGCCAGTTCTACAACGGGAACTGGGGGAGGGGAGCCCTGTATATGACAGGGTTTTCCTTGTTTATGGGCAGCTCGCTGATCGCGAACGAAGGGCGCATCCAGGTGGGGGGCTCGCTGACCGGGCCGGATGTCCTGCGGCTGACCGCCATGATGCTCTATGGGGCGAGCGTGGCCGATGCGGCATGGAGTACCCGGCGGGGGGAGATTTATCGTCCCCGGAAGGGAGTTACACTTTCCACCTCGGTGGACTGGGCCATCGGGCAGCCGTGGAATCAGCCGGCCGTGGCGGGAGTCACCCTGGAAGTGCCGCTGGTTCGCGGGCTTTCGCTGAGTGTGGACCGTCTGGGCTGGACCCGCACCATGGAAAATGGAGACGTGGTGGGGCAGTTTGGCGTCGGAAGCCGAATGGACCTATACATTGATGGAGAGAAGCTGCGACCTGGCTTTTTTGGCGCAGTGGGCCTGCGGGTGACCACCGATCCCAGCTTGCCGGAGGTGTCGCCGGTGATCGGCGCCGGGGTGAACTTCCGCTGGTATGTGACCCCACGCTACTTCGTGCAGTGGGAGGGGCGGGCGGAGAGTGCAGGCGGGCCGGTGCAGGTGCAGTTGGGCGGTGGTCTGGGCGTGCATTTTGGAGGTGCAAAGAAGTAAAAGAGGAAATCGCGAGGTACCCTCTTCTCCGACCGCCATCCGCGCTTAATTTGAAGCCTCCTGGAGTACAGATGGATCGTCGCACTTTCCTGGTAGGTTCCGCCTCCGCCCTCTCTTTTCTCGCTGCGCGCAAGGCCGAGGCCGCCAGTGGCAAGGGCAAGAGCCCGGCCCCCGCACCGGCTCCTGCTCCCGCCGCAGCCGCTCCGGCCGCTGCAGCCACCCCCAATTTCACCTTGCCGGAGCTGCCCTATAAGGAAGATGCCCTGGCGCCGGTGATCAGCGCCCTGACGGTGAGCATCCACTACGGCAAGCACCACCGCGCCTACGTGGACAACCTGAACAACTTCGCGGCCGGAACCGAGTTCGCCGCGATGAAGTTGGATGATGTCATCAAGGCCACCAACGGCGGCGACAAGATGGCCATCTTCAACAATGCCGCCCAGATCGCGCACCACACCTTCTACTGGAAGAGCATGAAGCCCGCCGGGGGCGGCACTCCGCCTGCGGGCCCGCTGCTGGACATGATCGTCAAGGGCTGGGGAAGCTTCGAGAAATTCCGCACGGACTTCATCGATGACGCCAGCCGGTTGTTCGGCTCGGGCTGGTGCTGGCTGGTGCTGGACGGCGACAGCCTGAAGATCGCCAAGACCAGCAATGCCGCCCTGCCCCCGGGCAAGGCCTTGTTGGTGATCGACGTGTGGGAGCACGCCTACTACCTGGACTTCCAGAACCGCCGCAAGGAGTATGTGGTGGGCTGGTTCGACAAGCTGGCCAACTGGGACTTTGCCGCCGAGAACCTGAAGGCGTAGAGGTTGTAGTCCGGATTACAATGTGGTCTGGACTACAGAGCGGCGGGCAGTCCCGTCGCTCAGACCACCACCTGCTCCTGGTACTCCCCGAACACTGCGCGCAGGGCATCGGCGATCTCGCCCAGCGTGGCCGAGCCCTCCACCGCGGCGAGGATGTGGGGCATCAGGTTGTCGGTTCCTGCGGCGGCCTGCTGCAGCGCGTCCAGGCGCTCGCGGGTGGCCACGATGGCGCGGTTGGACTTGAAGGCGCGAAGGCGCTGCACCTGGGCCTGCTCCACCTCGGCGGAGACCCGCAGCAGGTCGGTGGGCGGTGCCTCCTCCTCCACAAAGTCGTTGACCCCCACCACGATGGCTTCCTTCCGGTCCACCGCAAGCTGGGCCGCATAGGCGGAGTTCTGGATCTCCCGCTGCGGAAAACCGCGCTCGATCGCGGAAACCATGCCGCCCATCGCATCGATCTCGGCGATCAGCTTCTGCGCCTCGGCCTCCAGCCGGTCGGTGAGCTCCTCGATCACATAGGAGCCGCCCAGGGGGTCCACATGACGGGAAACCCCACTTTCATGGCCAATCACCTGCTGCGTGCGCAGTGCCAAACGTACGGACGCTTCGGTCGGAAGGGCCAGCGCTTCGTCGCGGGAGTTGGTGTGCAGGGACTGGGTACCGCCCAGGACCGCCGCCATGGCCTGCAGAGTGACCCGCACCACATTGTTGTCCGGCTGCTGCGCGGTAAGCGTGGAGCCTGCGGTCTGGCTATGAAAGCGTAACATCATGGAGCGCTCGTCGCGTGCGCCAAAGCGTTCCTTCATGATCGTTGCCCACAGGCGGCGGGCGGCGCGGAACTTCGCCACCTCCTCCAAAAAGTCGTTGTGGACGTTGAAGAAGAAGGAGAGCTGCCCGGCAAAGGCATCCACTTCGAGGCCGGCCGCGACCGCCGCCTCCACATAGGCGATGCCATCGGCGAGGGTGAAGGCCAATTCCTGCGCAGCAGTGCTTCCGGCCTCACGGATGTGGTAGCCGGAGATGGAGATGGTGTTGAAGCGCGGCATCTCCTTGCGGCACCAGGCGAAGATGTCGGTGATCACCCGCATGGACGGGCGGGGCGGGTAGATGTAGGTGCCCCGCGCAATGTATTCTTTCAATAAATCATTTTGGATGGTGCCGCGCAGCACGGAGGGGGACAGGCCCCGGGAGCGGGCCACCGCCGCATAGAGCGCCAGGAGCGTGGAGGCCGTCGCGTTGATGGTCATCGAGGTGCTGACCTTTTCCAGCGGCAGCCCGTTCAGCAGGATCTGCATGTCCTCCAGCGAGTCGATGGCCACACCGACTTTTCCGACTTCCCCCAGCGACATGGGATGATCCGAGTCGTAGCCCATCTGGGTGGGCAGGTCGAAGGCCACCGAAAGCCCGGTCTGCCCGCGGGCCAGCAGGTAGTGGTAGCGCTCGTTGGAGGCACGGGCGTCCCCGAAGCCCGCATACTGCCGCATGGTCCACAGGCGGTTGCGGTACATGTCCGCGTGGATTCCGCGTGTAAAGGGGAATTTTCCGGCCTCTCCGATACGATCCGCCACGGCTCTCTCCTCGGTTTTTTCGAAGCATCCACGGGATGATTCGGATTTTTCTTAGCCTTCGATGCGGAGCAGCTTGGTTCCGGCTTCCACCGTCTGCCCGGCGTTTACAAAAATCTCGGCAACGGTTCCGGCGATGGGGCTCTTGAGCTCGTTCTCCATCTTCATGGCTTCCACCACGATCACCGGCTGGCCCTTGGCCACCTGCTCGCCCAAGGGCACCATCAAGCGCACCACGCGTCCCGGCATCGAGGTGCCCAACACCCCCGAGCTGGCGCCACCCGCCAACTTCAGGGCTTTGCGGCGCGGATCCACAACCTCGACCTCGCTGCTCACCCCCAGCACATCCACCATGTAGCCACTCTCCGTGGCCACACAGCCCGCCTCCCAGGAGGCCCCGTCGATCAACATCTGAAAGGCCTCGGGACTGGGGCGGCTCAGGTCCACGAGGTGCTCCTCGTTGTCGAAGCGGAGACGGTATTTCCCAGGGCCAGCCGCCTCTATCTCCACCTGCCGCATCTTTCCGTGGACGGTAACTTCGTAGATCATCGGCGGATCCTCCCGGACAGCTTCCAGGCGCTCTGCTTGCCGGTCACGGGCGCAGCGCGTGTGGGCTGAGTGTCGGCTTCAAAGCGGGCAATGGTGGCGGCGATGGTGGCGATCTGGTCGTTCTGGCTGGCCTGCGCCAGTCGCTCCAGGCGCTCGGCGCTCAAAAAGCCGGTGGAGTAGCGGCCGTCCAAGAAGTCCGGATCTCGCAGCACGGCGGAAAAGAAGGGGATCGAGGTGCGGATTCCCCGCACGCGGTACTCACGCAGGGCGCGGATGCTGCGGGAGATCGCCTCTTCCCGGGTCTGGCCCCAGCAGATCAGCTTGGCGATCATCGGGTCGTAGTGGATGGGCACTTCGTAGCCGGCGTAGACACCGGAGTCCACCCACACCCAGGGGCCTCCCGGTTCACGGAGTCCGGAAATTTTGCCGGGTGCAGGCGCAAAGTTGTTGGCAGGGTCTTCGGCATAGACGCGGCACTCAATCGCGTGGCCCACCTGTTTTATGTCATCCTGATCAAACCAGAGGGGCTCGCCCATGGCGATGCGAAGTTGGGCGCGGACCAGATCCACACCGGTCACCAGCTCGGTGATGGGGTGCTCCACCTGCAGGCGGGTGTTCATCTCCAGAAAGTAGAACTCGCCGCTGGCCTGAGAGTAGAGGAATTCGCAGGTTCCCGCTCCCACATAGCCCACGGCCTCGGCCGCTTTCACCGCGACTGCGGCCATCGCCAGGCGGGTCTGGTGGGGGAGGACGGGGCAGGGGGTCTCCTCGATCACCTTCTGGTTGCGACGCTGCACCGAGCAGTCCCGCTCAAAAAGGTGGACGGTTTTTCCGTAGGCATCCGCGAGCACCTGGATTTCCACGTGCTTGGGATTTTCGACGAACTTCTCCAGGTACACCGCGTCGTTTTTGAAGGAGCGCAGCGCCTCGGAGCGGGCCTGGCGCCAGGCTGCCGCAAAATCTTCGGCGCGGTCCACCCGCCGCATGCCCTTGCCCCCGCCGCCCCCCGCAGCCTTGAGCATCACCGGAAAGCCGATTTGGATGGCGGTTTTCAGCGCTTCTTCTTCGGTTTCAATCGACTCAGTGGTGCCAGGGACCACGGGCACACCGGCCGCCACCATGCGCTGCCGCGCGCCGGTCTTGCTGCCCATCGCATCGATGGCACCGGGCGGCGGGCCGATCCATACCAGCCCCGCATCCAGCACCATCTGCGCAAAGCGGGCGTTCTCGGATAAAAATCCGTAGCCTGGATGGATGGCATCAGCGCCGGACTTCAGCGCGGTCTGGATGATCACCTCTTCCTTGAGATAGCTCTCGGCGGAGGGGGCAGGGCCGATGGCGTAGGCTTCCGTCGCATTGCGTACATGCAGAGCGGAGCGGTCGGCTTCGGAAAAAACGGCGACAGTCCGTAGCCCCAGCTCGTGGCAGCCACGGATGACACGCACCGCAATTTCGCCCCGGTTGGCGATCAGCACCTTGTGGATGGACGCTTGCTTCATGGGGAGGGGAACTAACCGGAAGTCGCCCTTCCGGCCGCTGGCAGGGGTCGGAAAGCGAAGGTCCAGAACCTGTCAAGAAGCTCTTCTGATTCCCCTAAAGTCGGGACCATGAAGATCCGCAATAAGGGACATAGGAGGTGTCCATGGACGAAGGAATCGCCGAGGACCTGGTGTTTGAGCATGAGGAAGGCCCTGATCTGGGCGGCTTCCTGGAAGAGGATGACGACGAATGTGCAGAAGGAGGGGGCTGACATGGCATGGTACGACGAAGATCTGGAGGCCGACGTGGAGATCATCGACGAGGAGGCAGAGGAGGTCTGCGAAGACTTCGGGGAGATGATCCCCACCGATTGAAGGGGCGGCGAGGGCCGCCCTTCGCGTTTTTGTGCTACCATGGAACCATGCTGTGGTGGCTGCTGGCCTGCGGTGGGGAGGAGACCAAGGTGGATGGCGGGGAGCCCTTCATTCCGCTGGCCAATTGTGTGGGTACCATGGATTTTGATGCGGGCCCAGATGGTATTCTGGAGGGCTCCTACACCTTTCTCTTCAATGGTCGCGGTGATCCCGACGAGGTTACCTACGATCAGGAGGTGGACGGTACCATCAATTCCCGGATGGCCTATCTGTACGACAGCAACGATCTGCTGTTGGAGCGCACCTGGGATGGCGACGCGGACGGCATCGTGGACATCCGCACCACCTACTACTACGATGGTCACGATTTTCTGGTCGAAGAACGCCAGGATACCGGCGACGACGGCACCGACGAGCGCAGTACCACCTACACCTACGACGCGAATGGTCAGACACAGCTCGTCACGGTGTGGGATGGCGATGTCTTCCGGGAGGACGGGCTCTACTCCTGGTCCGATGGCCTGAAGGAGTCGATCCTCTGGCGGAATCCCGAGCGGGGCGACACCCTGGTCTCCTATGCCTACAACGCGTCGCGCCTGCTGGAGCGCGAGGAAACGGACATGGCGGTGGATGGGGTGATTGAGCAGCGTGAGCTGACCACCTGGGACGACCTGGGCCGCGAGCTGCAGGTGGACAAGGACATCGGCGCCGATGGGGTGCCGGAGTACCGGAGCCAGTGGAGCTATGTGTGTGAGGGCTGAGCGTCTCTGATGCTCCCTGAGCGGTGGCGGGGCGGATGGTCGAAAGCGTGGAGACCTCGGGCGCCTGCATGTAGTGCCGCAGGCGTCGGTGGTGTTGAAGTGCCGCGGGCCGGCTCGGGTTTGGCCCGCCGATCCGGCTCAGAAAAAAGGCGCCCGGGCCTCTGGCCCGCGCGCCTTGCGTGATCTTGACAGGTCAATGCCTTTTCTCCACCCTCCTCCCGAAAATCTGGGAGGAGGGTAAAGAAGTCAGGCTATGCCTCCGCCGTCTGGTTGGCGGGCTTGTCCTTGGCGGCCTTTTTGGCGGCCAGCTCGGCCGCCAGCTCGGCCTTCCGGGCGTCCAGGTTCTCCTGGCCGAGCGCGTGGGCCAGGACCTCTTCCATTCTTGCACAGAAGTGGAAGGTCATGTCCGCGCGCACTTCGGCGGGGATGTCCGGGAGATCCTTCTTATTTTTGTCGGGCAACAATACCGTGCGGATGCCGGCGCGGTGGGCCGCCAGGACCTTTTCCTTGATGCCGCCGACGGGGAGCACCGCTCCGCGCAGGGTGGCCTCGCCGGTCATGGCGATGGTGGGGTCTACCCGCAGGCCGGTGAACAGGCTGACCATGGCGGTCAACATGGTCACGCCTGCCGACGGTCCATCCTTGGGAATGGCGCCTGAAGGCACATGTACGTGGATGTCCGAGTTTTCGTAGGCGTCCGGATCTACACCGAGTTCTTCCGACGCGGCCCGGATGTAGCTCCAGGCCACCCGCACCGACTCCTTCATCACGTCGCCCAGGCTTCCGGTGAGCTGGACGTTGCCTTTGCCGCGCATTTTGGTGGCTTCGATGAACAGGATGTCCCCGCCCGCCGCCGTCCACGCCAGCCCGGTGGCCACCCCCGGTACCGCTGTCCGCTCGGCCACTTCCTGGAAGAAGTGCACCGGGCCGCGGATCTCTTCCACCTTCTCCGGGTCGATCACCACCTTCTCCTTGATCTTTCCGGAGGCCACGCCCTTGGCAACCCACCGGCAGATGGCGGCCACTTCCCGCTTCAGCGAGCGAACGCCCGCCTCCCGCGTGTAGCTGCCCACCAGGAATTTCAGGCCCAGATCGTTGATTTCGACCTGATCCTCGGTGATGCCGTGGTCGTGCAGGGCTTCCGGCAGCAGGTGCTGCCGCGCGATCTTCAGCTTCTCCTCCAGGGTGTAGCCGGGGATCTCGATGATCTCCATGCGGTCCCGCAGGGGGCCGGGGATGGGATCGGCCAGGTTCGCCGTCGCAATGAACAGCACCTTGGACAGGTCAAAGGGCACGTCCAGGTAGTGATCCAGGAAGGTGTCGTTCTGCTCGGGGTCGAGCACCTCCAACAGCGCCGAGGAGGGATCCCCACGGTAGTCGGCACCCAGCTTGTCGATCTCATCCAGCACAAAGACCGGGTTGTTCGTGCCGCCTTTCTTGATGCCCTTGACGATCTTGCCGGGCAAGGCGCCGATGTAGGTGCGTCGGTGGCCGCGGATTTCGGCCTCGTCCCGTACGCCGCCCAGCGAGATGCGCTGCATCTTCCGGCCCAAGGCTCGGGCGACGGACTTGGCGAGCGAGGTCTTGCCCACACCCGGAGGACCGACCAGGCACAGGATCGGGCCCTTCATGTCCTTCTTCAGCTTCCGCACCGACAGGAATTCCAGGATGCGCTTTTTGACCTTCTCCAGGCCATAGTGGTCATCATCCAGGATCTTTTCGGCCTCGTTGATGTCCATCACGTCGTCGGTGGAGGTCTGCCAGGGCATCTCCACCAGCCAGTCGATGTAGGTACGGCTGACGGTGTACTCCGCGGCGCCCGGGCTCAT
>JBEIQS010000474.1:0-1841 GCA_040376425.1 Alphaproteobacteria bacterium | reverse complement strand
CTGCCAGCCGATGGGGAGGCCGGCGCGGGTCTGCCCGGGCTGCACCACATTCGCAAGCTGCGCCAGGAGGTTCATCGCCTGGAGGTTGGCGTTCGACCGCTTACCGGCGGTCCACAGCTCGGGCAGGTCGTCCACGGGTCCGACCTGGAGGAGGCGCTCCAGCAGGGCAAGAAGACGCGGCCGACTGCGCCGGACAAAGGCGTCGAAGTAGGCGGTGGGCAGCTCCGGGGGGAGCGCCAGGCGCATCTGCGGAAAGATGGCATCCAGAAGGGCATTGGGGTCGAGGCCGCGACTCATCGGCGTCTCTCCTGTAGAAAAGGTGTCAGGTGCGGTAGCGGGCGAGGTGCTGGGCGAGGTTCTTCGGGTCCGGTTCGGGCTGCGGGTCTGCGTGCCGACGCGGCGGCGTGGGTCCGCGTGGTTCTGCCTGCCGATGGGGAGCCGTAGGCCGTGGAGGTGGCGCCGGTCGGGGGGGTGGGGGCTCGGGGCGCTTCCGGGGCAGCGCATCCACCTTTCCGCGCCGGACGGAAGGAACCGTCCAATCAGGACTTTGTGCTTGCTGATCCGTGTCCAACGCATCCAACGCTTCCGACAGGGAGCCGTATTGCTCCACCGTCACGATGACATCGTTGTGGCCGTCGATGTCGTCCCGATACTCAGCGGGGATGCCCGCATAGTTGTCGTCCACATACCAACGGCGTACAACCTCCCAATTGCCTTCCTCCTCCGACAGAAGGTAGCGGGCACCGGGGGTACGATTGGCGGTGCCCGGCCCCAGAAACCAGGCCGGGCCCTGCCAGTCAGCGTTGACCCCCACCTGCGGGTAGCGGCTCAGGCGCGGGTCCGACTCCTCCTCCCGCCGCCCATCCGAAGTGGTGGCCAGCATCCTACGGATCTTCGCTTCGTTCAGTCCCAACTGAAGCAACAGCTCAATCTGACGCCCGAGGCCGGCCCGGTTGACCTCGGCGATCCGCCGGGTGGCCTCCTCCAGGACCAGATCACCCAGGTCCGCGCCCGGATAAGCGGCGAGCATCTTCCTGATAAAAGCCTCACTCATGGGAGCACCTGGGTACAGAAGGGGGAAGGGTCTGCTTCACGGCAGTCCACGCCACCGTGGTCGCTTTTTCGGCGACCCCTGTGGCTTTTTCGCCAACGGCTACGCCCCGATCCAGTGTCCCGGCCAGCCTTTCGAGGGCACCCCGGTCGCGCTCCGAAAGCTCGACGCGGACGGTGACATTCACGCCCTTCCCGCCCAGCATCCAGGCACCCCAGACCAGCGCGCCGATGGGGCCCAGCGAGAGAAAATAGTCCACCGTCGGCATGGGTGCCGAAAGGGGCGCCGTTGCAGGAAGATCCTGCGCCATCGCCAAAGCGCAGGAGGTCAGGAAGAGGAGCGGCCCGGATAGCAGGCTGAGGTGGCGGATCATGCGGCATCCCGCTGTTCGGCCAGAGCCGACTTCAGGATCCGCTCAAACACACCCATCAATGCCGCGTCTTTTTCAGGGTCCACCTCTTCTTCTGCGGGGGCGGCACTGCGCTGGGGAGTGCGGCCCCAGTCGTCGCCGGGATCTTCGATGGCAGGGGGGCGGGGGGAGGAGGAGGAAGCGCCGGTTTTTGCGGCGGGAGGGGCCTTGGGTGTCTTCGCAGATGGCTGCTTTTCCGCCACAGGCTTCCCAGCTTTTGCCGCAGGTTTGTCCGGTGCCGCTTTCCCCTGGCTGCACGCCTTCGCAGACTTCGCCGCCGCAAGCGCCACCTGCTCGGCAACCCGGCGCAGGGTCTTCACCACGTCGGGCTTGAGGCCCTGAAGCACGGACTCGCGTGCCGCATTGTAGGCTTTGGCGGCG
>JBEIQS010000087.1:0-23082 GCA_040376425.1 Alphaproteobacteria bacterium | reverse complement strand
GGGGGGCGAGCTGGTGGAGCAGGGGCGGCACGCCGAGCTGTTGGCGCGGGGGGGCGTCTATGCCCGGCTCCTCGCCCGCCAGGGCGCTTAGAGCTCTTTCAGCTTTTCCAGCTCCTGTCCTTCGGTAGGTAGGGCTTCTACGCCCTCTTTCTGCTCCTGAGCAAAGAGGGGCACACTGCGCTCATGCCGGGTGGTGGCCGCAGCAAAGCCCACATCCCAGCCCGAGGTCAGCTCCACCGTCAGGATCTCCACACCCGAAATCTTAGAAGCGCGAACTGATTTTTCGACCTCCTCCATCCAGGCTCCCACCTCGCCGGGCTCTCCCATCCACCAGCCTCCCACCCGCAGCAGTCCCGCTGTCTGCCCGTGGGACTCCACCGCCTCCTCCCACACCTGCACATCGCGCAGGCGAGCGTCGCCGGAAAGGCTTTGTTGGAGGGCCTGAATACTGCTGCGGGGCGTGCTGGGAATACAAAGGAGCGCCGGCGCCAGCGACAGCAGCGCCACCCCGATCCCATGGACGCGCGCCACCGGCCCCCCCTCCGGCCGTAGGCCGCGCCGCACCACCACAGTTCCGGCCACCAGATCGTGCAGCCCTCGGCGTTGTCCCTCAAAAAGAGCGAGATACAAGCTGCTCGCACCGAACAGGCCGGCGATCAGTCGAATCCCCACCTCCACCCAGGAGTTTCCCGGCATGGTCATGCCCATGGTGCCCAGGCCCAGGCTCAGCACCCCGGCCCGCAGCAGGACCGCGCCCCAGCCGGGCCGCTCCCCATCCGCAGCCACAACCCGTAGCCCCAACAGGTATTGCCCGGGCGTACAGCCAGAAATCCCCTGAGAAAGTCCACGATAGAGGGCCATCGCCGGTACAAACAGCAGGTGGCTCCACATCCCGAAGGGCTGCACCATGGGTCCCAGGTACATCGCCGGGCCGGTGCCAACCAGGCCCAGCAACAGACCATCTAACATAAACGCGAGGAGGCGACGCCAGCGGGGCGCAGCAGACATCAGCTTTCCGGGGGCGGACAGCGTTAACCTGCTGGACGGAGGCTGCCGCGATGTCCTTCCGCAAGCGGGTCTATGCTCTTGTTCAGACCATTCCCTACGGGAAAGTGGCGGGCTACGGTCATGTTGCGGCGGCGTTAGGGAGCCCACGCGCCGCTCGCCAGGTGGGTTTTGCCCTGGCCGCCCTGCCTGGAGGCACCGAAGTGCCCTGGCACCGCGTCCTCCGCAGCAGTGGCCACATCGCGCAGCAGGGTGATCCGGGCCGACCCCTGCTTCAACGAGGGCTTCTTGAGGCAGAGGGCGTCCAGATCGAGCAGGACCGGGTCGCGATGGAGCGCGATGGCTGGGTCTTTCCGAGCCCGACCGAGGAGATGGGTTAGGGGGCCCCGGTGCTTCTCCTTTTTCAGCTTTTCTCCCTGCTGGCCACCCCCTTTCTGCCGCTGCTGGTTTTGCTCCCGCGCCTGAGGGTGGGCTTTCTTGAGCGGCTGGGTATGGCAAAGATTGGGGTAGAACCTGGTGCAATCTGGATTCACGCCGCCTCGCTGGGCGAGGGCCGGCTGGCTGCGAACCTGATCAGCGGCCTGCAGGAGCGCCTGGACCTGCCCATCCTTCGCACCTGCAGCTCGGCCACGGCGCGAAACGTGGACGTGGGCGCCGATCAAACGCTGCTCCTCCCTTTTGATAATCCGCTTCTTCTGGGCCGGATGTTGGACCGCGTGCGTCCGCGCATCCTGATACTGGTGGAGGCGGAGCTGTGGCCCTGCCTGATCGCGGCGGCGGCCCGGCGTCAGGTTCCCGTGGTGGTGGTCGGGGCCCGCGTGGGGCAGGGCCTGCGTCGGCTTGCGCAACTACCTGGCCTCTGGGCGGCCCTGCGGAGAAATTTGGTTTGGATGCCGGTCGATGCGGAAGCGGCTGCATTCGGAGGAGGGGAGCCTACCGGAGACCTGAAGGCGAACGCCCAAAGCCCGACGGCACCGCTCCGCTGGAAGGGGGATGCGGTGATCGGTGCCTGCACCTATGTGGAGGAGGAGGGGCCGCTGCTAGAGGCTGTTCGCAAGCTGAATCCTCGACCCTTGCTGGTTCTGGCACCGCGTGAGTCCGACCGCTTCGGGACGGTGGCGGCCTGGCTGCAACAGCAGGGTGAGAATTTTGTGCGGCGGAGCAGCCTTGCGGATGGGCGTGTTCCCCCCGGGGTGCAGGTGCTTCTTCTGGACAGCTTTGGCGAGCTGGGCAGTCTTTATGTGAATGCGAAGGCCGCATTTATTGGTGGTACATTTGTTGCCCGGGTGGGGGGGCACTCACCGATGGAGGCGGCCGCGGTTGGCTGCCCGGTCGTCCATGGCCCGCACACCCGCACCAACGCGGCAGCCTTCGACGCGCTGGACTCTTTTTTGTGCTTGGACCCGGACGATCTGGTCGAGTCGCTGACCGAAGCGATGGCCGCGCCGCGCAGCAACAGCGCTGCCATCCAGGGGCAGGACCGGATCGATCGTGTGGTGGACCGGCTGGTACCGCTGCTTCGTCCGTCGGCAGCACCGGAGCGTTGGCTGCGACCGCTCCTGTGGCCGCTTTCGCTCTTTTGGAGCCTGGCCACGGCACTTCGGCCCCGACCGCTCACCCGGGCGCGCATTCCGGTGATCTCCGTAGGCTCGCTGTTGGCCGGTGGAGCCGGGAAAACGCCCGTGGCCGCGTGGTTGGCCGAGCGCCTGACTGGGCAGCCGGTGGTGGTGTCGCGGGGCTACGGTCGCCGCCGGGGAAGCGACGTGCGCACCAACGGAGAAGCCAAGGATCTGGGGGACGAGTTGTGCATGCTGGCCCGCAGAGGGCTGCGGGTGGCCTCCGCGCCGGATCGTCGTCTTGCGGTGGAGCGTGCTGCGTCAGAAGGCGCCACAATCGCCGTCTTGGACGATGGCCTTCAGGTAGGTGCCTTGGCTCGCGACCTGGAGGTGGTTGTGGTGGACGCACGCTGGCCGGGCGGAGGGGGCCCCATCCCGGTCGGGGAGCGGCGCCTGCCGTGGAGCTGGTTGGGCAAAGCCGACGTGGTCTGGGTGAACCATGGGCCTCTTCCGGATGTGCTCCGTCCCTACCTGAAGAAGGACGTGGTGGTGGTGGAAGCGCGCTATCGGGCGGCGGCCTGGCTCCGGCGCGGGCAGAAGCTACCCCTGGACAGTCTTCCCAAACGTCCATCGGTGGCGATGGCAGGAATTGCCCGACCGGAAGGCTTTTTCCGGCAGCTTCGGCGTCTGGGGATTCGCCCGGTGCGGAGCTGGGCCTATCCGGATCACCACAACTTCACCTGGATGGACCTTCAGAGTATCGAAGCGTGGCTGGACGATCACCTGGTCCTGCTCACCGAGAAGGACGCGGCGCGCCTTCCGCGCGACCTGGGCGCCCATGCATTGGTGGTGGAGCCGGAGTTGGTTTCGGGGGAGGAGGAATTGCTGCGGCTACTCCAGAGTCGCGGTTGGCGGTCCTGAAAAAGTGAATGACCGTTCATTTGGCCGGAGGGCGGGACCGCTTGCAACCGCGTTTTTTCCAAATGGCAAGGGAGAACTGAAGGGAGGCAGTTGCGCCTTACGGAAGTCTGGTATCTAATAGATGCGTGCCATACCTCCTCCTTCTGCTTGCCTGTCCGACCCCCTCTCCCTCCGAGTCGACGCCGGTGTTGGAGCCCTTGGGCCCCCCTCCGGCGGTGACCCCGGCGGAGCCCACCCTGCGGCGCCTGACCACGGCGCAGTACGAAAACAGCCTCCGCGACCTGTTTGGGGAGGATCTGGTGCTTCCCACCAGCCTGGAGCCGGACACGGCGGTGTCCGGTCTCTATGCAGTGGGCGCGGCACAGACCTCGGTGTCACCCTTCGGCGTGGAGCGCTACGAAGAGGCTGCGTACAGCCTTGCCGGGCAGATCCTCTCGGAAGATCGTCGTAGTTTGGTCGCCACCTGCTCCCCGGATGCGCCGGTGGACGAGGATTGTGCCCGCGAGATTATCGAGGGGGTGGGCCGCAAAGCCTGGCGTCGCCCGCTCAGCACCGAGGAGTCGGATCGCCTGACTGCGGTCGCTGTGAATGCCTCCACCACTCTCGAAGACTTTTATTCCGGCTTACAATATGGCATTGCGGCCATCTTACAGTCTCCCTACTTCCTGTACCGCGTCGAGCTGGGCAGCGACGACGGCACGGGTCGTGTCGCATTTGACAACTTCGAGCTGGCCAGTCGGCTTTCCTACTTCTTCTGGAACACGACACCGGACGCGGAGCTCCTGGAAGCGGCCGAAAAGGGACTGCTGGCCACCGATGAAGGTCTGACCGCACAGGTGGACCGCTTGATGGCGGACGATCGCGCCCGGGATGGCGTGCGCAGCTTCTTCACCGAGATGTTGGCGCTGTACCTGTTGGACGATCTTTCCAAAGATCCAACAATCTTCTTGCACTATTCTCCCGACCTTGGTCCCAGCGCACGGGAAGAGACGCTGCTGGGCATCGAAGATCTGGTGTTCACCAAAGATGCTGATTTCAGGCAGCTCTTTACCACCCAGCACACCTTCTTGGACCGCAAGCTCGCCGCACTCTACAATGTGCGGGCTCCCGCGCTGGAGGGTTTTGGAGAGGCGGAGCTTCCGGCCGATGGCGGCCGTCGCGGCTTCTTGGGACAGGTGAGTTTTCTGGCGCCGAATTCTCACGCCACCGCCACCTCGGCCACCCGCCGCGGGATCTTTGTGCGGCAGGTACTTTTGTGCCAGACCGTGCTGCCGCCGCCTGCGAACCTGAACACCTCCATTCCCGAGGTCAGCAAGGAGGCTCCCACCCTGCGCGATCGGGTGGCCATCCACCTCACCGACCCCTACTGTGCGGGTTGTCATAACAGTATCGACAAAGTGGGCCTGGGCTTCGAGAATTTCGACTCGCTGGGCGGCTGGCGCACCACCGAGAACGATGCGGTGATCGACGCCTCCGGCGACCTGGACGGCAGGAACTTCGAAAATGCGTGGGAGCTCTCTGGTCTTCTGGCCGAAAGCGAACGCTTCCCACGCTGCCTGACCAAGACCCTCTATCAGTACGCAACCGGTCATGCCGAAGCCGATGGGGAGGAGGAGCTGGTCACCTGGCTCACGGAGGACTTTGCGCGCTCGGATCACTCGGTGAAGGCGCTGATGCGGACTCTGGCACTCTCGGAAGGATTTGCGACGGCGGGTGAGGTGGTACCATGAAAACGATTCGTATCAACGGCCAGGATATCAGCCGACGTTCGCTGCTTCGCGGACTCTTGGGCGGCGTCGCGGTCGCGGTGGCCCTTCCGCCCCTGGAGCTGTTCTGGAAAGGCAATGGGACGGCCTATGCCAGTGGCCTGGGCTTTCCCAAGCGCTTCGGCCTCTTTTTCTGGGGCAACGGCATGCGGCCGGACCAGTGGATCCCCACGGGCGACGGCACGGAGTGGGAGCTGTCCGAGGAATTGGCGTCGCTGGTGAACGTAAAGCACCGCATCTCGGTGGTGAGTGGGATGGCGGTGAAGCTTCCGAATTCCTATCCCCATACCTCGGGGGTTGCGGGTGTGCTCACCGGTGCCGACATGTTGGTGGACGGCACCGAGACCACCTACGCCCTGCCGACCATCGACCAGATCATCGCGCAGGGCATCGGCGGCGACACCCTCTTCCGCTCTATCCAAACCACCGCCACGGGAGCGAGCGGGCTTTCCTACAACGGCCCCCAGAGTAGAAATCCGCCAGAGAGCTCCCCAATTGCTCTGTTTGAGCGCATCTTCGGCGCCACCTTCCACCTTCCCGGTGAAGAAGTGGTGGTCGATCCCAGCCTGGGCCTGCGCCAGAGTGTGTTGGACGCCGTGCTTCAGGACGCCAACGCCCTCAAGAACCGGGTAGGGGCGGCAGATAAGCTGCGGTTGGAGCAGCATATGGAGGGGGTACGCGAAATTGAGCGTCGCCTTGCGAAGTTGCAGGAAGACCCGCCCACCTTCGATGCCTGTGGGCTCCCCCCCCAACCGCTCGCCGAGTACCCGGACATAGACGGTCGCCCGCAAGTGCGTGAGGTCAGCCGGGCGATGGTGGACCTGCTGGCGATGGCCATGGCCTGCGATCAAACGCGGGTTTTCGGCCACTACTTCTCCGATCCGGTCAGCAATGTCCTGTACACCGGCGCCAGTGGCGGGCACCACACCCTGACCCACGACGAAACCGGCGATCAACCCGAAGTTCACGCCATCACGACGTTCATTATGGAAGAGATGGCCTATATGTACGAGAAGCTGGAGTCGATCCCCGAGGGAGACACCACGCTGTTGGACAACTCCATCGTGGTCTCCTGCTCGGAAGTCGGCACTGCGAACGTACACGACATCGCCGATATTCCCATCGTTATCGGTGGATCTGGCCAGGGCAAGCTCAAGACCGGGATTCACTACCGCTCCTACACCGAGGAGAACGTGTCCTCGGTGATGCTGTCGGTGGTGCGTGCCATGGACGTGCTTGCCTCTTCCTTTGGAGAAGGTGTATCCCAGGCTACCGAATCACTCTCGGCGATTGAGGTCTGAAATGTGGCTGTTGCTCCTTGCATGTACGGCTCCGGAAGAAAGCGCGGCCCCTGCGGACCTCCCCTGTGACAACAGCGAGGAAAAGCAGCTCGCGATGGCCAAAACCATCACCTTTGCGCGCCGCGATGAGCAGGGAAGAACCATTGGTTTTGACCTGGACGGGCGGATAAGCGAGGCGTCGGACTCCAAGGGCTGCTACAAGCCCGATCTGGTATCGCCGGATGGAACCCCCGGCATTGATTCTGCGTTTTCGGGCCTGGTCCCCGCGCTGGAAGCGACGGAAGCCCGCGCGGTGGAGGGACTCATCCAGGTGAGCATCAACAACGGCGAGCTGCTGGTGGGTCTGGAGCTGGATGATCGCGACGATTTGGAGAACGATAGCTGTGTGGACATGACCCTGTCGCGCGGCAAGGGCACGCCGATGCTGGGTACGGACGGCTACCTGGAGGCCGGTCAGACCTTTGAGCGGAACCCCGACTTCCCCGTGGCCGAGCTGAAGCAGGTGGTGTTGGAGGATGGGGCGATCATGGCCGGCCCCTTCAAGTGGTCCCTGCCGCTCACGGTGCTGGACGCCTACGTGAACCTGGAGATGGAGAGCGCCTACATCTACTACCAGCCCGGCGAGGACGGCAACGGCTATGGCTACATTGGCGGCGGCATTTCCGTTCCCTACTTTGTCGAGCTGATGGGGAATATCAACTCGGACGTGGGAGAGATCCTCATCAGCGTCGTGATCGCCGCGGCGGACCTGCAGGTGCCCGAGACCGGTGCCTGTGACCAGCTCTCTGCGGTCATCGAGTTTACCACCACTCCCGCCTTCTACTTTGAGGATGGCGCCGAGTGAGGCTTCGGATGGGTTAGCAGGAGGCTGGAGGTTTGGATGGCCATCCGTGACCGCATCCGTCGTATGTTCCGGCAGGATACCGTGTTGGCGGCGGGGGATCTCGCGCCTGAGCTGGGGCTTGAGGACCAGAACGGCAGATTATGGAACCTGGCGGACCTTCGGGATCGGCCTGCGGTGATCTATTTCTACCCCAAGGACGACACGCCCGGCTGCACCCGGGAGGCCTGCTCCTTTCGGGACAACTACGGAAAAGTAGAGAAAATTGCCACCTTGTTGGGCATCAGTACCGATAGCGCCCAGAGCCACCGCAGCTTTGCCGAGAAGCACAAGCTGCCCTTTCCGCTGCTGTCGGACCCCACGCGCGAGGTCACCCATGCCTGGGGCGTGGAAGGGGGCATCGGTCCAATAAAAATGCCACGGAGGGTCACTTTTGTACTGGATCCGCGCGGGCGGGTTGCACAGGTCTTCGATCCGGTGAACGTGGCTGGTCACGCGGAGGAGGTCCTTCGGGTATTGGAGCGTTTATAGTCCATGATCCAATGGTACCTCGAAGCCACGCTGGAGCGCAGTCCCTGGGAAGCCTCTCGTCCGAAGAAGCGCGTTCCCGTTGCCCGGGTGGCCGAGGCTTTTGCGCAGGGACTCCTGGTCGTCAGCAATAACCTTGACGCGTCAACAGCGGAGATGCTGCGGCCCGCTCGAGGTTGGACGAGCGTTCTTTCCAAAGATGGCCTGCCCTGGGTGCTCACGGAAACCCCCGCGGAGCTGCTCGCGGCGGCGTTGGCAGCCGCTCAGCCCCTGCCGGGGACCGAGCTGGTGGAGGTGCTCGGCAGCGTGGCAGAGCCCGCGCGGGTGGTTGAGCTGTTGCTGCGTCGCCTGGGATGGCGCATGGAACCTCGGGATCCCCCCAGTCGGGGGCCGGCGCAATGGGCCTTGGTCCCCGAAGATCCCATCGCCTTGCGACAGCGTGTTCTGCAAGAGCTGGTGGTGTGGAAGCAGCTTCGGCGGCGACTTTTGGCGCTACCACCGGCGGAGCGCCAGCGCTTGGATGCCGAGATCGCTCCCTTTCTTGCCGGCCTGGAGTCCGAGCGGCGCACCCTGGGCTGGTGGCTGATGCCCTGGTTGTCTGCCGAGGCCGAGGTGGATCGTGTGTTGAAAGAGGCCGATGATCCTGCTCAACCCTGGGACGACGGCTTCGGCCTGATGATGCTGGGGACACAGCTTTCTCCCGCGTCCGCTGCGACACTGTGGGGGCAGGTGACACGGCGCCCGGGGTGGTCGGGCTGTGCGGAACGCTTCGGCTTCGACGCCGTGGCCTCGCTGGGAGAGGATGCGCTCCCCGGGGTGCAGGCGCTTTGGGAAGAGGCGGTGCAGGCCGAGTTTCCGGTCTATGGATCGGTGGACAGCCGGCGTCGGGCGCGGCTCTATGCGCTCTTTTCGGAGTCCGGGCCGGAGCTGGCGAGCCGCGTGGAACACCCTGTGGTGGGGGGGGTGGCCACCGAGACCTTCCGGCGCCGCCCGGACATGGCCGTGAGCTGCTTGGGGGCCTCGCTGGCGCAGCGCGGGAGGTTGCCGCAAAAACAGGCGGAGATCCTGGTGGCGCTGTGCAGGGTCAACCCGGAGGGGGTGCGCGGAGCGATGATGGGTCAGGAAGCCCGGCTGGTGGCCCGGCTCCAGAACCTGCTGGGGGGCCAGCGGGAGGAGGCCGAGCCGGAAGAGCTGCCGCCAGTGCTTCGGGATCCACCCTGGCGGAAAAAGGGACTTTTTGACGGTTGGCCCTCGCTTCCTCCGCGACCGCTGGAGGACTTCGCGCTGCTTGCACTGCGGGCCCGCAACCGCCCCGACGATCGCAGCCTTGGGGACGCCTATTTTCAAGAGCCGTTGAAGTCGCCGGACAGGAAGGGCCCGGCGGATCGGGGGGGCCGGCGCCGTCCCACCGAGCCGGTCTGGCGGCGGGATCGCTTCCGGCAGCTCGTGGACATCCTGGTCTGCCCCAACGAGGAGCGCGGTCTTGCCCTGGGTCTGATGCGGTACATCCTGGCCGCTGAGCCGGTGTTGCGGGCGGAGCTGAGCGCAGAGGAGGCGGCCGTTGTGGACAGTCTGCTGGACCGGGATCCGCTCTCGGATTGTCCGGCGAAGATCGCCAAGCTGCCTCCGTTTTGTGAGCTGGCGGCCCTTCCCCGGCCCCATCTGCGCTCCGGGCGGGTGCTGTCCCTGAGCGCCACCCAGGCCGTGGTGGAGTTGTGGTCCTTTACCCCTCGGAATCAGCCGCATGTGGGCCTTGCGCAATTGCGGGAGGCGCTGGATCCGTCCAGCCTGGAGGAGCTCGCATGGCGCTGGCGACGGCCTGGGCAGAGGGACCCAACACCGCCACCTCCGCCACAACCGCGTGGGCCATGTACTCCCTGGTCTACGGGGGAGGGGAGGGGGTAGCACGACGCTTGGCACCCTACCTTCGACGCCTGCTTCTACGCGAGCCGCGTGTGAAGCCTGTGCTTGTCGGGCTGGATTGCCTTGCGATGATCGGCAGCGACGTGGCGCTGATGCACCTGGGCACCTTTTTGAAGGCGCGGGAGGAGGACGTTCGTCGTCAGGCAGAGCTGTTGTTGGAGCAGGTGGCACAGCGGCAGGGTCTGAGCCCCGAGGAGATGGAAGAGCGGTTGATCCCTGATTTAGAGCTGGAGCGGGACGGCACGACCACCTTGGACTTTGGCCCGCGGGCTTTCCAGGTGCGTTTTGACGAGCACCTGGAGCCTCAGCTCTGGCAGGACGGCGAGCGGGTCCGTGCCATCCCCCGCCCGTCGCGCACCGATGACGCCGAAAAAGCCGCGGCCGCCGTGGAGAGGTGGAAGGGACTCAAAGGGGACGCCCGCACCCTGGTCAGCCAGCTCCGTCGGCGTTTGGAGGCGGCGATGGTCCAACGACGCACCTGGACCACCCGTGCCTTCCAGTCCTTGATGCTTGGACATCCGCTGCTGTCCCTGCTGTCCCGGCGGCTCGTGTGGGGCCAGTCCGACGGCAGTCGTTGGCAGGTTTTCCGAATTGCGGAGGACGGAAGTCTGGCAGACAGCGACGATCGCCATTTTGAGATCCCGGACCAGGCGCGGCTGGGCTTGCCCCATGCCTTGGAGATACCGGAGCGGGAACGATGGGCCGAGATCCTGGCGGACTATCATGTGCTGCAACCCTTTCCGCAAGTGGGCCGGGAGCTCTACACCGCTCTGCCAGAGGAGCAGAACGCCACCACCATGAAGGAGCTTCCAACCGGGAAACTGGGTTGGCATATGCTACGTGCCACCCTGGAGGGGCGCGGCTGGGAGCTCATCTGGGGTACCGGCTTCGTGCGGCGGATCCGAGAGGGACGCGCCACGATCCAACTCACGGGCATGGGCAAGGACGAGGAATGCGCGCTCACCCAGGTCGGCTTTGATCAAAGGATTCGGGAAATAAATCCTGTATTTTATAGTGAAGTTCGTCGTGATATTCAGGTGTTCAACCGCTGATCCCTTTCGGGTTGCCCCCAAATCGCTACACTACGCGGATCGGACGGGCCCATGCATCCTGAAAGTGAAAGTGGCGAAAAAGCATCGATCATCGACCTTTCTCACGTCCCCCCGGACCAGCGGGAGCGGGTGTGGTATGAAAAATACTACGTTGGAAGTGGGGTAGCGCAGCTCACCCCCCGGGCCGTGATCGTCGGCGGGCTGATCGGTGCGGCGATGTCGGTGTCCAACCTCTACACCACGCTCAAGCTGGGGTGGTCTTTCGGGGTGGCCATCACCGCCTGCGTCATCTCCTATGCGCTGTGGAACACGGTGGTGAGCTTGGGTCTCTCCAAGTCCAAGATGACCATCCTTGAAAACAACTGCATGCAGTCTACTGCTTCTGCCGCGGGCTATTCCACCGGCGGTACCCTGGCGACGGCAGTGGGGGCCATGTTGCTCATCACTGGCGACGAAGGTCGGCTGGGCTGGATCCCCGTGGCCGTGTGGGTGGCCTTGGTCGCCTTTCTCGGCGTGTTCCTTGCCATTCCCATGAAGCGGCAGATGATCAACGTCGAGCAGCTCACCTTCCCGTCCGGGGTCGCCGCGGCCGAGACCCTTCGCAGCCTCTATGCCGAGGGCAAAGAAGCCATGGAGAAGGCCCGGGTGCTGATCGGCTCCCTGGTGATCGGTGGGATCTGGGGCTTCATTCGATCCTTTGTGGCTGCGCTGGCCGATATTCCTATCCGTTTTGGGGTGGCCACCGCCACGCTGCAGAATGGCAAAACGCTGAACCTGACCGGCGCCCAGCTCGGAATGAACCCCGATCTTTCCATGTTGATGATCGCCGCAGGCATGATCGTGGGTCTGCGGGTTTCGGTGTCGATGATGATCGGTGCCACCATCAACTGGCTGGTGGTGGTGCCCTACGTCATGGGACTTGAGAACTGGAGCCAGGAGGGCAAAACCTTTATCGGTCACCTGGAAGTAGCACTGGCCGAGGATGGGTCGCCCGCCTTCGTCAAGGTCACCCGCTGGAGCCTGTGGTTCGGCACCGCGCTGATGGTGGCCTCCGGGCTCACGTCGTTCTCTCTTTCCTGGCGCACCATTCTGCGCGCCCTCACCTCGGTAGGCAAGGGCGGCGGTGCCAAGGATGCCGAAGTGGATGCCATCGAAGTGCCCACCTCCTGGATGGTGGCGGGCATGATCCCCATCACCCTGGGACTCGTGGCGCTGTGCTGGCTGGCGCTGGGCATCAATCCGCTGCTTGGCCTGTTCTCCGTGGTTTTCTCCTTCTTCCTGGCCCTGGTGGCCTGCCGGGCCACGGGCGAGACCGATACCACCCCCGTGGGCGCGCTTGGCAAGATCACCCAGTTTGTTTTTGCCGTTCTTGCCCCCGCTGACAAGACGGTCAACCTGATGACTGCCGGCATCACTGCCGGCGCCGCCGGCTCCTCCGCCGACCTGCTCACCGACCTGAAGTCCGGCTACCTGCTTGGCGCCAACCCGCGGCAGCAGTTTCTGGCGCAGTTCTACGGCGTGTTTTTTGGGGTGTTGGCGGTCGTGCCCGCCTGGTATCTCCTCGTGCCCAATAAGGCCGCTTTGGAAGCCTTTAACTCTCCCGCCACCTCGATGTGGTACGCCGTGGCCGAGGCCCTCTCCCAAGGCATCGGCACCATCCCCGAGTCGGCGCGGTGGGCCCTGCTGGTGGGCGGGGTGTTGGGCATCGTGTTGCCCTTGCTGGAGGCCAGCGTGCCCTCCGCCAGGAAGTTCCTGCCTTCTTCGATGGGTCTGGGCCTTGCCTTCGTTGTGCCCTTCCCCAACTCGCTGTCCTTTTTCATCGGCGCGGTGATTGCGGCGATTTGGACCAGCACCAACAAGGTCAGCGCTGAGAAGTACATTGTCGCCATCGCTTCCGGCGTGGTGGCCGGTGAGTCCCTGTCGGCTGCGACCTACGCCATTGGCGAGAACTTCGGGCTCTGGGCCCTGCTGGGACTCAAGGCCGGCGAGTGAGCCTGCCGGCGGATTGGGCCGGTGCACTGCAAGGCGCAGTGTCCCGGCCCTCCTTTTTGAGCCTCCAGGCTTTTGTAGCGGAGGAGCGGAAGAAGGGCGTGGTGTATCCGCCAGAAGAAGAGGTCTACACCGCCTTCCAACTCTGTCCCGTTGCTCAGACCCGTGTCCTGCTGTTGGGGCAGGACCCCTACCACGGTCCTGGCCAGGCACATGGGCTCTCCTTTTCGGTCAAACCGGGCGTTCCTCCTCCACCCTCGCTGGCCAACATGTACAAGGAGCTTCGCGACGATCTGGGTCTTCCCCTGCCCACGAATGGCTCGCTGGTGCCCTGGGCCCGGCAGGGCGTACTCCTGCTGAATGCGGTGCTCACCGTGCGCGGAGGAGAAGCCGCGTCCCACGCCAAAAAAGGCTGGGAGGACTTCACCGATGCAGTGATCCACCTCCTCAATGCCCGTCAGGAGCCAGTCGTGTTTGCCCTGTGGGGCGGCTATGCGCGGAAGAAGGCCAGGCTTATTGACGGACCGCAACATCGCGTCCTGGAGGGGGTCCACCCCTCGCCGCTCTCGGCCTACGGTGGCTTCTTTGGAAGCCGCCCTTACTCCAGGATCAACGCGGCCTTGAGCGAGCTAGGCCAGGCGCCCATCGACTGGACGTTGTAGTCCAGACTACTGATTGCCGAACAGGGCCTGGCAGTCCTCCAGCACATCCTGTGGGCTGGTGATGGGATTGACCGGATCGTAGTTCAGAAGCCAGGAACCATCCGCATCCAGCACTACCGTCACCCGACCGGGCACGCGCGAGGAGGCCGAGTCCACCGAGCCATAGGTCAGTGCCAGCACTTTCTCGTCGTCCGTCCACAGCTCGAAGGGGAAGTTTTCCTCTTCCGCCCACGTCAGATTTTCGGAGGGGCTATCGAAGCCGACCCCCACAATCTCTACACCCAGCGCCTGGAAGTCGTCATAGCGGTCGCGGAACCCGCAACCTTCGGTCGTTCAACCAGCGGTATTGGCGGCGGGGTAGAACCACATCACCGTCGGGTGCCCCAAAAGGTCCACGCGGGTGCGCGACGTACCGTCCATCGAGGTGACCTGAAAATCAGGCAGGTCCACCGGGTTTTCCGGCGGCTTGCCGTTCAGCTCGGCCACCGGCTGGGAGTCGTCCTCAGAGTGCCCCGAGGAGTCGGCTACCGAATCCTGGCGCGAGTCGTCGGTGAGGAGAGAATCTTTGGGAACATTGGTCTGGCAGGCGAGGAGTAGCAGAAGCATTCCCGCTGGTAGCCTGATTTTGAAGAGGGTGCATCCCCCACGTCTGGAAATTGCCCCAGAAGCTGCCCATCCGCGGAATCTGCACGGGAGAGATGGAAAGCTCTGGCCGGAAGTGGTGGGGGTGTATACGTTTTGAACAGGAGATGAACGACTTGCTGCGGAAGACCCTACGAAGAGCAGAGTATAGAAGGTCAGGGCCCGCCGCCCCCACCGATCTCTGCGGCTTTTCGCGCCAGGAGGGTAGCCGCCTGCGGTGGCTGTGCATAAAGTATGCGTCGTTGCATCCGGATCGCTGCCCGCCCCCTGTGACTACTGGCTCCGTTGAGTCTGTGGACTACTTTTTTGGGGCCCCCGGGCGGTCGTTCTGCCGCCGGAGCCAGGCCTCCCACTCGGCGGGGTGGTTCAGGTTCAACGTGCAGTCGGGGTCCGCTACCTCGATGCGGGATGCGCCCCGGAGCCGGTGGTCCAAACGCCCCGGTGGGTGGGGAGCCTCCAGGCGCACGGGATGCCCATCCCTTCCCCCGACGCAGGGTACCGCATCGCCGGTGCAGGCCAGAAGCCGTCTCAGGCTGTCCAGCGTCGGAGGTGGCACATCCACCGGCTGTAGCAGCACTGTGCCGCGCAGGGCGGGGGCCGCCGAGGTGGCCATGTCAGTCGAGGCCCAGCGCAGGTTCAACTCCACCTCCACGCCCTGTGGAAGCTGGCAAAAGTGCTCCCGTGCGCGCGCACCCAGCACCACCCGCACCGGCATTCCCGCTTCCAAAAAACGATCCACTTGTACCCGAAGAAGCGTACTTCCATCGAATGGAAGTAGCCCCTTCGGAGACCCCATTCTCCGCGATGCTCCCGCGCAGAGAATCACCGCAGTCACTACCTTTTCCATTCTTGTGCACTCCCACCGCTCGCAAACGTGCTATGAGGCGAGCAAAACCCCCCACGAAGGTCGTCCACATGCTTAAGCCGAAAGGTTGGTTCATTCGTCAGAACCCCCTGTTCTCCGACATCCCTGATCGGGAGGTTGAGCTGCTGGAGCAGGCCGCGGAAACAGTCGAGGTGCGGCGCCGTAACACCGTGTGGGAGCCGGGCGACCCCTCCAACACCATCTATGTGCTTCGCAGCGGCATCATCAAGGTTTCCAAAGTCAGTGACGAAGGTCGCGAACTTACGCTGCACTTCTTCACCCGCGACAACCTGTTTGGCGAGCTGGCACTGGTGTCGGATGCCCCTCAGGACACCGTGGCCGAGGCTTTTGAAGACTCGAACCTGCTGGCTTTCTCCAAAGATGACTTCACCCGCGTGATGATGCGTACCCCTACCCTGGCCATGCGGATGATCAAGCTGGTTGGGGAGCGGCGGCGCAAACTTGAAGATCGGGTGGAAAACCTCCTCTTCAAGAGCGCACATTCCCGGTTGGCTGGCCTCTTTCTGGAGTTGGCGACCGCTTTCGGTGTGCGTGACAGCCGCGGCGTCATCGTGAACCTGAAGCTCACCCACAAGGAGATCGCCTCGTTGATCGGTGCGACGCGCGAAACCGTCAGCTTCGCCATCCTCGACCTGCGAAAGGATGGTCTGGTGCTCACCGAGGGCAAGCGCGTCATCCTGCTGGACGAGACCCGTCTTAAGGCGCTGCGCGATTCGTGATTCTGCTGTTCCTGGCCTGCCTGCCGCATACGTCGCTGAGTAGGCAGGCCGAGCATCCCTCCACGCGCTATCAGCTGACCGTGCAGCTTTCCGAGCAGTCGGAGGGTAGCAGTGTGTTGAGCTGGGAGATGTCCTCCACCCTGGATTTGGCCTACACCCGAACCTTTCGGGACCGCTCCATCGGCACCCTGGTGCAGTTCTCCGGGGTCGAAGCCCGGATGAACGGTCAGGTGGTGCCCAATCGGCTGGAGGGCCTGTTGGTCGAGATGCGCGCCTTTGACCGGGGCGAGGTGCTCGCTGTGCTCGGTGCCGATGCGGGTGTGGGTTCCGGGGGAAACCTGGAGAAATTTGATGTGCTCTGGCCTGCGCTGGTGCCCAGGGTGGAGGGTGACGGGTCCGACCTGCGCATGCTCACTTCCTGGCCCGTCGCCGAGCGTATGGATCTGGGGCGGAGTCGGCTCCAGGCCGAGGGTCAAGTGGTGCGCCGCGAGGCCGCCCTGCTGCGGATGCACTGGGAGGGTCTTATCACCCAGGACGATCGCATTGTAAGCCGGAAAGGTACGGTTCAGGCCGATGTCCAGGTGGACCGGCGCAGCGACCGGGTGGTGCAGGCCGACTGGACCGTCGACCGTGAGGTGCGGGTGCGTTGGACTTCGCGCCCGGTACAGCAGCAAAAACTGGTCTTGTCTCTTCGCTATCTGGGAGATGGACCGCCACTTTCGGTGCTACCCGCGCAGGCCCTGGACAGCATCCTCGTCGACTCGGAGCCGCCCACCCTGGCCGATGGCCGCAAGCTGCAGCAACCGCCCATCGATTTTTCAACCCGGGTGCCATTCCTGCTCGTACCGGATAACGGGGGAGGGGGAGCAAGTCCCCCAGGGGAGTAGATGCAGCTGGACGCGCTCAACCGGGTATTGGCAGGGGGACGTTGGTTCTCCTTCAATGCCGGTCTGGAAGCGGTACGCGCCATTCCCGAGGTGATGGACGGTCTGCCCCATATGACCGGAGAGCCGCCGGTAATCGTCGTCACATGCAGAGACGTGATCAAGCCGCTCCTGCGCAGCCCCGGCATCGAGGCGGATCCCCTGGTCGGGGCGCTGTACCGCCTGGTCGATCAGGGGCTGCTGCTGTCGAGGGGGGCGGCCGTGGTGCCGCTGTTGGAGGCCTGGCGGCAGATGCGCATGAAGGTGCTCGCCCTGCCACCGCAAGGACGGGCGATGGAGGCTGCCTTTCAGTCTTCCCGCCTGGGCGCTGTGGTCGCCGTCATGCCCGATGTGCCCGCCCTGGCCAAGGTGATCTGCCTGGAGCAGTCCGCGCTCATGCATACGGACCAGGAGCTGGAGGAGGATGGGGAGACCGGGGCCCGGCGGCGCTCGCTCGCCCTTGCCCGGCTCGCGGCCGCGTTGCGGGGCCCCGAAGATCGCTCGGTGGAGCAGCTCCGCTGGCCACGAATGGAAGAGCGGAACGTGGGGGTCCTCGCGGTGGGGCTGGGAGCACTGCGCGCAGGGGGCTTTCGGGCCGAGGTGGAGCAGAGCTGGCAGAAGTTGCAGGCGTCGTTGCCTGAGGCACTCTGGGTGGACCAGGGGCCTGTGGGCCTGGTCCTCTCCCTGAAGGTGCCGCAGCTCCTACAACTGGACGTGGCGGGAATCCTGGGAGCCGGGGTCCCCCTGGGCTTCGGCTACGGTGTGGTGCATGGAGGCACGGACGGCGTGGTGACCCGGGTGGCCGGGCCGCCCGTGGACGGTGCCCTGCGGGCCATGGTCCGCGGCCGGAAGGACGACATCAGCGTGGAGGAGGAGACTGTCAACGCGCTGGGACCGCTCCTTCTGAGCCTGGGGGCTCGGCCTGTGAGCGGCGAGAGTCGCGCATGGGATCTGGGCGCGCTGCGCATCACGGCGGACGTGGTGAGCACAGGTATCTACTCCCTGCGCGCTCGAAAAGCATCCGCGCCCGACGCGTCGGCGGCCCCGCTTTTTGGCGACGACTTTGAGAGCTTGCTGACGGATGCCTTCGGGGCCGCCCCAAGTCCGGCGCCGGGTCGGATCGATCCCAAGCGCACAGCCATCTATTTTGGTCCCGGCGGACCGAGCGCGCCGATGGCTCCGCCCGCGCCCAACCGATCTTTTCCGCCGCCGTCTGCCGCGGGGACCCGCGACGAAATGCCTTTGCGTACGCTGGATTCGCCGGCGGTTCCCAAAAAGCCTTCCTCGCCCGCACCGGTTGCCGCAGAGGAGAGCCGGCGGACCGTGCAGAAGGGCGCTGGCGCCGAGACCACTTCCGCCGGGAAAAAGCCGCCCCCGCCCGCCATCGTTCCTGAAGAGAACACCTGGGCCCCCGGGAAGCCGCCGCCCCCCGCGATTGTCGCAGAGGCGGTTGCCCGCTCCTCCGGAAAGCCGCCGCCCCCCGCCATTGTTCCCGAAAGCACGCCACGCCGTGGCAGCCCGGCCTTCAGCCCACCGATTTTTGCCGAACCGGCCCGACGGGGGGGCGCCGCGCTGGCCACGGCGCCCGAGCAGATCGCGCCCCCGCTGGAGATTCCGCCTCCCCTGATGTTGCCGGAGAGTGACGACATCGCTGCGTTGTTGGGGCAGGCGGCACCGGAGGAGGATCCGTGGCCGGAGGACACCTCCGAGCCCTCCTTCGACATCGAAGTGGACGACGAGTGGGACGACGAGCCCACGGAAGATCGACCGGCGCCCAAACAGGCCACCACTGCGAGCCGTTGGTCCCTTCCGGAGCCCGCGGCGGAGCGCCCCAGCTCCTTCTCCTTCCCGGAGAACCAGGGGGCCATGCGCAGTATGTCTGGGGAGGATGCGACCTTCTCGATGCCCGATGACTCCGACGAACCGGCCGGATTTCTCACCGGGCCAGAGGAGCCGGCGGGCTACCTGGGTGGTCCCGCCGAGCTGGATGGCTACCTTCCTGGTCGGGAGCCGATAACGGGCTACCTTCCAGGGATGGATGCGGAGGACGAGGATGCAGCCTTTGCGGTCGTAGAGGAAGACCAAACGCCATTTTCATTCTCGGACGAGGGCCTCCCCGAGGAGCCCACCAGCAAACCCCGTCCAGACCGTCCGCCGCCCCCTCCGCCTCCCGACTTTCGCTATCTGCTTGCGGGCTATTGTTGGTACATCGACGGAAGTACAACGGTGTTCGGTCGTACCTATGGGCGGCGGCTCCTTGACTATCATCGCTTTCCTTGCACCCAGCCAGAAGAGGCCCACCTGCTCTTTTTGCAACAGAAGATCCGGGAAGGCTTCCTTCCGCAGCCCGATCTGGTGGGCGATCCGCCCCTGGGGCTGCGTCCACAGCCGCTGGATGAGGCATTGTTGAAAGCCGCTTGGGTCAAAGTGGCCTGACCGCAATCAATCGGTTAGCAGCGGCGGCACCGGAGGCCCCGATGAAGCTCTACCGTACCCGCGTTCCCACCATTGCCCGCGCTGTGGTGGAGCGGCTTTGCAACGAGGGAGACATCGAAGTTGCCCTGGAGAACCGCGAGGAACTCGCCAAGGATATCCAGGCCATTCTGGAAACCTTCCTGCGGCGTGACCAGGAGCTCCACGAGGCGGCCCGCGATGAGATGGAGCGCCGGGGGCTGCCCTACGATCAGTACGGCAAGACCCGCCGTGCAGTCGCCGATTCTTGGGGACATCCCGTTGGCGACGAGATCGGTCGCTATCTATCCCGCCAAATCGTAGAAAACTTCATGATCACCCGCTTCGTGGATGAGGTCTTTTCCGAAGACCGGGACATCTACAAGAAGGTGTTGGACACCATGAAGTCCAACGATGTGGACGAGTCCGCGCTGCGCATTGAAGCGCGCGACCGGATCAAGAACGTGAAGGAAGGTTCCGTCGAGTACGAAGAGGCCATGAACCGGGCCCTGCGCGAAGTGCGGAAGCGGCACGGGCTCGCCTGATTCAGCAGGGTAGCCCTCGTTCTTGGGCTCCAAACCGCGCCGTGCATAGCAGAAGGGGAGGCGCACAGTTGCCCCCTTTCTGCGGGTCTGCGTCGATAGAGGGTGGCACTACTCGCCGGAGAGCTGTGCCATCACCTGATCGCGGACGCGACGGAACTCCGCCAGATCCGGCGCGGAGAGGCCACCGGTCATCGGCAGGTTCACGGTGGTCGGATCCACAAAAGAGCCGTTGACGGTCATCTGGTAGTGCAGGTGGGGTCCTGTGGAAAGTCCCGTAGAACCAACCTTTCCAATCAGATCGCCCTGCTTCACCTTTTGACCGCGACGCACCAGGATCGCCGACAAGTGAGAGTAGGAAGTGCCGTAGGGCCCGGTGTGATCCAGCTCCACATAGTTGCCATGCCCACCGTGCCGTCCGGCGGTGGTGACCACGCCGTCGGCCACGGCCCGCACCAGCGTCCCCGTCGGGGCCCCAAAATCCACACCGAAGTGGGGGCGGCGCTCCTTCAGGATCGGATGGAAGCGACCCCTGGAAAAGCCCGAGGTCACCTTTGAGAACTCCAGGGGCGAGCGGAGAAAGGGACGCTTCCGCCCCTCTCCGCCGGGCTCGTACCAGCCGGAGACCCCATCACTGCCGGTGAAGCGGATGAAGGTCCAGCTATCCTTGCCATTCTTCAGGGTTGCCCCGCGAATGTCTCCGTAGCGAACCTTGCCGTTTTCGTCGGTCAGCTTGTCGGAAATCAGGCGGATGGTCGCTCCCACCACCAGCTCGGTGTTGAAGTCCACCTCGGTCTCGAAAATCTTCGACAGCCCCATGATCTGCGCGGGGCGCAGCCCGGCCGCCTCCGCTGCGGACCAAAGGCTGGACGTCAGGGTCAGCTCGGTGCGGCCCGTCTCTACCGTGAAGGGAATCGGGTAGCTTCGAAGTACATAGTGGTCCCCATCCAGCTCCAATGCCTTCACGATGGAGTCGTCGTTTTCGAAACGCACGCGGAAGGGCTGATCGTTGCCTGGCTCGTAGTCCAATACCAGCACATCTCCGGCGTAGATCTTGTCTAATGCCGAGCCTGCACCGCGCAGCACTGCATCCACCGGCGCACCCATGGAGGCCAGCGCGGTCTGAGCGGTCTCTCCATCGGTAATGGTATGACGCACGGTCCGATATTTTTCAGTCGGACGGAGCAACGTTGCCGAGCCGGCGGCCAGGGGCTGAGGAATAGGCGAGGTGTCCGGGTAGGCGGCGACGGTGGCGGCGGAGAGAAAAACCACCGTTGAGGTGGTCGCCAGGCGCCAGAAGGCGCGGCTGGTGAGCAGCTTCATAGGACGTTCCGAAGGAAGAGGAGGGCCGTGAGGAGGAGGAGGAGAAACATCCCGAAGCCCGCGCCAAGTAGAACCGCTTGGAGGACAACAATCCTCCAGTCGATTCCCGCTTTCTTCTTCTTTTTCTTGGCGACCGGTGCGGGTGTTTGCGGAGTGGGCGTCAGGGAAGGCGCCGCGGGAGGAGGGGAGGGGAGGGAGACGGTAGAATCTGCCGATTCATCGGCGATCGGAATGGTTTTTCCGGAGAGGCCGATCGCATCTTGGGTGGGCGGGCGGCCGCTCATCACCTTGGGCACGGAGGCCCCGGCCCAGGAGCGCAGGCTCATGCCGGTGAGGTTGTCCGCGGCGGCCAGCAGCATCCGCTCCACCGTGGCGGCATCCGGGCGTTCCAGTGGGTTCCATGCCAGCATTTTCTGGAGGATCGGCACCAGGGCTTGGTGGCTGGTGGGCACTTCGGCCAGGCGCTCCCGCAGACGTTTTTCGTGCTGATCCTGCTTGATCCGGGGTTGTCCGTAGACCGTGCCGCAGATCGCTTCCCACAGGGTCAGGCCCAGACCGTAGACATCGGCCTTGGGACTTACTTCTGCGGTGATGATGTACTCTGGCGCAATGTAGTTCAGTGTTCCCAGCAGGAACTGCCCAGTTTTGCTTTCCCGTGCATCAAATCGTGCGGACGCGACCCCGAAGTCCAGCAGCTTCACGCCGCCACGGACGGTCACCATGATGTTGGCGGGCTTCACGTCCCGGTGGATCACCGCCAGGGGCTGCCCCGTGGAGGGGTGGGTGGCAGTGTGAGCCTTCTGGAGCGCACCCGCGACCGCCACGCCAATCTCGGCCAGCGCGCGCGGGGGAGGCTGCTGCTGGGCCGCCACAAGCTGGTCCAGGTCCACACCCTCGACGTACTCCATCACCACTGCATCCCGCCCGGAGACCTGGGTCAGCTCCAGGACCTTCAGGATGTGCTCGTCCTGCAACAGCCCGAGCAGTCTTGCTTCGTCACGAACGCGTGAGAGAAACAGCGCTCCATCCGGGTGATTATTCAGAAGTACCTTGACAGCGACTTGCCGACTGAAGCCCCGCGCGCCCGCCAGCTCGGCAAGGTAGACTGTTCCGAAGGAGCCCGCACCGAGCACCCTTTGCAGGTGTAGAGACCGCATCAACCGCTCTCTTATCACGTCAAGACTTATGGTGGGCGGAAAAAGCTACCAAAGCGTAGAAAGAGAGGAAGAAATCGCGATCTATTCGTCGACCGGGTTCATCCACAGGGACGAGGCGGAGAGCCCCATCTTCGCCAACGCCAGATCGTAGCAGGCCTCGGCGGGGCACCCGAAGATGATCTCCGGATGGGCCTCGGAGTGAACCCAGGAACCACTCTCAAACTCTTGATCAAGCTGCCCTTTCCCCCAACCTGCGTAGCCAAGGCACAGGTGAAAGGGAGCGCCACTGGCCAGAAGCGTCGAGAGCCGATCCAGCGACGCCGACACGCCGATTCCGCCCGGCAGCTCCCAGCCTTCTTCGCAGCGCCCGCGGAAGATCACGAACCCAACGGAGGGCTCCACCGGTCCCCCCCACAGCGCCTGCTGCCGCGCCAGGGACGGCCGCGGCGTGCCGGGAAGCTGCACTTCCCCCAGCTTCACGCGGTGCGGCCGGTTCAGCACCAGCCCCAGCGCGCCCTCCTCGCTGTGGTGGACCAACAGCACCACCGTCCGGGCGAAATTTTCGTCCGCCATTTGAGGCGAGGAGATCAAGAAACCAGGTTCCAAGCGGCCTCCTGGGTGGATCGGCGTAGATCAGCCTGCGGTGCCGCGCAGCGGCTCGGTGCGTGGTGCGGTCTTGGACAGTACCACATCCTCGGTAATGACCACCTCCTTCACGTTGTCCTGTGAAGGAAGTTCGTACATGACGTCCAACATCACATTTTCCATGATGGTGCGAAGTCCGCGCGCGCCCGCTTTCCGACTCACCGCCTTGCTGGCGATGGCGCGCAGCGCCTCTGTGGTGAAGGTCAGTTTCACCTTCTCAAACTTAAATAGTTTCTGATACTGCTTCACG
>JBEIQS010000158.1:0-13938 GCA_040376425.1 Alphaproteobacteria bacterium | reverse complement strand
TGCCGCGCCCGGACCCGCACCACCAGACGAATAGTTCTGCCCCTCGTCCCTGCGAGTCCCGATCCAGCAACGGGCTCCACGGAATGAACAACGGGGGAACCGTCAGCTCCAACGCTGGCGAAGCCGGTGGGGGGCGGAGGAGGCGGCGCGCTGGCCCCACGGAGAGCCGGTGAGCCCTCTCACATGGGCCCCCCGTTTTCTTAACAGTGCCAGACCCTTGCCCAAAACCAGTGTTTGCAATACCATCGGTGGCCCCGGAGCAAGCTTGATTCACCACCTGACCCTCCTACTGATGGCCTGTACCAGCCCCAAAGCCCCCGACATGGACAGCAGCCCCTCCGGCGGGGGAAACGGCGCCACATCCCTCGCGGAGTTCGACGCCGGCGGGCCCTTCGCCCCCCAGGCCGACGAGTCGCACGGCCTCGTCAACACCTCCGCCGATTTGGAGGAGCTGCTCGAGCACGGCGCCCTGAACAACGCCTGCGACCTCTGGCGAGCCGATCCTCAGAATCAGGGCAAGAAGCTGCTGTGTGGCAAGTCCATGTTCTTCTATGAGACCTTCGGCTCGATGGGCACACCCGCCGCTCTCACCGACCTGCTGCTGGAGAGCTTCCGCGACGAGGTGGGCCCGGCCTTCTCCACCTATGGCCTGACCCCCGACCCCTTCTCTGACAAGGGCTACCCGCTGGGCATGGTGGCGGGCGAGCATGGGGTGGCCTTCAGCTGCGCCTCCTGCCACTTCGGCCGGCTCCCCGATGGCCGCTACGCGGTCGGTGCCGCAAACCATCAACTGGACTACGGCGGCCTGAACCTGGCGATCGCCATCATGCCCCTGGCCGTCATGTCGGACCTGACCGGCGCAGAGCTCCACCCCGACGCCCTGGCCGAGGTCCAGCCCCTGCTGGACCACCTCGACTCCGACCCGGCCCTGAAGCTCAGCTTCTACATGGCGCTGCTCAGCCTGATCACCGAGGACATCCCCGAGTTCTCTACCGAGAACCAGGGCTACTACGCGGCATGGCTCACCGGCACCATGGACTTCATGATCCAGCCCCTTCCCGTTGACGACGAGGTCCACACCGTCAGCAAGATCTCCCCCCTTTGGGGCATCCCCCGTAAGAAGGAAGCCGATGCCGCCGGCATGGCTCACGCCATGCTGGGATGGACGGGCAACACGACCACACTGGGCAACTTCGTCTACCTCTTCGACGCCTTGGGCGGCGGGGACGGCCCGAACTGGCGGGAGGAGGAGCTGGAACCGCTGGTGGAGTACATCTACAGCCTGCGTGCCCCCACCACCCCGGTGCAGGACGAGGCGGCGGCCCTGCGCGGCGGCCGGCTCTTTTACAAGGTCGGCTGCATCGACTGCCACGCCGGGCCCCGTGGCTCTGGCACCAAGCTGTACTCCTACGAGGAGATCGGAACCGACAAGGCCATGGCGGCCTGGTGCGACGCCAACCTGGACGGCGTGGACTGTACCGACGGCATGATGCCCGAGGACCCGGTCACCCACGGCCTCAAGTCGCCGCGCCTCAACGGGCTCTGGGCCTCGACCCGCTTCCTGCACAATGGCGCCGTCGGCTCCCTCCAAGAGCTGCTTTGCCTGGAGGGGGAGCGCGTCCCGGTGACCACCGAGGCCATGGGCAACCAGGGCCACCGCTACGGCTGCGATGAGCTGAGCGCCGATCAGAAGCGCGATATCATCGCCTGGCTAAGCGCTCACTGAGCACCTGAGGCAGCGCCGCAAACCTCCGCCGAGGGCCACCCCGGGCCGCTTCGTCGACCTCGCCATAGCCGCCCTCAGCCGCCCACGGGTGGCTTCGGGCAGGCGCCCCGCTCAGCGCGAACGTGCGTACATCGCCTGAATCAGGTCGGCGTACTTCGTGGACACCACGCGGCGCTTGACCTTGAGGCTGGCGGTGAGCTCGCCACCGTCGACCGTCATCGGCCCCGGCAGCACCTCGAAGTACTTCACCTGCTCAAAGCTGGCAAGACTCTCGTTCACCGAGGCCACATGGGCAGTCAGCACTTCCCGCACGCGGGCGTGGCTGGGATCGGCGGGGATGCCTTCCTTTTGGGCCCACTCGCCGAAATTCTCGGGGTCCAGCGAAAAGAGCGCCACGCAGAAGTGGTAGCCATCGCCGATGAGCACGGCCTCCTGGATGAAGGACACCGCCTTCAGGCGCGCCTCAATCTTCACCGGCGCGATGTACTTGCCGCCGCTGGTCTTGAAGAGCTCCTTCTTGCGACCGGTGATGGTCACGAAGCCATCGCTGTCCACACTGCCAAGGTCGCCGGTGCGGAACCAGCCGTCCTCGGTGAAGGCATCGGCGGTGGCGTCGGGGCGGTTGAGGTAGCCGCTGGTGATGTTCGGCCCGCGGGCGAGGATCTCGCCGTCTTCGGCAACGCGGATCGTCACCCCCTTGATCGGCTGGCCCACGGTCCCGATCTTCATCTTGCCGGGACGGTTGGCGGTGAGGCCAGGGCAGGTTTCGGTAAGGCCGTAGGCCTCGATCAGCGTGAAGCCGAGCGCGAGGAAGAACTCGTGCACGTCGGAGCGCAGCGGGGCCGAGCCGGAGAGCAGCACGGCGCAGCGGTCGAGCCCCATCTTGGCGCGCACCTTGCTGAAGACGATCTTGTCCGCGATGCTGTTCTGGAGGCCGAGGAAGAAGGGAAGAGGCTGCCCCGTGGTGACGTAGGGAATTGTGGCCTTGCCCACGCCCATGGCCCACCCGAAGATCTTCTGGCGGACGGGGGGGCTCGCGGCCACGCCACCCTCGACCTTGCCCTTCATCTTCTCGTAGACGCGGGGCGCGGCGGGGAGGAAGCCGGGCCGCGAGGTGCCCAGGTCGGCGGCGAGGGTGGGCACGGAGGAGAGCACAAGCGGCGTCTTGAAGTAGGGGCCGGCCAGCTCAATGAGGCGACCGAAGGAGTGCGCCAGCGGCAGGAAGAGGAAGAGGCCACCCTCCTGCACTGCGGGCCCGAAGATGTTGACCTCCTCGATGTTCTCCACCAGGGAGAGCATGTTGTCGTGGGTCTGGATGACGGCCTTGGGGGGGCCGGTGGTGCCGGAGGTGTAGGTGAAGGTGGCGATGTCGGTCCGCTTCACCTTGCCGAGACGCTCGGCCGCATCCTGCTTCAGCGACGCGAGGCGCGCATTGCCGCGGGCTTCCAGGTCGGCGAGGCTCTCCCAGTCGTCGGCCGGCGCAAGGCCGGTGGGATCGACCACGACGATCTTCCCGAGCAGAGGAATCTGCTCCTTGGTATAGACCACATCAAAGAAGGTGAAACCGTTGCGCATGCGACGCACCTTCTCCACCTGCGCAGCGTTCTCGGCCACGACCAGACGCACCGTGGGGTCGGCGTGCATAAAGCCAACTTCTTCGGGGAGAAGACTCGCGTAGACCGGCACGGTCTGCAGACCGACCGACATGGCGGCGAAGTCAAGAATGACCCAGTCCATCGTGGTGTTTCCGATGATGCTGACGCGCGCGCCGTGGGGCAGATCGGCGGCCGACAACAGGCCCGCTGCGATGGCGTGGATGCGCGGCATCACGTCCTTCCAAGCCACGTCTGCCCAGCCGCCGCCGGACTTGACACGGAAGGCGGTGCTGTCAGGGCTCTCGGTCGCCCGACGTTGGACCATTGCGAAGATATGGGTGTCTGCCATCGAAACTCCAGTTGACCCCGATTCTAAAGGGCCAGTCGCCGATGTCAAGCCAACAACATGCCTCTCGGGCTGCGGGAAGTGGGTATCCCCCTCGGGAAGGCCCAGACGCAGCGCCGCAGTCCGCCGCGCGGACCGGCTTCTTGGCGACCCGCCAGACCGCGCAGCCGCATCGCCCTTGTTTCCTTCATGGCTCGCGAACAAAAATCGCCCGAAGGCTCACATCCCCTTCCAGGCTCAGGTCCAGGGTGGGCCCTGCATCAACGCCGGACCAGCGGTCAAAACGATAGCCTGCGGGCGCAATGGCAGTCACCGAAAGTGGAATACCCTGGTAGAAGCTTCCCTGGAAGGGAGCCTCCACCGTCACCAGCTCCAGGCGGAAGCTGCCCGCCGGGTCGGCCTCCAAGCGCACCTGAACCGGCTGAAGGCCGAAGGTCGCCTGGAGCTGAGTGTCGATCTGTGCTCCCCGGCGCTGGGCATACTCCTCTGCATAGGCCACGGCGGCCTCCCAGGCCTCCACGCTCTCCTCGCCACACCAACGCGCCCGCTGCCGGGACATCACCGGACGTAGCTGGTCTGCCAGGCCACGAACAAGGGCGGCGGCGCTGGAGCCGCGCATGCGGCTGTTCAGGTAGTCCGCATGGAGCTGGATGAACCTCTCTTTAAAAGCCGGATTCCGCAGGGCAGCCCCGATGGGCAAGCCCTTCCAGCTTCCGGTGGTCGTGACCGAAAGATGATCGTAGCGCCAATCGGGCCAGCCGTGGCCAAAATCATAGACCATCCAACGGAACTTCCCATCCTCGTCGTGAGGCCGCCACATACGGATGTTGTTGCCCCACCAGTCGGTGTTCCCTATCCATCCATGCGCCATGTTGGAGAGAATAAAGTTATCCACATCCACCCGAGACACAAATTCTTTATAGGCCTCCGGCTCTGAGAGATCTCCGGCTGCCAGCAGCTCCAGCGCGTCGAAGGCCTGCCAGTCCCCCTGCTCCAGCTCCCAGTTGGCATCATGCGTCCACCCCAGCTTGATGCGATCCAGATCCTCGGGATCTTCCTGGTGGTGGCCGGCGATGTAGCCCTCATCCAGACGCTCCTTCAGCTCGTAGAGACCCCAGAATTCCCCGTTGATGTAGACCAGGGCCGGCTCATAGGCCTGGGCATCCACCTGCGGATCCCGCCGCCCCTCAGCATCCCGGAAGAGCGCCTGCACACCGGCATCCACCAACTGTGTGCTGCACCAATCGCCTCCATTCCGCAGGTAGAGACGTGAAAAATCAAGGATCTCCTCCTGCTTGAAGAGAGGCCCCGCAAAGGACTCCGGGCCATAGCCTGACCGCGCGATCAGCTCAAAATTACGCTGGTCAAAGGCTCGACTATAGCCTCCTGCGATCTGGATCCCCGCATCCTGATCCAAAAGGCGCTGCCCGTCGCCATCTATCAGCTCCACGTGCACCCCCCTCTCCCAGAGCTCCCAAAAATTGGCTCCAAAATAGGGATAGTTCGGCTCGTAGTCCGGGCCATAGACGTAGATACCGCGCTGCTCATCAAAGAGATCAGGAGGATCGGCGGTCAGAAAGATCAGTGTGACACCGGCTTCCAAGAGGCTGGGATCCTCGGACCAGGTGGCGGTGGCCACCCGGCTGGGCCAGAGGCCGACCTCAAAGGCCCGGGCCCGCAGCACCGCCGGCTGGACCTCGGCCTCCAGCTCAATGGGCTCTTCATAGCGAAGGTCCTGCTCATCCGGTGGGGAGCCATCGAGGGTATAGTGTACCCGCCTTCCGACGATCTCCACCTCCAGACCCGGCGCATAGACACCTCCCGGCTTGGAAAAGGTGGGCGTCTTCGCAAAATCCGGCCGCGACTCCGTGTCATTTCCCGCACCGGGCGTGGGCTCCAGAAAATACTCCCAGCTTCCGTCCGCCGTACGACCGTAGGAGACATCCGCATAGATCCTTCCATAGTCCACACGATCCGCCACACACCCGTCGGGAGCATGAAGAAAAAGAGAGCCCCCCGCCGCATCCAATTTGAAGTCCGTATGCAGGCTCTCCGGCCGATCCTTCCCCGATGCCCAGAGCAGGACGATCCCCGGTAATTCTTGTGCCGGCAGTGGCCAACGTTCCTTCCCATCGGTGGAGAGCGACCAGCCCGCCAGGCTCCCCTCCCCGGCCAGCTCCAGCCAGTCTGAGCGGTCCGCATCCTCGTCCTGCACCCCGTTCAGGTTGGCCGGTAGGAGTTCATTGAGCTTCAAGCCCATGTCTTCGGTACAGGACACCCAGCCGGGGCTCTCCCCAATCCAGGGGACAGAGTCGGTGGTCGCGGGCAGCAGCACCGGTGCGGCACATCCAAGCAACCAGAACATCCGCGCCTCTGACGTAGGTGATCAAGGTATCACGGAAACAGGGATGCTACCCCGGCCACCAGTCCCTACCCCCTCACCATCATGAATGAGGCTTCATTCAGAAGGAATGTGGGAATAAGCATAGCAATTTCGGACACCCCGCAAGGCCGGTGGGCCAGAGGCCCAGCGGCCTTTTGCTCACACCACCCCCGCCCAAGCCTCCACCACCTCCGGAAATCCCCGCAACCACCCCGCCACCGGCGACTCCGCCACCTCCCCCGCCGCAACATCCCCAGCTCCAACCTCCACCCCTCCCCAACCCCCCTCAAAGCCCAACGCCCCCGCCCAGCCCTCCGTCGCCTCCGGGTAGCCCCTCAACCAGCTCCCCACCTTCGCCGCCTCCTCCGACACCACCACCGCCACCGGCGCCTTGACCACCGGCACCCCCTCCCAGGGCGGCCGCCATCCCGCCACATCCCCCGCCCGCCGGGGCAACTGCGCCAGCGCCTCCCGAAACAGGCCCGGTAGTACATCGGCTTTCCGGTCCTGCAAGGCCGTCAGCAGCCCCGGCATCCACGGCAACAACACCTGGTCGGGCAAGGTCGCAAAGGCCCGCCCCAACAGCTCCACCCCCAAGGGCGCCAGCCGGGGCGCAAAGCCCAGCGCCTGCAAAAAGCCGCTCAGATAGCGGGGATAGGCGTAGCGGCCCAGCGGGTTGGCCAACACCTCGGTGAAGGCGAGACGCAGCCCCTCCTCGTCCCGCCGCTGCACCAGCCACTCGGCCGCCCACAACAGCCCCAGCTTTTCGGGATCCACGGTCAGCGTGGCCGCCTGCTCCAGGGCCAGGGTCACCTGGGTCCGGTTGCAGCCCATGGCCAGCGCCAGACTTTCGAGAGTGAACACAAACCCTAACATCGCTGCCACCTTGTCGGGGTGGGTGCCCCGGTCGGCAAAGCGCGTCGGCAGGTCTGAGGCGAAGCGGCTGTAGCCGGTGGCCACAAAACGCTCCAGCCACTCCGGCAGCGTCCCCAGACCCCGGAAGTGGTGCACAAAACGCCGGGCGCGGTCGAAGATCGCCGCCGCGTCGTCGGCATTGGACTCGTGCTCCAAAAGCTGCACCGCCCGATTCCCCAGGTCTGCCGCCAGTTTGGGCGGGCAACCCAGCGTCAGTGCCGCCTCGGTGGCCTCCAGGGTTTTATGTGTGGTGGCGCCGTCCTTCCAGGCCACCTCGCGCAGCCGCCGCTCCAGCACCTGATCGACCGTCACCCCCTCAAAAGAGAGCTGGATGACGATGCGCTGCTCGGTGCCGCCCAGGCTGATGTCCCAGCTCTCTTGCCGGGCTTCAAAGCCGAGCTTCCGCTCGCCCATGATGGTGCGCGCCACCCGGGTGCCCGGCAGCAGCCACTGCAACATCCAGAACAGCCGCGACACCGCCCGCAGCTCGGGGCGCTTGTCGAAGTCCATCAAGACCCGCGTGACCGTCCGGGTCTTGTCGCTGATTCCGACGATGGCCACACGATCGTAGAGGTCCTGCACCAGCGGCGGCAGGGCGTTGTAGCCCACCTGCCCCACCCGGTCGCCCCCCAACATCCGCGCACAGAGCGCCCGGATGTCCTTTTTGCCCGGCGGACGCCCCTTTTCCAGGCAGGTCTCCGCCGCGTCGATGAAGTCATAGGGAGAGGGACGCAGCCGCGAGCGCATCCGGGCCAACAGGATGCTGGTCTCGTAGATGGCGATGGCATCGGCGGTGGAGGCAAGGTACCGGTTCTCCCTCGCCAATTTTACAATACGCACGCACCACTCTACCAGCTCCTCGGCATCCGCTGGAGTCAGGTTGGGCGGGCGCCGCAGCACCCCGGCCAGCGAGAGCTGCTCCGGCTCTTTGGCAAGTGGAACTTTGGCGGTGGACGCACGCTTTTTGCCCAGCGTGTAGGGGGTGACCCGCCAGGTTTTCAGCGCCTTCTGCCAGCGACCTTCGGCAAGGCTCACCGCCCCCCGCGCACTGCCGAATTGCGCTTCAATGGCGCCATAGCTCGATGGGATCAGCCCGTAGCGCCACTGAGTGGCGGTGCGCGGCGGGATGTCGTACCGGGCGGGGCTGGCGAGCCCGAACTCCGGCACGTCGTCGTTTGCGGTGTGAGCAGCTCCGCATACAAAAACACAGTCCTCCGGCGCCACCTTCTTGGCCGCGAGGGTCTCCTTGATGCGGGTCCACATGATGCGGTCGCGGCTGCGGATGATCGCGCGTTCGCGCGGGGCCGTCCCCAGGCGCCGAAACAGGCTTCCAACCAAAAACATCACCTCGCGATAGCTGGCGGTGTCGGCGCCAATGGTGGGCTCCTCCACATAGAGGGCAATCCACTCCTCCAGGCGCCCCATCCGGGTATTTTCGAGAAGGACATCCCGGAATTCTCCGAAGGTGGGCAGCCCTCCCACCTCGATGCCGGTCGCGCCACCGTGCAGGCGCGCTTCGTCGTCCTCCTCCTCCTCCAGCTCCTCCTCCGTCTTCGGCGCCTCCTTCTCCCCCTCCAACATCTGAAAAACATGGTCCGCTGAACGATCCACCAGCACCAGCTCCACCCCCTCCGTGGAAAGGGCGTAGGCGATGGCCTGGTACTCCGCAGACATTTCTGTAAGCGGGGCTACAATCGACAGGGGGGCCCGCTCCGGGCGATGACCTTCCACTTCTCCGGCGAAGGCCTGCAGCGCCACGGGAAAGGTGCAGTCCGGTAGATCGGGAATATGGCCGCCCAGATCCTCGCAGAGCTCCAGAAAAACGATCTTCGGCTGCCGTGCCCGCAGCCAGCGTACCATGTGGATGGCGCTGGCCGGGCAGTGGTGGATGACCGGAAACATCGGCAGGGGCTCGGCCATCGCCCGCTCGACATCGGCCGCCATCTGCTGCAAAACGGCACCTAAAGCCGCGGCGTCCTGCGTCATCGACGCGGCGACCGCACGCAGCTCGGCGAGGAGGGCCTCGTTGGCAGGCATCTACTTGTGCAGCTCCATCGCTTCTTGTCCGCCCTCAAAGAAGGCTTTCCAGGTGGGGTCACTCTTGGCGTGCTCGGCCACGGCCGCGTGCCAGAATTTGTTCATCACCGCCAGATCCTCGGGCACCCGCCGCACCAGCGTGCCGATCAGCGAGCGGGCCAGGGCTCCGGCTTCGAGGGTGTGAGCTCCGAAAAACTGGCCGTGCAGGACCGCATCTTCCACAATACCGATCTGCTCGGCGGTGGACAGGGCGGACTCCAGCCGCTCGTCGTCGCTCTTGGCGTTGGTGGAGGCCACCCGCAGCTCGGCAAAGGTCTGGAGCAGCACATCCAGGAGCGCGGGCGGGATGTCCACGTGGAACTGGCAGCGTCGCAGCAAATCCGCAACGCGGTACTCCACAATCTGCTGCTCAGACTTGCGGTTGGTGACGATGGGGATGGTCACAAAATTGAAGCGACGCTTCAGCGCGCTGGACAGGTCGTTCACCCCCCGGTCACGACTGTTGGCGGTGGCAATGATGTTGAAGCCGGGCTTCGCGAACACAACATTGTCGCTGTTCAGCTCCGGGATCATCACATATTTTTCGGAGAGGATGCTGATCAGGGCATCCTGCACATCCGAGGTGCAGCGGGTCAGCTCTTCAAAGCGGCCGGTCTCTCCACGCATCATCGCAGTCATGATCGGCGAGGGAATCAGCGAGTCCCGGCTTTGTCCCTTGGCGATCACCTGGGCGATGTTCCACGCGTACTTGATGTGGTCCTCGGTGGTGCCCGCTGTACCCTGGACTACAAAAGTGGAATTCCCGCAGATGGCGGCGGCCAAAAGCTCGGCCAGCCAGCTCTTGCCCGTGCCGGGATCGCCGATCAGGAGCAGCCCGCGATCCGAGGCCAGCGTGACGATGGCCTTCTCCACCAGCGCCGGATGCCCGAACCACTTCTGGGGGATGTCCACATTCAGGCCATCCCGGGCGCGGCTGCCGAGCACAAAGATCCGCACCATTTTGGGGGACAAACGCCAGCTATAGGGCTTGGCACCATCGTCGATCTTGGCAAGCAGCGCCAGCTCTTCGGCATATTTCTGTTCGGCAGGGGGACGCAGCGACTCGGACATGGGGATCCTCACGGAAGGGCGGCTTTCAGCTCGCGAACAAGGGTACGAAGACTGCCGGAAAGTACAGGGGTGCCCAGGGCTTTCAGCTCGTCCCGGAACCAGGAGTCCACGCTGAAGTAGCCGCTGGTGCTCACCGATCCCACCGGGATAAAGCGCAGCCCGGAGCGGACCATCGCCGTAAAGGCAGGCATCAAGGCGCGGTTGTCGTAGAAGTCCGAGATCCACACCACCACGGTGGTCTTCGGGTTGGTTATGTACGGCATCACAAATGGTAGAGCACAGGTGCCGTCGGTGCCGCCGCCCAATTGGGTGCGCAGCAGTACCTCGAAGGGGTCGTGGACCCAGGGGCTCAGGTCCAGGGCGCGGGTGTCGTAGGCGATCAGAGAGGCTTCGATCTTGGGCAGGCCCGCAAAAATGCTGGCCAGAATCGTGCAGTTGACCATGGCGGGCACCATCGAGCCCGACTGGTCCACCACCACGATCAGGCGGGTCTTCTCCGACTTGGTGACCCGGTGGCGGTAGGTTAAGCGGTCCACCATCAGCCGCCCGTTTTTCGCGTCCCAGTTGGGCAGGTTGGTCCAGATCGTCCGCTTCAAGTCCAGGTTTCGGAAGCTGCGGCGCGGCGGCACCGAGCGGTCGATAGGTCCACGGCTGGCCGCCGCCACCTCGCGCAGGAGCACCTCCGCCAGCTCGTCCACAAAACGCCGGATCAGCTTTTTCGCCTGTCCCAAAGCCGGACCATCAAGAAGGTCTTTGCTGCGCAGCAACTGCTCAGTCAGGGCCATGGACGGGGTGAGCCGGGCGGCCAGCTTGGGGTCTTTGAGCAGGTCGGGCAGGGCCATCTTGTCGATGAGCTTCTTCTCCATGCCCTGCAGGCCGGCGCGGATCTCGCCCTCGGCCAACAGTCCGCGACCACGGCCGATTTCAGCCATCGCCGCCTCCACCTCGGCATGGGTGGTGGCCGGCCCGGCTCCCGTCCCGGTACCGCGCCCGCCCAAAAGCGCCCCCGGCGCCAGGCCCATCGCCCCCTCCAGGGCGCGGACATCGTTCTGCCAGCGGGTGTACTCCTCGGCCGTCACCGTCTCGCCGCCGCCCGCCGTAAACACGTTGCGCACCGCTTTCAGCACCAGCATGGCGCGAATGAGCGCGTCGTCCGCCGGTTCTTGCACGTCCTCGCCCGGCAAAGAGGCCAGCGGCCCCAGACGCGCCGGATCCTGGCGGATCACCTGATCCACACTGGATCGCTCGTCCAGAATCAGCTTCGGAACGCCCAGATCGTCCACCACACCGCCCAAGGCGGCATCCAGGGACGGTGCCTGCTCCTCGGTGCCCAGCGCCCGCAGCAGACTGTGCCAATAGACAAGCTGGCGCCGCGTGTCGGACATCAGGATTTTTCCCGCAGCAATTTCTTTGCCTTGTCCTGAAGGATGGCGTTGGCATCCCCTGCTTTTTCAGCCGCTGCCAACGGATCCGCCGCGCCGATGACGGCACCCTTGGCATTGCGGAGGCACAGCGGGCTGAAGCGCCAGCCATCGTCCCAACGTCGCAAGCCCATGACACTCTTGGCCCCCTTGAGGTTTGCCGAAAAATCCAGCATGGGACTGGACCAGGACAGATCCACCTCGCCCGCATCGCGGGCGGGAATGGCGATCTGCAGGGGGTGCCGGTCACGGGGAGCGCCGGGACAGTAGGCTACGCCAGCGAGATCCAGGGCGAAGGGGTCGAAGGAGGAGGAGGAAGTCACCTTTTCCACCATCAAGGCGCCGGTGCCCAGCAGACGCCCCGACACCGAGAGGGCGGCCGGCGTGGCCAGGGCCTTGAACAACTCCGGGCTCTGGTGGCGCACCACGTTCCAGGCGGCGGTCCCGGCGATGGCATCCACCTTCCAGCCATGGAAGGGACAGCGCACAAAGCGGCGTTCTCCCCCCGCTTCCAGCACGCCGTGGATCAGCACCGAGACGAGGTGATCGTGGTGGCGCACATCGGCGCCCAACACCTGGAGGTTGCCCGACGTGGGCGTCGAAAGTGGATCTTCGGGCAGGGTCACCGTGCTCAAAAGCGCGCGGGACCAGAGGTCCGCCCAGCGGCGCGCAGGCACGGTCGGGAGGGCCGAAGTGGGGGCGTGATCCAAAAGCTCATGCACAAAGCCGGTCAACCCTGCAGCAAGCCGAGACAAGCCGGGTATGCCCTGAATCGTCGTGACCGCAGGCAACACGGGAGCCAACATCCCGACATCAAGCTAGGAGAAGCCGGCCAGCGCCACCTCGGCCAACCAAGCTTGCACCCCATCCAGGCGGGCGCGTTGTTCGGCCGGGATGGCCGGGGCCGCCGACACCGCAGCGGGGCTGAGCGGAACCCCGGCCTCGGTCAGGAGCGCGTCGTGTACGGCCCCCATCAGCGCGGAACGCCCGGCGGCCAGGGCGACGAGGTGGTGCGCCGAGGGATCCCCAGCCTCCAAAGCGCGGACGGCGGCGGCCACGGCAGCCCCCAGAGGGCTATGCGCCAGGGCACCAGACAGCTCGCCCAGGGCGGCCCGTTGGGCAGGGAGAAGGCGGGCAAGACCCGCAGAAAGGGCGGCATCTACGCCGTCGACAATGGCAAGGGCGGCGGGGATCATCCGGTCACAAACCAGGCCAGCTCGGGCAGCTCGCCGGTGGGGGCAGGCAGCTCCATGTAGCGGAGATAGTCGAGGAAGCGGCTGAACACCACGCCGGCCGGGTCTTTGGTTTCGGCACCCCGCGCAACGGCGAGCACAGCACGGATGTCCTTGGCGCCGGGTGCCCCGAGAAAGCGGCTCACTTCCTCGATCCCGAACTGGGCCACCGCCACATTCAGCATCTGCACAATGTGTTTGCAGGGGCTACCACCCAGGCCCCCGCAGCGGCGATTATTGTTCGTACAGCAATAATAGTTACCGGTCTTCCCTTCATACCAGGATACATAGACCCGGTCCTCGTCGCTGCCGCTGGACACCACCCCCTGGGCGCGGCCGGCAAAAAGCTCGACAAAGGGGACGTCCCGCAAGGATCGCTTGCCGGGGTTCACGCGGCGGTGAGACACAAAGCTGGGCAAGGGGCCTCGGAGAACGGGGGCCCCTTAACACGCGGGCGCTGGTTGTCGGGCACTGGACCTTTGCCAAACAGCGATGTTAAAAGTCGGACCGAATCGACCAAGGGTTCGTACCCACACAGGAGGCTCCGTGAACGACTCGATCTACCTCGTTTCGAAGAAAACCGGACAGATACTGTCTCTCGTCAAAAATGCCGTCACCATGGCATACTTTGATACAACTAAAAACCTGCTGGTGTGGCCAAATCCGGCCCCCAACGGCAATGGCTACCTCCGTTTTGCGCTGACCAGCACCAGCACGGTTCTGGATAGCGATGGCTCGCAGGTCTATCGGAATCCCTGGAACGATGGGAACCCCTATCAACAGTGGCTCGCGACTCCGAACGGGGATGGCTACCTGACCATCAGCCACCGGGCCTCTGGGCGCTACCTCACCTCCGGCGAGGCGGGCTCGCTGGAGGTGGCCGCCTCCACCGGCGACGATACCTAGCTTTGGTATTATGGTCGGCGCGGGCGACTGGTGCAGAAGTCCAGTGAAAAAGGCATCACTCCGGACTTCAGCGGGGGGCCCAAGCTGGAGGAGATCCTGAACGAGTCCGATCAGGTCCTGTTTTTTGAGTACCTGGGCGGTGGCGACTACATGATCTGCTTCAAGATGTTCTCCTCAGGCATGCACGCGATGGGGACGGACACGCACGGAAAGATGACCTTATCCTCGTGGAAGGGGGGAGACAATCAGCGTTGGAAGGTGGAGGAG
>JBEIQS010000460.1:0-1989 GCA_040376425.1 Alphaproteobacteria bacterium | reverse complement strand
CCTGGCCGTCGCAGTCCTGATCCACCCCATCCGGCCGCTCTTCCGCAGCGGGGTTGCGGGCCGGGTCGGCATCGTCACAGTCGTCCACGGCGTAGCCGTCTCCATCGTCGTCTACGCCGGAGGTCCCCTCATCCACCCGTCCATCACAGTTATTGTCGACTCCATCCTCGGCTTCTTCCGCCCCCGGATAACAGAGCGGATCCGACGGATCGCAGTCCCCTCCCCCAGCGGTATAGCCGTCACCGTCGGCATCGACCTCCCCCCCGTCCACCACACCGTCGCAGTCGTCGTCGATGCCATTTCCAAAATTTTCGGCTGCGCTCGGATAGATTTCTGATAGCCCGTCGTTGCAGTCTCCCTGTTGTTCACTGTAGCCGTCGGCGTCGTCATCAAAAAGCACGGTTCCTTCGTCGGTCACCCCGTCACAGTCCTGATCGAGACGATCGGGCAGCTCGGGCGCCCCCGGCACAAGGGTGGCGTCGGCGTCGTCACAATCTCCCGCCTCCTCCGTCACACCGTCCCCATCATCATCGGCCGCCACCGTCCCCTCGTCCACTGCCCCATCACAGTCTTCATCCACCCCATCCGCCGACTCGTAGGCCCCCGGGTACACGGAGGCTTCGGTATCGTAGCAGTCGGTGGGCCAGACCCAGCCATCCCCATCCACATCAAGCTGGTCGGTTCCGTCGCAGTCCTGGTCCAACCCATCGTAGGGAACTTCCGACGCACCTGGAAAGATATCCGGCTGCGCATCGTCACAATCACCATCAACATCCACATAGCCGACGGGCTGATCACAGGCGGTGGAGGGCCCGCCCGCATCCCCAAAGCCATCCCCGTCGCCATCGGCAAACCACAGCGAGGCCCCGGCGGCACCCGCGTCGACCAGGCCATCGCAGTTGTTGTCCAGACCGTCACATTGCTCCAGGGCGGTTGGAGAAATCATCGGCTCCGCATCGTCACAATCTCCGCCGATGCCCACATAGCCCGAAGGCTGCGTGCAGGTCTGCCGCGTCTGCCCCGGGTCCCCGGCCCCATCCCCATCCGCATCCAGATACCAGACCGTCGCGCCCGGCATGCCAACCGGATCGACACTTCCGTCGCAGTCGTCGTCCAGGCCATTGCAGATTTCCTGGGCGGAGGGCGAGATCTGCGCGTTGGTGTCATCGCAATCCGTCGCATCCGAAACCCGACCGGTGGGCCGATTACAGGCAGTCGCGGCTGTGGACAGGTCGCCAAAGCCATCGGCATCGGCATCGGCATACCAGAAGCTGCCATCCACCGGGGCATCATCGGTGCTGCCATTGCAGTCATCGTCCACCAGGTTGCAATATTCCGCCGCCCCCGGCAGGATTGCCGCATCTCCGTCATTGCAGTCTCCCGACGCCTGCACATAGCCGCTGGGCGCGGTGCAGCTCAGGGAGGAGAGGGTCCCCCCCACCCCGTCCCCGTCGCGATCGCGGTACCAGAGGGTGGCATCGGCAGCACTTTCGTCGGTCAGACCATCACAGTCATCGTCGGTGCTGTTGCAGCGCTCGGTGGCCCCCGGGTAGACCGTACCGCTGCGGTCATCGCAGTCCCCGGTCGCAGCGGCATAACCCGATGGGAGCGAGCAGAAAAGTCCGCTGCCCCCGCGGCTTCCATAGCTGTCCCCGTCCTGATCCGGGTAGTACAAGGTGCCGTCCACCGCCGCGTCATCCACCTGGCCGTCGCAGTCCTGGTCCACCCCGTCGCAGCGCTCCGTCGCCGCGGGACTCAACAAAACGTCCGCATCATCACAATCGTTGGAAGATGCAGAATAGCCGGAGGGCGGCGACGTATTGCAGTCCGTCACCGTGGTGGTGGCACCGCCATAGCCATCGGCGTCCGCGTCCAGGTACCAGCGGGTGGTGGGCAGGCCCTCGTCGGTGCTGCCGTCGCAGTCGTTGTCGGCCCCGTCGCAGCGCTCGGCGCGCCCGGGCGCGGTGGTGCTGGAGAGGTCATCGCAGT
>JBEIQS010000028.1:0-40544 GCA_040376425.1 Alphaproteobacteria bacterium | reverse complement strand
GGCCGGTGGAACGAAAGCCGGGCCGGATCGACTGGGAGCGTACGCGTCGCCGCTTTCCACCCACGGAAGACCGGGGTTCTATGGTCTTTCCTCACCTGCTTTTGCGTCGGGTAGAATCGCGCTGGGACCATCCAGTTCAACAGCTTCACCGGTACACACTGCGCGGGCTGCAGATCCGGCTGCGAGGCCAGTCCGAAATCGCGGACGAGAAGATCGCCGATGAGCCGCTGCGGCTGTTGGATCGATGGGAGGCGCGTTGTTTCACCGATCGGCAGCGGCGCGTGGCTGTGTTGCTACGACGGTACCATGGAGCGGAAGGTGGGGAGGGAAAAGAAGGATCACTTTCGGGAATCGTCGCAAACAAGTTCGAGCATGTATGGGAGCGGATGCTTCGGGTAGCGCTGGGCGGGCGGCGGCCCGCACCCCATCGGGCGGCCTATCAGCTCGCTACCGGAGAGGAACGCCCGGGCCTGCATCTGCAGCCCGACTTTGTTCTTCGGGAGCAAGATCGTGCTTACCTGGCCGATGCCAAAGACTACGCTCTGGCGAACCTTCCACTTTCTACCGATATTGCCAAGCAGTTGGCCTACTTCTGGCTGCGCATCGGCTGTGAAGCGGTCCCCGCAGATCAGTTGCAGAGCCTGTTTCTACTCCCCGGCCTTGGGCGTCCCTGTTTGCTACAGGCAAGAATGCCGCTCGGCCGTTTGAGCTGTGTGCGCGTGGATCTGGAGCGGGTCCAGAACGCCTATTTGGCCGGCCGCTCAGATGTGGATCTCAGGCGTCACCTGTTTGAAGTCACCCGCTGAATTTTCAACCCACGTCCCGCGGTGAATGAACATTCATTCAATCTTCAGTTTCTCTCGTACCAGCGGCAAAAGCTCCTGCGCGATCGCCGCTGCCCCTTCTGTGGATGGATGCAGGGTGTCCGTAAACAGACTCGCAGCGGGAAGGGATCCCAGCGCCGCCTCCAAATCCAAAAGCGTTGCGCCGGTTTTCCCGGCAACCTCGCGCACCACCTCGTCCGCGACATAGGGCGCACGCAGCGGCACCGCGTCCAGCTCCATACTGCGGCGCCAGGCGGCGATTGCCCCCGCCTGATCCCCCGCCTCCGCGAGCGCACGGCTGCGTAACCACAGGGAAATGCTGTTCTCTCCGCATACTTTTTCGGCGTAGGTGGCCAGCTCTGCATGATCGGTCACATGCTCGCTGCCCATACAGCCCAGCGCCACACCGCAGGCGCTGTTGTCTTTGCCGACCACACCGCCCGGCGGATATTCGGGATTGCGCAACAGCGTAGACACGATGACCGGTGCCGGACTCTGCCGGATCGCCGTGGTCAAGTCCGCGCGGAAGCGCTCCCGTACTTCGTCACGGACACGCAGGGCGATGTCGTCCTCCACCATCACCACCCCCCGGCGGGCCGATGGGGGGAGCTGCTGGCAGAGGGTGGGCGGGGGCGGCAGGGAGGGGTCGTGCTGCACCGGCTGGGGCCGCTTGGGGCCGACGACAACGCCGCGTGTTTCCTGCGTGAGTTTCTGGAAAATCCAGGAGTTCTGGAGGATACGGAGCACCGGCACGGTCCACAGAGGGGTGCCGGAGATGCGACCCGAAAACAGGGTCTGGGCATAGTCGTTGTGGCCTTCGTAGATCACAACCAAATCAGGCTTCAAGCTCTCTAACTGGCTTGCGGTCCAAGCGACTCCGGCCATCGACTGCCCGGCTTTGCCCAGGTTTACCACCTCGACACTCGGCAGCAGGCGCCCCAAGTGCTCCGGGAAGTTGTCGTTGGGGTCCGCCTTGAAGGGGTCGCGCACTGAGGATCCCCCCAACACCACCACACGCGGTTTGGTCTTTTCCGTAGAAAGCTCCACCCGATCTTCGGGGTGGCCACACTCCATCCAGCTTCGTCCTCCCTCCGAGCGCAGGCTGCATTGGGCCACCCGCACCAGGGACTCCAGGGTGGGCGGGGCGCCCCAAGACATGCGGCACAACATCTCGATGATGAAAAAAAAGCCGATAGCGACGATCGAACCCTGAAAAGCCTTCTGGATCCGGCGCATCAGTCTACGCAATTGTCGCAGATACCGCGCACCTGCAGCTCTACAGAGCCCATTTGCAGCGAGCGCGGCAGGCGCGGATCGACCGTCACGGCAATCGCGCCTTCGGGAAGGCAAGAGACTTCACCACATTCGAGGCACATAAAGTGCGGATGCAACTCGGAGGGGTGGCTCTCTGCCGTCAGCAGCTCGTAGCGCCACAGGTGGTCGCCCATGTCCGAGCGCTTCAGCAGCCCGGCTTCGGTCAGGTCGGTCAGGTTCCGGTACAGCGTGGCCCGGTCCCAGCCCTGCCCGGCGAGGCCATCCACCAGGTCTGCGTGGGTGAGGGAGCCAGGATTCACCAGGAAGTACCGTAAAACAGCCACCCGCGCGGGGGTCGCGCGAAGGCCCGCCTCTCGGAGGCGGTCACGAAGCAGCTCGGGAGCAGGCTCAGACATACACTTCCTTATATACACCGCAGCGGCGGCTGTCCGGTGAGACAACCGCCGCCCGTAGAAATCTCAGAGCCCTTCCTTCGCCTTGGGCGACCGCTCAGCTCTCGGCGATGGGGATACGCCGCGGCCGAAGCTCGCTGCGTTTGGGCACCTGTACCGACAGCACGCCGTTGCGCAGCTCGGCTTTGATGTGGTCGCCATCCACCTCACGCGGCAGGCGGAACGCACGGGCGAAGCGCCACTCTGGCGCATCTCCCTCCAATCGGAGCTGGCCGCCTTCCACGATCAACTTCAGCTTGTCGCTGGTGACGCCAGGAAGGTCGGAGATGATCATATAGGAATCTGGGTTTTCAAAGACGTCAGAGTGGGGGTGATAGGTCTGCATAGCTCCGCCTGTCCCTCGCTTGGGAGGGTTTTTGGTAGGGTTCTTCGATAAGTTGGAAAGGGTGAGGGCCTATGCCTGCACGGGGATGTTGCGGGCGGCGCCGGAGCCCTGCTTGGGGAGGGTGACCGTGAGCAGGCCATTTTTCAGGCTTGCCTGTACCTTGTCGGCGTCAATTCGGGAGGGCAACGCCAGCGAGCGGTTGAGAGCGAAGGCCTGGCGCTCCGACCACACCGGCTTCCAGCCTTCCTGCGCGATGTCGCGCTTGTTGGCCTTCAAGCTGATGCCTCGTTCGGTGGCGCTGATCTCCACATCCTTTTCCGTCAGTCCGGGCAGTGGCACCAGCAAGGTGTAGTGGTCTTTTTCGTCCTTCAGCGTACCCCAGGTCTCATTCTCCCGTTCCAGGGTTTGAAAGGCCCGATTCATCCGGTTGAAGGAAGCATCGAAAAAACGGTCGTTGAGCAAAGAGAACATGGTGACTCCTGATGAGGATTGGTCTTTGGACGGTCAGAGGTGGAATAGCCACGCTTGGCCGCCCTCTTCGACGCGGGATTCACCTCCCGCCATCCGTGGAACCAATAGAATCACCACCTCCCGGAGCGTCAAGAGCCTGGTCGTGGATCCGGATCGCGGTGGGCGCGCCGACCGGGCCAGGGAAACAGGATCGGCACCTCTTTCTGGTAGTCTTTGTAGCCGGGCTTACCGGTTTGGCGACCCTCCATCAGCGGAATCGAGACAAAACGGAACAGCGCGTAGAGCGTCAGCGGCGCGATCACCGTCCAGGCGTTGGCCAGGCCACCCGCCAGCCCGAAGAGGAAGACACCTACCCAAAACCCGATTTCGCCCACATAGTTCGGGTGGCGGCTGATCGCCCATAGACCGCTGCGTATGGGTTGACCGGTTTTTGCCTTTCGGTGCTCGCGAAGTTGATTATCGGCCATCGCCTCGATGGCGGTGGCGCCCAGGCAGACCAGGGTGGCCAGACCATCCAGGGGGTTGAGCGCCACCTCGCTGGCCAGCGCACGGTATGCGGGAATACAGCCGATCCACACCAGGATGGCCGGAAAGTAGTGGATCCCCAACAGGCTGACGATCCAGTAGAAGCCGCCGGTCTGTTCCTGGATTTGGCGATAGCGCCAGTCTTCGTGTTTGATCCCCTCAAAACCGCGTGCCCAATTCCAGGTGAGCCGCGCGGCCCAGATGCAGGTGCAGGCCAACAGCAGGGCTTGGCGACTGCGGTCCCCCTCGGGGAGGTTCCAGGTCCACCAGCCCAGGAGTACTGGCGGGGCCACGCTCCAAAAGGGGTCGAAGATGCTGGAGTTTTTGAAGAGCGCGGAGAAGGCGAAGATCCAGAGCACCGACGCAAAATAGCCGACGAAGCTCATGTCGTAGGCGTCGCCGGGCGTGGCAAACAGGGTTGCGTCGATCACCGCTCCAGCGGTCGCAGCGAGGTAGGCGAGGAGGATCCAGGGCATCCGGCCGTCTATCCTGTCCGCTGTGCGATTGGCGTGTGCGGGGGCCTTGACGCCTGCGGTCTGACGAAACTCCGTCAGCCCCTGTCGGAATTTCGACGGTCGTGTCCCGAAAACGCGGCGTACATCCGTGGCACCGATCTTGCATGCCGCAGGCTGCCATGCGCTCTCTGGTGTGGATGGCTCTGGGAACTCTGGTGGGAAGTTGGCTGTATCCCAGCCTGCTTCCTTCATTTTTGTACTGTATGGTCGGTGCGGCGGGCCTGCTTCTGCTCGGTGCTCTGCGCCCGCATCCGCTTCTGCCGGGTGCCTTGGGCCTTTGCTACGGCCTGGCGCTACCGGCTTCCATACCGGCGGGCCCCTGCCTGGAGGGGGACTGGCAGCTCCGCGGTGAGGTGGCGACGGCCCCTCGTGGCCGCGAGGTGGTCCTGGCGCTGCGACAGGGGCGGCGGCCGGGTGGGGCCTGGGAGCTGATGGACGGGAGGATTTATGCGGCTTTTCGGGAGAGCCCACCGGGGCCAGGGACGGAGCTGCTGCTGTATGGGCGGGCAGACGCGCTGGACCCCACACACTTGCCGGGGGAGGCCGATCCGCTCCATTCGGCGCGGCGATCCGGCGTATGTAGTCGCTTCCGGGTCGCCGAAGTCATCTCGTTGGGGGCGCCGGGGCCGACCTTTGCGCTGGATGGTGCGGAGAACAAGGGCCTTCTACGCGCGATGTTGGATGGGAACCGCGCTGAGTTTCCCGACGAGGTGGCTCAAAAAATGAGCCGAACGGGCACGTCCCACCTGATCTCCATCTCGGGCATGCACATCGGCCTGGCGGCGACGACCTGCGCGTTGGTCGCGTGGATCCTGACCCGTCCGCTCACGCTGCTCTGGTATGGGGGTGGGCTGCGCTGGATCATGGCGGTGGCCGCCGGGCTGGGGGCGTTGGCCTACGCGGGGCTGGCGGGCTGGCCGCTGCCTGCGGTGCGGGCGGCGTGGATGACGGTGGTGACGGCGTTGCTGCTGGCCGGGGGCTATCGACCGGACCCGGCGGCGCTGCTGGCGCTGGCCTGTATCGGCACGGTCACCGCCGATCCCGACGCGGTCTCTTCGGCCTCGTTCCAGCTCTCCTTTGGGGCGATGGGGGGGATGATCCTGGTCTCTCCGCGGGTGACCCGCTGGCTGCCCCCGGATGCGCCGCGCTGGGTGGTGTGGCCGGTGCAGGCGCTGGCCACCAGTGTGGGGGCAACGGCTGGCACTCTGCCGGCGAGTCTCTACCATTTTCAGGCTTTCCCTCCCCTTTCGGTCCTCGCCAACTTGTGGGCGGTGCCGCTGATCGGCTCGGTGGCCACCCCGGCGCTCTTGGCCAGCCAGCTCCTGCCCGGCGAGCTGGGGCGCTTTGCGCTGGCCTTGGCCGACGGCGCCTGCACTTGGGGGCTCTGGGGGCTGGATTTCTTTGACCAAAAGCCTTGGATGATGGGAATTTCGATGGAGGTGGCGCTGCTATTGGGCGTCGCAACGTTGCTGCGCAAGCGATTGCTCTTATGGGGGGTGACTGGCGGGCTGCTGCTGGCCCTGCGGCCCATGCCGGTGGGGGTGCTGGAGGTGAATTTCTGGTCGATCGGCCAAGGCGACGCGGCGCTGGTGCGTTGGCCGGATGGGCGGACGATGTTGATCGACGGGGGGCCGCCGGGGCGGGCGCTCCTTCAGGAGCTGAGGCGCATGGGGATTCGGCACGTGGATACAGTGCTCCTCTCCCATCCCCATCCGGACCATATGGGAGGTTTGGAGCCCATCCTGGCGGAGCTGCCGGTGGGGCTCTTGCGTGTGCCACGGCTGCCGCGCCAGGGAGAGGATGCCTATGCCGCTCTTTTGTCAGGGCCAACGCCGGTACGAGCCGGGCTGGAGGAGGAGGAAGCGGGGCTGGAGCTGCTGCATCCTCCCCCCGGTTTTGTGGGGCCCCACGACCCGGTGAACGACGAGAGCCTCGTGGCGAAAATCACCTTTGGTTCACGCTCCTTTCTCTTTCTGGGGGATGTGGAGGCTGCGGGAGAGGCGGCGCTGGTGGCCACAGATCCGGGGCGGCTGAGGGCCGATGTGCTGAAGGTGCCCCACCACGGCAGCCGAACCTCCTCTTCGGCCGCGTTGTTGGCAGCGATTCAGCCGGGGATCGCGGTGATCTCTTGCGGTTGGCAGAACCGCTTTCGGCACCCCAACCCGGATGTGCTGGCCCGCTATCGGGAGATGCAGGTCTATCGGACCGATCGCGATGGCAGTGTTCGGGTTCGGACCGATGGCGTCAGGCTTTGGGTGGAGCGACTGGGGCGTCCATCCCGGTGGTAGATGGCCTAAAAGCGCCAGCCCGCTTCCAGGCGGCCGATGGTGGGCATGGTGTACTCCTGCGCCGTGAAGTGGACCAGGTCCACCATCCCGCCCACCTGCACAAACCAGCGCTCACGGCTGTACATGTAGTCCATGTTCACAAAGGTATGAAACATGCCGACGCGAAGACTGTGCTCCTTATAGATGCCGCGAATGCCTGCTTCGGGCAGCAGGTGGACCAGGGGGTTGATGGGTCCGAAGTCAAAAAGGTAGCTGTTGCCTACCTCGCCACCCAGAATCGGGGTGGAGAGGTCAAAGCGAAGGTTCTTCCAGCCCAGCTCCATCGAAAAGCCGGTGCCATAGTTGATGACGTTGGCCGGGTCGTCGATGCCCTGGTGCATCCACGAGCCGAAGATCCAGACCCCCAGCCGCACCCGCTCCCGCTCGATGAAGTTGTAGCGCAGAGAAAGCACTGGTACAACGGCTACATCTTGCGGACCCACCCCGAGGATCGCCGAGATCTGAAGGCCCTTGATTGGCGTGTAGCTGCCCCGCACCACCGCAGAAGGATCCAGGTCGATCGCGGAAATATCTTCCGACAACTGCCGCTTGTAGGAGAACAGCATGAAGCCGCCGCCTACCTCGCCGTGTCCGGCTTCCTGGGCTTCCGAGGAGGGTAACAGCCAGGGGGCCGCAGCGGCGTAGTTTAAGAGTGCGATCAACATTTTTCCTCCCGGGCACAGGCTTCGATCCGACGCAGCACATCCTTCGGCGGAATCACCTCCGCGAAGGGAATGACTCCATGCAAATCCTGTGCCTCGCCCTCGCCGCACAGTCTGCGGCTCACCGCCAACAGCAGGTTTTCGCCGCCGGGCTGCTGGAGCTGCTCCAAACGCCGACCCAGCGAAGATTTGCGCCAGAACCCCAGGATTTCCAGCCAGGCCACCCGCCCATCCTTGCGGAAGCCGAAGTCAGGCACGATAAAAACGTCGCCCACCCGTTGGGGATCCGGCTGCCGAATCAGCTCCCAGCCGCTGTTCAGCGCCTCGAAGCGCTCCGCGAACCACACCGCCTCCTTCGGCACCCAGGCCCCTGTGTCCCGATAGTGCGACACCAATGTCGCGGTGTGGTCCAGGTCCAGCACCCGGTCCTCCTCCTTCCAGCGCACCGGCGCGTGCAGGGACCATGCCCCCTTCTGGAGCAGCAGGGCGGGCAGAAAACGGGCAAAGGCCAAGCCATAGCGGCTGGTCTGGGAGAACAGCGAGGTGGGACCATCCAGAACGATGCGCAGATCCTCGCCGTCGGGGACGACGGTGTGGATGAGCTGGTGAAATTTGATGGCGCGCAACAGTTGTCGACTGCGGGGTGGGTCCGGCCGTGCAAGGCGAATCGTCAGGGAGGAGGCGCCAAACAGGATGGCCTGCACCAGTGCCACGTTGTAGCGGTTCAAAAGCCACCGCGCCGCCACTTCCTCCTCCCCCTCCAGCTCCAGCCCCACCAGGCGCATCGCATCGGGATGATCGGCGTACAAGGCGTCGGGAAGCAGGGCCGGGTCCACCCCGTGCTGCTCGCCCACCAGGCGGTAGATGTCCGCCGCCGTCAGTGCGCCTCCGTCGATTTTAGTCTCTGCCAAAGGTCCTTTTTCGGAGGCCGCCCGGAACACCGCCACCCGCAGCTCGGGCGGGGGCACCGGCGCATGGACGGTGAAGCTGCACCGCCGCTCCAGCAGGTGCCAGAGTCCCCGAAGCAGCTTTGCCTGCGGATCATCGCCGATCCACTGGTCGATCAGCTCCTCCAGCTCGCCCCGTGGCTCGCCCACCCCCTGCCGCACCAGCGCCACCAGCTCGGCGGTGCGCTCGCGCAGTTCGGCATCGTCGGGGTTCACAAATGTAGGGCGTACCTGCCCTTTGACTGTGCGGGCACGCACCAGATCAGCGGTAAGCATCGTGATCCCGCCGCCGTTCGGAGATGAAGGACTCGGCTGTCCCTTCGGCCACCAGCTCGTAGAGGACCGCCTGTTTCCCAGGTTTTTGCCGCAAGATTCGGCCGAGGCGCTGCACCGACTCCCGCACCGTGGACGTACCGCTCACGATGATCGCCACCTCGGCCCCTGGCAGGTCCACCCCCTCGTTCAGCACGCGCGAGGTGACCATCACCTTGAAGTCGCCCTTCGCGAATCCATCCAGGTACAATCGTCGCTCTTTGGTCTCGGTGCGGTGGGTGATGCAGGGGCACAAGAGCCGCTTGGAGATGGTCAGTGCGGTGGGGTTGTCGTTGGTGAAGATCAGGGTGGGGCGGCCCCACTCGTCCATCACCAACTGCTGCACCAGCTCCAACTTCCGCTCGTTGGAGCCCATGATCTGCCGCGACTTTCGCCAGGCCGCAAAGGCCTGCCGACCGTCGGCACTGCGCGAGGCCACCCGCAAGAAGCGCTGCCAGTCCTCCGGGCTTCGCGTGGACAGGCGGTTCGCCTCCAGAAAACCCCGGTAGAAGGCACGCAGGTTCTGGTATTCCTCCATCTCCGCATCGGAGAGGCGCACCGTCAGCACCTCGGTGTAGTAGGGCGCCAGCCACTCTCCGGCCAGCTCGGGAATCTCCTGGCGGTAGCAGACTTTTCCGACGGCATCATCCAGTAGTTGGTGGCGGCCGTCCGGGCGCTCCAGGGTGGCACTCAGGCCCAAACGTAGGGGAGCAATACAGTTTTCTGCCGCCCGCAGGTAGAAGGGTGCGGGCAGGTGGTGCACTTCGTCCCAGATCACCAGTCCAAAGCGGTTGCCCATCCGCTCCATGTGGATGGCGGCCGAGTCGTAGGTTGCGACGGTGATGTCCTCGATCTGGTAGTTTCCTCCGCCCACCAGCCCGATGGGGTCCCCGAAGGCGGTGCGCATGCCTCCGTACCACTGCGACAGCAGATCCAGGGTGGGTACCACAATCAGTGCAGAGCGTTTGGTATCGGCGATACATCGCTCAGCTACGTAGGTTTTCCCGGAACCCGTGGGCAGCACTACCACCCCTTGCCAGCGGGCGGCTTTCCAGCCTGCGATGGCTGCCTCTTGGTAGTCGCGTGCCGTGCGCGGGGTCAGGTGCCGACGCTCCAGTCGCTTGTAGGCCTTGGCGCGATCTTCAAGCTCCTTGCCTTGAAAGTGAAGAATTGTCTGTGCGTAGCTGTTGGCAAGCGCGCGACCGCGACCCACCCGGGAGTCCCAGGTGAACCAGGGGGGAAGCTGATCGGCGGGGAGCCCCTCCAACAGGAGGGTGCCTCCTTCCCAGGAAAGTACCGGCATCGGCAGGCGCTCTAACAGGATAGCCGATCGCATGCCCTGTCCCGACTTCGCGACCTGGCTGGCCGCCCAGCCCCAGCCCGCGCATCCCGAGAGTGCCTACCACTACGCCGCTGAGGGCTTTTCCAAGCTGAAGCCCTTGTTGGAGGACTATCCGGGCGTGGTTCGGGTGGAGTGCTTTGGGGAGAGCAGCCAGGGGCAGCCCCTCTGGGCTGTGCATATCCACAATCCCAGCCTGCCTTCCCGGGGCTCGATGCTGGTCATCGCGAACATCCACGCCATGGAGTGGGTGCCTTCCGAGATCGCCTTTGCCTGGATTCAGGCGGTGGTGCCGTTGGCGCCGGCCATCGATCTGACCGTGGTACCGGTGCTGAATCCGGACGGCCGGATGCGGGTGGAACGTGACCTTTTGGAGGGGAAAAACCGCTACCATCGTGGGAATGCGTCGCGTGTGGACCTCAATCGGGATTTTTCTGTATTTCGAGATACAGATTCCATCTGGCCCGCCTTTATCCCTGCCTATTACCGGAAGACCCCTGGCCCCCTGTCCCAGCCGGAGACGCAGGCCCTGGACCAGCTCGCCCAGCGCCCCTACGACGTGGCTCTCAGCCTGCACAGCTTTGGCGGCTTCTTTTACTACCCGTGGACCGGCCGCTGGCAGCGGGCGGAGGACTGGAGGGAGTTTCATCGTCTTGGCCGGGTGATGCAGGCCTCCATGGGGGCCCACGCCTACCGTCCACGGCAGCTTTCGCGTTGGGCCTTCTTCTTTCGGGCGCAGGGGAGTGAAATCGATCATCTCTATGGAAAGTATGGAACCATCGCTTTTCTCGTGGAGACGACACGTTCGGGTATTGAGCGTTTGGAGGACGTGCGTACCTATTTCCGTTGGTACAACCCTCGGGATCCAATGCGTCACATTCGCGAAGGCCTGCGCTATTTGAGGGCCATCTCACAGGAGATAGTCGAGGGCCGCGCACAGCGACTCCCCCCGCCGGCTGCCGCCAAGCCGACTCCGTAAGACTCAATACAAGGAAAGACACGCCACCCCCCTTGTCCTTTTGCTGGATGTGATAACCCTACGGCCGTTTGGGATGAAAGCATGATCGTGGTTGAAGGGCTGACCCATTACTATGGGGACCGCAAAGCGGTGGAAGGGCTGAGCTTCAAGATCAGTCGCAATGAGATTGTGGGCTTTCTTGGCCTGAATGGTGCGGGAAAGAGCACGACCTTGAAGGTGCTGGCCGGTCTTTTGATTCCCTCGTCGGGGACGGTGTCGATCGACGGGGTGGATCTGGTGAGCGCGGGCGACAGCTTCCGCTCTCGCATCGGCTATCTGCCGGAAGATCCTCCGCTGTACAAAGAGATGACCGTCAGCGAGTTCGTACGCTTCTGCGGCCAGCTCAAGGGGATGGCCACCTCCGCGGTGAATGCCCGCCTGCCGCAGGTCCTGGAGATCTGCCAGCTCACCCATATGAAAGATCGGGTGATCAACGAGCTTTCTCACGGCTACCGCAAGCGCGTGGGCATCGCCCAGGCCATCATCCACAAGCCCGCCATGGTGATCCTGGACGAGCCGATCTCCGGCCTCGATCCTCGGCAAATTGTGGAGATGCGGCAGGTGATCCGCAACCTGGGCAAAGACACCACCGTGCTGATTTCCAGCCATATCCTGGGGGAAATCTCTGAAACCTGCGATCGTCTGCTGGTGCTGCATGGCGGCACCATCGCGGCCGAGGGCAAGGAAGAGGAGCTGGTTCACCGCAGCCAGGCCCGCGGTACCCGGATTACCCTGACCCTTCGCGGGGATGTGGCCGCCCTTGCTGCCGCCCTGGCCAAGGTGCCGGCCGTGCTGAAGCACGATGCCCACGAGGAAGCCCCCGGCATTCTGCGGGTGCATGTGTCCCTGCAGGGGGATGACCGGGAGTCCCTGGTGGCCGCCCTGGTCGCAGGTGGTCTGGGCATCCGGCGGATGGTCGAAGACGAAACCGAGCTTGAACAAGTATTTCTGGGGCTTACCACCCCGACGGCGAGCGCATGAGAGGCATCTTCCTGGTCGCACGCCGCGATTTCGCGGCCTATGTCAACACCTACTGGGGCTGGGGCATCCTGGCGCTGGCCCTGGTGATCGATGGCATCCTCTTCAACGTGCAGGGTCTGGGGCGCTCCCCCAAGTTCTCGGCCGAGGTGCTGCAACAATTCTTCTACCTCACCGGCGGTCTGACGCTGATCGTGTCCGTACCGGTCACGATGCGCCTCTTTGCCGAAGAGCGGCAGACGGGCACGATGGTGCTGCTGGAGACCTCCCCGCTCTCCGATCGGCAGCTTGTCCTGGGCAAGTACCTGTCGGGCATGGCCTTCGTCACCGCCTTTGCGGTGTTCACCTCCTACCTTCCGGCCTTCATCTTCGTGAATGGCAAGGTGGGCACGGCGGAGATCGCGGTGGGCTACCTGGGCATCCTGCTGATGGGATCGGCCGGGGTGGCGATTGGAACCTGGGCTTCTGCGGTTTCCCGCAACCAGATCTTCGCTGCGGTGTTGGGCGCGGTGGGCATCACCTTCTTCGTGGTCTGCTGGATGCTGGCCGGAAAGGTGGAAGCCCCCTTCAAGGCTGTGATCAGCTATCTTTCCTTCTTTGAACAGCAGTTCCAGCCCTTCCAGCAGGGACGCCTCAACACCGAAGGCGTGGTCTTCTTCCTGTCGGTCACCTTCGGCTTCCTGCTGATGGCGACCCAGTCGCTTTGCGCGCGGAGGTGGCGATGAGCCTCGCTTCTATTCTCTACCTCGTAGGTTCCTTCCTTTTCTTCTCGGCAGAGCGTTTCTTCTCTACCGACGATGTCCTGCGCTATGCCCTCTGGGCCCTGGCAGGGATGTTGGTGTCGATGGCCCTGGGCTGGGTGGGGGTCCGCCTGCCCGCCCACAAGCGCACCGCCACGGCCGCGCTGGGCTTCTACGGGCTTTCTCTGGCTTCCTTGCTGCCCTATGCGATGGTGGTGCTGGAGATGTTTGGCACCGACAAGGGCGGGCGGCAGCTTGAAACGGCGGCCACCGCGGCCATCCCGCTGCTGTGGATCATCGGCGCATTGCCCGCCATGAACCTGTCGCGCACCATGCACGCCAACCCCAAGAACGTGCACCCCCTCCGCTTCCAAGCGGCCTGGGAGGGTGGCATGGCAGTGGCCTTGGGCCTGGGGATGCTCTTCCCCCTCAACTATCTGGCGCATGAGCACAACCAGAAGTGGGACTTCGGCTTCTTCCGCACCACCGAGGCGGGGGAAGGTACTCGCCGGGTGGTGGAGAACCTCTCCGAGCCCATGACCGCCTACCTCTTCTTCCCCTCCAACTCGGAGGTTTTGCGGGAAGTGGAAGGCTACTTCGACCAGATCGCCGGGGCGAACCTGTCCGTGGAAGTGGTGGATCAGGCCATGGACCCCGCGCTGGCGAAGAAGTACAACGTCCGCGAAAACGGCACCATCGCCCTGGTGCGTGGCGAGCGTCGCGAGACCATCAAGCTTGGCGACGATTTTAACAAGGCGCAGAAGGATCTTCGCAAGCTGGATGGCAAGATTCACACCGCGCTGTTGAAGCTGGGCAGCGACAAGAAGACCGCCTACTTCACCGTCGGTCACGACGAGATGTTCTGGAAGAACGCTCCGAAGGACGACGAGAAGATCGATCTCGCCAAGGGCTTCTTGGAAGGTCTGAACTTCAAGGTCAAGGAGCTGGGCATGGGCGACGGCCTGGGTCAGGAGATCCCGGACGACGCAGCAGTCCTCTTCATCGTCGGCGCAAAGAAGGCATTTCTTCCTTCCGAAATCCGCGCGGTGGAAAACTACCGCAACCGCGGTGGCTCGGTCTACCTGATGCTGGAGCCGGGTGCCGAGCAGGTGGATCAGCCCCTGCTGGACCTCTTCGGTGTGGACTACGTGAACGCCCCGATGGTGACCGACAAGGCCAAGGGCTATGCCTACGTGACGGGCGGGCTCTCGGACCGCGCCTATGTGGCCACCAACAAGTTCTCCTCCCACGAATCCATCTCCATGCTGAGCAAACGCAGCACGGACCTGACGATGGTGGTGCCTTCTGCTGGTTCAATCTCGGAGAAGAAGGACGGCCCAGGCAAGTACACCGTGGTGGTCAAGGGCATGCCCGACTGGTTCTCCGACCTCAACGGCAACTACAACTTCGACAAGGACACCGAAAAGCGTGGCCAGGTCGATGTAGCGGCGGTGGTGACCGGTCCGGCCGAAGGCGGCAAGGAGTGGCGGGCGGTGGTGATGAGTGATGCCACCTGGCTCTCCAATGTGGTGGTGATGCAGGTTGTCGGAAACCAGGCTTTCTACTCGGAAACCGTGGGCTGGTTGGCGCAGGACCCCAGCATCGGTGGCGAGCAGGAGTCGGAAGAGGACATCAAAATCCAGCACACCAAGGAGGGCCAGGAGTACTGGTTCCTCGGCGCCTCAGTGGGCGTCCCCGGTCTGGTGATGCTGCTTGGAACCCTGAACGTGATGCGCCGTCGGAGCCGCTGATGAACAAGTCCATCCTGGCTTATGCCACCATTCTGGTGCTTTCCCTGGGTGCTTCCTGGGTGCAGTACACCTCTGACGAGGCGGCGGTCCCCAAGGAGGGCATCGTCCTGGCCGACGTGAAGAAGGACGACCTGCAGCAGCTCAGCTACAGCAGCGCCGACCTGAAGGTGCTGATCGAAATCCGCAAGGATGACCTGGGCAGCTACTCCTGGGTCACCCTGACCGAGACCAAGAAGAAGAAGGGTGCGGACGGCGTGGAGACCTCGGAAGAGATCGTCACCCGCTTCAAAGGCGGAGAAGACGCGACCAAGCTCATCGAAAAATGGGCACCGGTCATGGCCATGCGTGAGCTGGGCCGGGCCGAGGACAAGATTGAGTCCTTCGGCCTGAAGAGCCCGACCAGCACCGTGTTGGTGACCGGTGCCGGCAAGACCTGGACCCTGGAGCTGGGTGGCGACACCTATGGTCTCAAAGATCGCTACGTCCGCGACCAGGGCACCGGTCTGGTCTATGTGGTAGACGATCAAGCCATCAAACCCTTCACCTCCAAGACCAAGCTGCGCGACACGGCCATTTTTTCTGCCAAGAAGACCGAAATCGAGTCGGTCAAGGTTGGCCGCGGCGCCGCGACGGTCACCTGGGAGCAGAAGAACATCGTCGATACCGCAGCGGCCTTCTGGGCCCGCCAGGGCGGCAGCGGCGACAAGGACGAGACCTTCTCGAATTGGCTTGACAAACTTCTGAAGCTGCGGAGCCAGGAGTACGTACAGGCCGAGGAGCCCGCCGATCTGGTACCGGTGATGGATCTGGTCATCAAGCCGGTCGATCACCCGGCGGAAAGCCTGCAATTGCTTCGCAGCGGGGACGATTGGTACGCACGGGGTAGCTGGGTGCGTGGGCTGGTGAAGCTGAACAAGACGGCCACCGCCGATGTGGAGAGCGAAGTGGACGACGTGATCGAGGGCAAGGCTCCCGCCGCTCCCGCCGCGCCTGCCACTCCCGAAGCGCCCGCGGCCCCCGCCGATGCGCCCCCCGCGCCTCCAGCCGGTGGGCCGCCAAGCCCGCCGATGCCCGGCGCCCCGCCGCGCCTGCCCGGCCTGCCCAAGCCTCCCGGCCACTGAAAATCGGACGGCCCGGAAGATCCGCGCTATAAGAGGGGTTGCAGGAGGATGAACATGCTTGCCCTCGCTCTGGCGCTGCCCCTCTGGGCCGCAGATCCCAATGCTCCCCACGAGCACCAAGGGGTATTGGCGGCCTACAAAGGCGCCCCCCCTTCTGTACCCCTGACCTCCGAAGACCTGACCACCCTGGCCACGGGCGCGTCGGTGCAGAAGCAGGTGCAGATGGGCAACGGTGGCCGCGCGGTTGCGGTGATGGACATCAACGCCACGGTGGACCGCGTGTGGTCGCGCATCCTTGCCTTCGACCAGTACCCCAACTGGGTGGACAACGTCACCAGTTGCTCGGTGTACAAGAACGACAGCTCCGGGATATTTGCCGATTTTGTTCTCGGCTTTGCTGGGGCTTCGGTTCAGTACTACATCAAGCACACGCTCAACCGCTCCGCCGGTTGGCTGACCTGGACCCTGGACTACAGTCGCAACAGCGATCTGAACGACTCGGTGGGTTACTGGCGGGTAACACCGCTCAGCACGGAACCTCCCAAGACCCGCCTGGAGTACTCCGTGGAGATCCAGATGAAGGGCTGGGTCCCCGGCTTCATCGTGAACATGGTGCAGAAGCAGGGCGTCACCAACGCGACGGCCTGGGTGAAGAAGCAGTCGGAGAGCTGAACGCTTGCTCCAGCTTGCCCGCATCTTCTGGCTAGGATAGAACGAAAAAGTTCAGGGAGGCGGGGATGGTGCGGCTGCAGGTGGCGGTGCCACTGCCGGTCCACGGCAGCTATAGCTACCAGTTCGAGCGCCACCTAGAGCCGGGGATTCCCGTCGTGGTTCCCTTTGGATCGCGCAGTATCAACGGCTGGGTGGTGGGGGTGGAGCCCCCGGCCGAGCCGGTGGCCGGGAGCCTTTTTCCCGAGCAGCCGATTGAGCTGAAGGCCATCGAGCGGGTGTTGGGGGAGGAGCCGGATTTTGAGCCCGAGCAGCTTCGATTTTTTCGATGGATTGCAGAATATTATTTGTCTCCCCTAGGAGAGGTGATTGCCACGGCGGTGCCGGCCTCCTCTTCGGCGCGCACCCGGCATGTGTACGTCCCGACCGACGCGGGCATCGACGCGCTGGCCTTGGAGCAGGCAGAGGGGCCGCTGGGCACGGTCCTGCGGGAGGTGGTGGCGCATCCACGCTGCACCCGCTCGGCGGTGCAGCGCCGCCTGGTGATGGAGGTGGAGGATGTGCCGGGGGTGATCCAGGGACTGGTACAGAAAGGCTGGATCACCGGTGAGGATTTTGTGGTGGAGGCGGTCAAGGACCAGGAGACCTGGGTGCGTCTGGTCGGGGATCCCGCCCTGGCCGGATTGACCGCGCGCGCGGTGAAGGCGCACGCGGTGCTGGCGTCCCTGGCCGATGGGCCCAAAAAGGCAGCAGAGCTGGACAGCGAAGCCGTGCGGCGCCTCGAAAAGTCCGGGGTGGTGGTGCGCGAGCAGCGTGCCAAGGACTTTTTGTGGGAGGACGCCGGTCCGCCTCTTCCTCCCCCACCTCTTAATGCCGAGCAGGTGTTTGCGGTGGAGGCGGTGCGGGATCCCGGCGCCTACCTGCTGCATGGGGTTACCGGAGCTGGAAAGACCGAGGTCTACCTGGAGCTGGCCCGGCGCGCGCAGGAGAAGGGGGGCCAGGTGCTGGTGTTGGTGCCCGAAATTGCCCTGACTCCGCAGCTTACCCGGCGTTTTACGGCCCGTTTTGGTCGGGGGGTTGCCGTGCTGCACTCCGGTCTCACCGGTGCCGAGCGCAGGCAGCAGTGGCGACGGATTCGCTCCGGCGAGGCCACCGTGGCAGTGGGTGCCCGCTCGGCGATCTTCGCTCCTTTTCACCACCTGGGCCTGATCGTGGTGGACGAGGAGCACGACGACTCCTTCAAGCAGGAGGATGGGGTCCGCTACAACGCCCGTGATCTGGCGGTGGTGCGCGGCAAGATGGCAGGCTGCCCGGTGGTGTTAGGCTCGGCCACTCCTTCGCTGGAAACCTGGGAAAATGCCAAGGCCGGCCGCTACACGCTGCTGAGCCTGCGCAACCGCGCAACCGCGCGTGCGGTGCCAAACATCCAGGTGGTGGATCTCCGCAAAGAACCCAAACTTCCCGATGGCACGGTGCCGTTGATCTCTGCACCCGTGAAGGCCGCCATCGACGATGCCCTGGCCGCGGGTGGCAAGGCCATTCTCCTCTACAATCGGCGGGGCTACGCCACTTTTGTTGAATGTCCGGGCTGCGGCCAGGCCTACGACTGCCCCTCCTGCGGCATCGCGATGGTGCTGCACCAGGGCAGCCCGGAGCGGCGGGAGGAGGGGGCGGAGCGGAAGTTGCGAAAGGGCAGGCTGGACTGCCACTACTGCGGCTTTCATCGTCCCTTTCAGCCCGACTGCCCCAAGTGTTCCACCCCCCTGAATGTCCTGGGCAAGGGCACCGAGCGGGTGGAAGAGCTGGTCGCGGACACCTTTCCCGGCATTCCTACTGGCAGAATGGATGCCGATACCACCTCGGAGCGCGGTGCCCATGCGCGCATTCTGGACGCCTTCCGGGATGGAGCCTTCCGACTCCTGATCGGGACGCAGATCGTGGCGAAGGGCCACGATTTTCCCGATGTACATGTGGCGGCGGTGTTGGGGGTGGATCACATCCTGGGTATGCCCGACTTCCGCTCCTCCGAGCGCTCTTTTTCGCTGGTCACCCAACTCTGCGGCCGAGCGGGCCGGGGAGCGGTGGTCGGGCGGGTCTTCTTGCAGACCGCCCACCCGGAGCATCCGGTCTTCCACTGTCTGGGCGATATGCAGAAGTTTTCGGAGTACGAGGAGCATTTTCGGCGGGTGTTGGGCTATCCGCCCTTCACCCGCCTGGTGCTTCTGCGGGTGGAGGGCGAGGATCGTGCGGGCACCATCGCCGCTGTGGATGCCCTGGCCCGGCAGGCGCGGCTACAGGCCAAAGGCTTTCCCGGGGTGGACGTGCTTGGACCGGCTCCCGCCATGTTGCCTCGCCTTGTAGGGCGTTGGCGCTACCAGATCGTTCTTCGGGGTAGACACGTCAAGACTTTTCGGGACTACCTTGCTGCCCACCACACAAGCTGGAAGGGCGGCAAGGGCGTGCGCGTGATCGTGGATGTGGACCCGCGCGGGCTGAGCTGAGGACAAGGGGGCCGCGTTGCTCCCCCCTCCCTCAGTCAATCCACTCGTTCACCTTCGCCGCCGTATCCTTGGTCAGCAGCATGCCAGTGGCCCGGCAGGCCACCTTGCTGCCTACCAACCAGGGCAACGGATAGACGGCCTGGGCTCCGCCGGTCGCCAGCCCCAACACGGACATACAGCGCGCGCCGGCCGCCAGACCCACACCCGCCGCCGAGGTCTCCAGAATCAACGGAGCGGGGTTGGCGGCCCGTAATTGGGAACGGTCGTAGCCCACCACCGGCACCTTCGCGAGCTGGCCGTTGTGCAGAATCTGCCCCACAGCCGCGGCCGTCCACACCGTCGCGTCGGGGTGCAGGATCACCGCCTGGCTCTCGGAGAGGAGGACCCCGAAGGCGCTGGTCAGGTCCGCCGGGCCATTCACCCGCTGAATTCTCACCTGCACCCCAGTGCTTTTTCCGGCTTCGGTCAGCGCATTCCACCAGGCATCCTCACCATCCCGGCTGCCGCGTACCATCCCCAGGGTGCTCATGCGCGGCAGCAGCCCGCGCAAAGCGGCCAGCGAGCCCGCCGGATCCACCCGACTGGGCACGCCGTAGGTCGCGCCGCGTCCCAGCGCTGCGCCGGGGTCGTTCACCTCCACATAGATCACCGGCGTAGTGGCGAACTCGCGGATGGCGCCCAAAAAGGCCTTGTCGCCGACTGCAAACACGGCGTTTACGGTCAGATCCCGGATGTTGTCCGCCAGGAAAGCCGCAGCGTCGGACTCTGCCGTCAGCGCATAGCTGATGCGGGTGGTGCCTTCGGTGGCGCTCTTGAAGGCATCCACAATGGTGGTGGTCCGGGCCGAGTCATCGCTGGTGAGCAGCAAGACCACCGGCTTTTCTGCCCGGGCGGGGCGGGGGAGGAGCGCCAGCGCTGCCATTCCCGCAATCAGTTGACGTCGTGTGTACATTTCAGGGTACTCCCGACCATACAACGATGATCTGTTCGCCAAGAAGCGTATCACCAGAAACCACTCCCAGTCCACCCGGATCCCCGGCTACCGCGACCAGCACATCGTTGAACGAGGAGGTTCGCTTGTAGAGGGGGCGTCCTGCGCTGGTTTCTTGGAGGGGTGACTGCCGCTCGAAGGTGAACTCCGACCACTTCAAGAGTCCACCTAACACAAATTCGAAGGCGGGGTTCTTTGCGGGGGGCAGGTAGACCATCGTGCGGTGACCGCCGGGGGTTTTTAGTGTCATTCCCCGAAAGATGGCCTGAATCATCCGGGGGTCCACCGGTGTGGTGAAGCCCGCAGAGCGATTTGCCACGATAATTCCGGGAGATTGACTGACCGGGTTCGGAGCAGCCTCCGGTACCGCCGTCGGCGCTGCTGTCGGTGCCGCTGCTGGGGCCGCGGGGCTGCTGGGCGCCGGTTCGGGGGTGGGAGCCGGCTCGGGGAGGCCCTCCTGCGCAGAGGCGAGCGGAAAAAGGGTAAGGGCGACATCAAGAAGTCTCAAGAGCATGTCAGAACCCCGCTGCAAGCTGGAGTTGCCCGCCCGCCCCCACCGGGTTGTTTCCGGTAGGGTCTACGGCGATGTCAAACTGACCCTTCAGCGCCAGATGTAGTCCCACTTCGTAGCGAAGACCCGCAACAAATTCCACCTCGGGCTCGCCGCCCGGGTCGTGGACTGCGTACAGCGGATCCGCACCGTCCACCGATACAAAGTCCACCACCACAAAGGGAGTGGTACGCTTGATGGGAACCCCGAGCACGACAAAAGCGGTGTAGCTGGTGTGGGACTCTCCATCCACGGTGTGGATGGTCATGTAGCCCTCAGACCGCAGGTCGACCGGGCCGCCCTGCCAGTCGATGCTGGCCCCGGCGATCAGCTCTGAACCCTGGACTTCGACGATGTCGCCCACCGCTTCCACGACCATCTGCGGTTCGTAGTAGACCCCTGCGCCTACCTGGAGACCGCCCGGAGATTGAACGTAGATCCTACCCAAAACCGTCTTCAGGTCCGTCTCGTCGCCCCATGCGGAGGTTGCCCCCGCATACGGAGAGCGTCCGTTGGTGACGCCGGCCGCATAGCCAAGCTGCCAGAAGCCCACCGGGATGGTGCCTCGCGCCTGAACACCGACCTGATCGATAGGAAGAAACTCCTTCCCTTCCTCCTCCACCAGCCCTTCGGGAATCTCCACCGGCAGGTAGCGATAGGCCCCCTGCGAAGCGGTCACCGCCCAGGGCGACAATGGCAGGTGAAAGCCACCGGCAACCACCTGAAAGGCTGGTACCACATTGATACCGATTTCCAAGGTTTCAATGCCGACGTTCACCGCCTGCTCCTCGGCCTCCAAGCTGAACTCAGTGGTGAAGGTCAGCTTTCGATCCAGGTTCGCCGTGTACTTGAAGACCAGCTCATCCAGGATGAAGGAAAGCTGCGGACTTTCTTCGTGTCGCTGCAGCGAGATCGCCCCGTAGCCATTGATGCGTGTCTCCAGGTCCAACGGGATGTCGGTCAGCCCGCCGCCCGAGGTGCCACGAAGGTCATCGACCGCTTTCTCCAGCAGCCGCACCCGCTCGCGTAGTGCAGCAACCTCCTTGTCTTCAGTCTCTTCAGCATGTGCGGCAAACAAAAGCAGAGAAAATAACATGGTTCGTCCTTCGTGGGGGTTCAGCGGGGGGCAAGAACAAGTTCAAAAGAGGTGGAGGTCGCGCTCAAGCGCGGGGCGACCTTGCCCACCGTGCAGGCTACGTTGATCGCCAATGTTCCATTGGAGCTGCTCACCGCTACCTGGCTGACGATGCTGCTGGAAACCGGGATCCGTGCCAGACCGATGTCCTGCGCGGTCTCCTTCAGCCGCAGTCGGTAGCTGCAGGTGGACTCATCCTCCTGCAGAAAGCCGACGGCGCGCTGGCCTACCCCGCTGATTTTGCCCCGCAGCACCACCTGGCCGCCCACCACGTCCACACTCAGGTCGGTGAGGGTGGAGGAGGGAGGCAGCGGCGCGGCGGCCGGTGCGGGCGCTGGGGCGGCAACGGCCACCGGTGCCGGAGCGGGCGTCGGAGCCGGAGCGGGAGCGGGCTTGGGGGCCGGGGCCGGCGTTGGAGCGGGAGCGGGCTTGGGGGCCGGAGCCGGAGCCGGAGCGGGTCGGGGCGCCGGGGTTGGAGCGGCCTTGGGTGCAGGCGCCGGCTTCGGTGCGGCAGCGGGCGCCGGTGCGGGAGGGGCTGCTTCCGGTGCAGGCGCCGGTGCGGGAGGGGCTGCTTCCGGTGCGGGGGCGGCGGAAGGGGGAGGCTCTGTTGGGCCGGCGGTGGCAGCAGGAACGGCATCCGCGGCTGCGGGAGTGGGGGCCCCCGCTGACGGGGGGGCCTTGCCCTCCGGCGGCGGCGGGGCAGCGCCCGGGGTGTGGCGATTCATCTGCAAGAAGAAGAGGGCCAGGCTGGCGGTGAGGAGCACGCCAAGGAGGAAGCCCACCATCCCCTGCTTGCGGGGCTCGGGGGTGGGTGGCGGTGCTGCAACTGCCTTTTTCGTGGCGGGCGCCGCTGCCCGGGCCGGCGCCGGGCTGCGTTTGGACGGGGTGACCGAGGCGGACTCCGCGTTGCGGACCCAGGTCAACTGCCGATCCATCGAGGCGTTGGGGCTGTTGGCGGGACGAGGGGTGGGATTGAGGGGGGGAGGAGGTGTCGGGTCGAGCGGGGGAGCCGTGAGCGGCAGCTCATTGCGGCGAGGCTCCTGAAAGAGGGCGCGGCGCCCATCGGGACGGCGCCGCGAGGGGGTCAGCGAAGAGTCTTCGGTCGAGCTGGGGTCGGGCGCGGGTGCGGGTGCGGGACTGGGGAGGGTACCCATGGCGTTGAACACCGGAATTCGCAGTACCTCCGGGCGGGGTGCATCGTCGGAGGAGCTGTCGTCTCCTTGGGGAAGATCCTCGGTAGACTCTGGAGAGGCGGGCAGGGCAAAGGCGCCTGCGGGAACACCCACATCGGTCTCTGCGAGTGCGAGGGTCCACACCGGCTTCGACTCGGTGGGCTTTTCCATGGCAAGGGAGAGGTAGTCGAGGTGGGCGGCCGCTGCGGCTTCCGCCTCCGGGCTGCGCTCGGCCCGGTCTTGGGCCTTGCGCCCTTGAAAAAGGACAGCCAGCCAGCCTTTCCATGCGAGCGGACTCATCCCCTCGCCCATCAGGTCTCCCAGCCTTTTGAGGACGGTGTCGATCGAAGCAGGGCGATTGTCCGGATTTTTTTCCAGGCAGGCCTGGAGCAGCTCGCGTAGAGCGTCGGGATGCTCGGGGTGGAGCACCACCGGCGTGTGGCGCACCGCCTCCTCCACTTCCATGACTGTTGACCGAAGAAAGGGATTTTTTCCGGTCAGAAGCTCTACTCCAACCAGTGCGAGGCCATACACATCACTGCGCACGGTGGGGGCGGCCTGGTCGAGCAATTCCGGGGCGGCCTGGGAGATGTTGAAGATGTTTCTTTCGAGGATGGACAGGTGGTCCGGCGTGTTATTGTTGGTCCATCCTGTAATTTTGAAGCCCCCGCTGGGGGTGGAAAGAATCCGGCTGCTGCCGATGGCTCCGTGGACCCGCCCGGCGGCGTGGAGAGCGTGCAGTGCATCTCCGGTGGCCCGCAGGATACCGACGGTGCCCGCCGCGGGCACCTCTGTGGCCAGCGAGCTGGTGCGCTTCAGCACCTCCGCGATGGGCGTGCCCTGCATGCTCTCCACCACCCGCCAGACCACCCGGTCCCATCCACCATCCAGGACTTTTGCCAGATTCGGATGCTGGAAGCTCGCCAAGCTGCGGGTGCTCTCCAGATAGCGGGCCTGCTGCTCGCGGTCTTCCTGGACGCTTTCGAAAGGAACATGCAACGTCGTAAACTTGTCATTTTATCTGCTGTCGAGCGCACCATAATAGATCCCGGTACGGCCGACTCCCGACACCTTCTTCAGAAGGTACGGACCTACCATTACTTTTTTGTGCTGGATCGACGGTCCAGCAGTAGGAGAGGTGGGTGACCGGAAAGCGACCGGTAGCTCTGTGGGATCGGAGAGAATCTTGCGCTCTTCCATACGGACTCCGGTGGACACGGTGGACCTACAACAGGGTACAGTACGGTAATTCTACCTATTCGTCTTGAGTCGTTCGTCGGGATTTTTGAGAAAAATGAAAGGACCTACGTTTAGACTGAATAATTTGTTGGCGTCTGGTGCGGGGAGGGTCATTCGCCGCATCGTCTGGCAGGCAAAGCGCGCGTGCGTAGCCAGATCCTTGACAGACTTACGCTGTATGCTTACACTGTAAGTCTACCCGAGACCGGACCTGATGTCAGCCTCTTCCCCTCCCCCCTCCTCGATGAAAGCCCTCCTTCAACCTTCCTATGGACTGCCGGAGGTGCTGCATGTGGGCAGCACCGCCGTCCCCGCGCCCGGCGACGATCAGCTTCGCATTCGGGTGGTAGCGGCCGGCCTCAACAAGGGGGACTGGCACCTGCTCACCGGCAGCCCCTATCTGGTGCGTGTGATGGGCTACGGATTCTCCCGGCCCACCCGGCCTACGCCAGGCATGGCGGTGGCGGGCCTGGTGGAGTCAGTGGGCGCCAAGGTTCGGAATTTTCGAGTTGGGGATGCGGTTTTTGGGGAAATCAACCGGGGCGCCTTTGCGGACTACGTCTGTGTGAGCGAGAAGGAGTTGGCCTTGAAGCCGGGGTCGGTGTCCTTTGCGGATGCCGCCGCCCTGCCGGTGGCCGCGACCACTGCACTGCAGGGGTTGGAGGAGGCCGGCGGGCTGCAGGCGGGACAGCGGGTACTGATCAACGGCGCGGCGGGCGGCGTGGGCAGTTTTGCAGTGCAAATCGGGAAGCTTCTCGGCGCCCATGTGACCGGGGTTTGCAGCCTTCGCAATCAGGCGCTGGTGCAGGAGCTCGGGGCAGACGAGGTGATCGCCTACGATCAACAGGATTTTACCCGCGGATCTGCCCGCTACGATCTGATCCTGGACATGGTGGGAAACCACCCCCTGGCCGCCCTGCGCGCGGTGCTGAGCGCGGAAGGGCGTGTGGTCTCCGGGGCTGGGGGGGCGGAAAACCAATGGATCGGGCCCATGTTCGACATTTTGGGGGGCCTCCTCTCCAACCTTTTCCACCGGCAGCGCTTTGTGCCCCTGGCAAATGTCCCCCGTCCGGCTGACCTGACCCGCATCGCCCAGTGGGTGGAATCAGGAAAATTCCGTCCGTTCATCGACCATCGCTACACGCTGGACCAGCTCCCGGAGGCCTTCCGAACCCTGGGCACCGGGCACAGTCGCGGACGGAACGTGGTCATAGTAGACTCCGCCGCTGCGCGGGAGGGCTGAAGGTGGAGAGCACAGAGAAATCGGAGGCGCGTCTGCCGTTGAATCGGGAGCGGGTCCTGCGGGCGGCGATGGAGCTGGCCGACGCCCAAGGGCTGGCTGCCCTGAGTATGCGTAGTCTTGCCACTTTGTTGGATGTGCAGGCCATGTCGCTCTACAATCATGTTTCCAACAAGGACGATATCCTGGATGGCATGGTGGACCTTGTGGTCCGGGAGATCGATGTGCCTTCCACCCTGGTGCCCTGGCAGGTGGCGATGCGTGCCCGCGCCCACGCTGCGCACGCGGTGCTGCTTCGGCATCCCTGGGCCTGCGGCCTGCTGATGTCGCGCATGAATATCGGCCCGTACATGCTCCGCTATGTCGATGCCACCCTGGGCTGTCTCCATCGAGCGGGCTTCACCCTTCCGGAGGCGGACCATGCCTGGAATGCGCTGGACAGCTACATCTACGGCTTCACCCTCCAGAAGTTGAACTTTCCCCTGAAGGCAGAGGAATATTCCTCGATGGCCGCCTCTTTTCTGCCTGCCCTTCCCGCGGATCGCTATCCCTCCATGCGGGCGCTGACCGAGCTGGTGGCGGCTGGTCAGCACAATGGCTTGCATGACCTGGATTTTGGACTGGAGCTGATTCTGGAGGGCTTGGAGCGCAGGAGGCTATCGGTCATGGAAAGCCCCCAAGCCGCAGGTTAGCCCTACCGGCTGATGCCTCGCTCCCTGTTGACCTTCCTGTTTTCCCTGATCGGCCCCGCGCTGGTGTTGGGCTTTGCAGGCAAGGAGTTGACACGGGAGGAAGCATGGATTCCTGACGCAGACGTGCAGAAGTTGGAAGACCTTGCGGAAAAGGCGCCGATCGATGTGGTGGTGGTGGGCCCATCCATCGCCCGTGCCAACTTTGATGCGACCTACCTGCAAAAAGTGCTGGGCAAAGACTATACGCGGTCGATGCTCCTGCAGGAGCCGGCCAGTACGGCGGCGGTCTGGTACACCATGCTGAAAGAGAGGGTCTACGCCCACAACCAGCGTCCGCGCCTGGTGGTGATGGTGCCGACCCTGAGCTCTTTGTTGACCACCGACGTGAGTGGTCGTGCGCTGGAGGGCCTCAAACGTCACCGCGCTGAGCCCGATGATCGGGTGTTGGAGCGGAGTTTTGGTGGTTCCGGCTCGGCTCTGCTGCGGCGGGCCACGGAGAATCGGGGGCGAATCCACGATCCGCCCTTGTTGGGTTTTCGCACGATCCTTGCCCGCTTTCTCTTTTCGGCGGGAGAGGAGGGCATCGATGCGCGCGTAGACGCCGCCGGCTTGGGGGTTTTCGGGAGCCAGCACGAGGAGGAAGCCCAGCGGGTGCTCCCCGGTGTGGAGCGGCACGCGCAAGCGGGGTCCCGTCTGGTGGAGCGGATTGAAGACTCCTATCTTTCCGATATTGCCACCTTGGTACAGGAAAACGGCGGACAGCTCCTGATTGTGATCTCGCCGACGGGCCACCAGAAGGGCTGGCACCACGACGTGGGACTGGAGCTGGAGCAGGCGCTGATTGCCGAGCTGAACCGCCTGGGAGTTGGCTTTGTGGACATGCGCGGCGGGATGGACAGCCGCTCCTTCCGCGATGGCCTCCATATGACCCGGGAAGCCCAGGGGGAGCTGTCCGAGAAGGTGGCCCAGCGCCTGCTGGAGGCGGGAATTCTGGAGGGGCGCCTGCCCCAGGGTGTGCTGCCCTTGCGCGTGGAGCGCCTCGGTCGCCAGGGGGAGCCGCCACCTCTGGATCTGCCGCCTCCCACCAAACTTTCTGAGCCTTGCCAGAGCAGCCAACCCCTTCCGGGACTGGATTTTCTCTTTCCGGCTGCGTTGAGCCGCATCGGCGCACAGCTCGTGGCGCCCTTTCGGGTGCTGGAGGGCGAGGTGGTCCTGGAGCGCGAGACCTCCCGGAGTGCCAAGGAGGTAGAGTGTAATGGAACATACAAATTCGTGCGGGATGGTCTGCGCATCCGTCACCACAGCCCCGGCTCGAGTGCACGTGTAAGCTGGAATACGGAACTTCCCTTTCGGGAGGGCGATGGCCCAAAGCAGTACTGGGGATTTCCAGAAACAAGCCTTCGCTGGGATTTTTTGACGCGCTGGTCCGTCATCGGCAGCTACACGGTGGAGGTGTCGGTGCTTCCCGTGAGCCCCGGGGCCGGCGCCCTGCTGCGGGTGGGCGGTCAGGAGCAGGTGCTCAGCGTGGAGGAGGACCGCCTGGTGGCGCAGCTCTCGGTGGACCCGCAGGGGCCCTGGACGCTGGAGCTGGAGAGCACCGAGGGCTTTTGGGTGCTCCGCAGCTTGCGGCTGGTGCAGGGGCCCTTTTCGATGATGCTTGTGGAAGAGGCGAAGCCTCGTACGACCGATCTTTTTGCGGGCGATCAGGTGCAGGTGGAGGGGAACGTGCCGGCACTTCAGGCCTCAGAGACGAAGCGGAAGGGAGCGCTTTCCTATGTGGAGATTCCCTGGAAGAACGAGGTGGGATGTTCGCCGCTGCGGGTACTGAAAGACGACGTCCCCCTTCCCCGAGATGCGCGAAACCTCTTCCAGGCGACGAATCCCCGTGGTACAGAGGTGCAGCATGTGGGGAACCGCCTGTATTTTTCTGCTGCGCCGCAGGGGGCAACCACGATGGACTTCGACCCCGACCGCCACTGCTGGGCGAAGGCGACCCAGAAGTCGCCGGACCGCTATTGGCTCTACCCGGGTGACCGCTTGAATGGCCCGATCACCGGGGAAATGCGCGGCAAATTGATCGGCGCCATGAGGCGGGTGGAGCTGCAGGTGGACGCCAACCAGCCCCTTCCCGCCGGTGCGGCGCTGCAGTTCACCCTCCTCCAGGAGGAGGAGGTCCTTTTTGATGCGTCCGTTCCCATTCAGGAAGGAAAAAACCTGATCTTCCTGCCAACCCCTCTTCCGCGGGAGTTCAAGACCCGGGCCTCTTTCCGTCTGGAAGGAGCGCCGGAGCTTCCGCCCATGCTATTGACCCTACACGGAGTGGAGGGCTGAGATGTCCTTTATCCAGACTGACTACCTCCTCTTTTTTGCCGCCGTACGCACTGTGTACTGGCTGCTGCCCTCCCGGCGACTGCAGAACGGATTTTTGCTGCTGGGGTCCTATGTTTTCTATGGATGGCTGACCCCCATTCTCTGCCTGCTGCTCTTCTCGGTGACGGCGGTGAACTACCTCGCCGCCCGCAGCATCGACAGTCGGCCGCAGACGAAGGATCTTGTGTTGGGCGTCACAGTGGTGGTATCCATCGTAAACCTCTGCTTTTTCAAATATTTTGGTTGGTTCTCCGCCGATATCCTTCCAAAGATCCTGAGTACCGAGACCGCGGCCGAGGTCCAGCTATGGAACCTGGCCCTTCCGCTGGGACTGTCCTTTTACACCTTCCACAACCTTGCCTATACGATTGACGTCTACCGGGGCAGTTTTGAAGTCCGCAAGGATCCTCTCGACTATTTCTTGTATGGCTCCTTCTTCCCCCAGTTGGTTGCCGGTCCCGTCGAGCGTGCCTCCAACCTCCTTCCTCAACTGGAAGCCCCCCGAAAGTTCCAGATCGCCCAGATCGCGTCGGGTTTTGAGCTGGCCCTATGGGGCGCCTTCAAGAAGATCGCCCTGGCCGACACCATTGCTCCCTATGTAGACCTGATGTTCCAGCACCAAAGTCCCTCCTGGGCCATGGTGTGGACCGGGGCGCTGGGCTTCACCATCCAGGCGCTCGCGGACTTCTCCGGCTACACCGACATCGCCCGGGGCAGCGCGCGCATGTTGGGCATCGAGCTGATGCACAACTTCGACCACCCCTATATGGCCGCCACGCCCATGGAGTTCTGGCAGCGCTGGCATATGTCATTCTCCACCTGGCTGCGTGAATATGTTTATGTGCCGTCATGCTTCTCGGACTGGGTACGGCGCTGGATCACCATCCCCGGTACCGGTGATTGGGGGCCTTTCGCCAATACTTCTCGGGCGCTCTTCATCACCATGATGGTGTCGGGAATCTGGCACGGCTCCACCGCGAACTTCCTGCTCTGGGGATTCTACTATTTTGTCATCGGTACGGTGTACGCCTGGGCCATCACCAAGGTGCCCAAGAAGATGAAAAAGCAAGGTGGTTGGCGCTGGATCACGGTTCCGGTCATGTTCTGCTTCACCGTGCTGGGCATGCACATCTTCCGCCAGCCATCGGTAGAACAGCTCCTGAAAAACCTGCAGCTTTCCCCGGTGGATGGCAGCCTGGACCAGTGGATTGTCTCCTCGGCCATGCTGGGGCTCTGTGCCTACGCCGCCCTGCCCCTGGTGGCGGCTCTACTGGCGGAGAGGTATCTTCTTCCCCGACTCAAGGACACGCCCTGGTGGTTGCCGGTGCGTACCACTGGCTGGGCGGTGATGGCGGTGGCGGTCTTCTCCTCCGTTCGTACCAGCGCTGCTGACTTCATCTACTTTCAGTTTTAAGAGGAACAAATGGACACTCTCGCCAAGCTCAATGAAGTTTTCCGCGATGTTTTCGAGGACGAGGATCTCACTGTGGGTCGGGACACCACCGCCAAGACCGTTGCGGGCTGGGACTCCGTCATGCACATCACCCTGATGATGAGCATTGAGCGGGCTTTTAAGCTGCGCTTCAACTCGGGCGAAGTCGCCGGCTTGAAGAATGTGGGCGCACTCGCCGACCTCATTGACCGCAAGAAGGCTTGAACGTGACCCGCGTACAAGCTCTATTTTCCTTTGTTGCCGAGAACCATCCCCGCTCGCTGAAGGGCCTGGAGGAGTCGCGTGCCGTGGCACCCGAGCTCTTCGACGAAGTGGCGGAGAAATTTTTGGGCTGGGCCGCGAAAGTCCACGGGGATGACGGCTATCTGCCGCGCTGTGTGGATGCCTTTGCGATGTTCTCTCACGACGTGCTGATGTCGCAGGCCCGCTACGAGGCCGACGGCCACTACGAGAACGACTCCTTCGCCAAGTGTGAAGAAGCGGTCTATGGCCGCCGCGAGGTGATGGATGACTACCTTTGGGGGGTCTTCCTCACCAACTTCATGTGGGCACATCACATGGACATCACCCGCTTCTACAAAGAGCGCTTCATCGCCAAGCTGCCTTCCGCGCCGAAGGTGGTGGAGCTGGCCCCCGGTCACGGCGGCTGGGGGGTCTGGATGCTCTCGGAGCGTCCGGATGCCACTCTGCACGGCTATGATGTCAGCCCTTCCTCCATCGTGATTGCCTCTTCGGTGGCCGAGGCGGCGGGTGTGAACCATCGGGTGCAGTACACCCGTCGGAACGCCCTGGATTTGGAGTCGATGCCCGCCGGCGAAGCTGACGCGGTGATCTGCTCCTTTCTGATCGAGCACCTGGAGGAGCCCTGGCGCCTCGTGGCGGTGATTTCCCGACTGCTGAAGCCGGGCGGGCGCGCCTTCCTGACGGGCGCACTGACGGCCGCGCAGGTGGATCATATCTACGAGTTCCGTCGGGAGTCCGAGCTGGTTCTGCTCTGCGAGCAGCACGATCTCCGGGTGCTCGAGACCATCTCGGTGGCCCCGCAGCGCCTGCTGCCCAAGGCCCGCTTCCTCCCCCGTTCTATGGGTCTGCTCCTCCAGCGCCGCAAGTCGGATATGTGGTAAGATGTCACTGTTCCCCCTCCTTGGCCGCCTGAAAAAAGAAGGCAAGCTTGAAGAAGCTCTCACGACGCTGCGCGCCGCGCTGCGTCGTGAGGAAGTTGCGGTAGAGGACTACGAGCGTGCCGGGCGCTGGCTCCACAAGGAGTACAGTGGCAAGGCGACGAACGTACGGGTGCTGGGCATCTGCACTACCGCCTGGATTCCGCCGGTGCTTGCGGCCTGCGGCTGGGGGCGGGGGATGCCGCTTCGGGTCAGCGATGGGGACTATGACAACATTCTGCAGGAGCTGGAGCGGGGAGAAGCGCCGGATGTAATGGTATTTCTCCCGTGGACCCAGCGCTTGCTCTCGGGCGATGACAGCCAAGCCGCCATTCAGGCCGAGCTGGGCTTCTGGCAGGTGGCCTGGTCGCGCCTGCGCGGGACCAAGCTGGTGCAGGTGGGCTACGACTGGATGGGCCCCGGCCCCGAGGGGGCGGCCCTATCGGGGGCACCGGGCGGCAAAGTCGACCGTATCCGTAAGATGAATGCGGAACTTCGGGCGAGATTGCCTGCGGGGGCGGCCTGGGTGGACCTGGAGCAGCTCTCCGGGGAGCATGGTCGGAAGCACTTTTATGATTCTCGCCAATATCATTGGACAAAGAATCCTTTTTCGACGCGGGGGCTGTGGGCGATGGGCCAGCAGCTTACGGCAGCCATCCGCTCCGTGCAGACCGGTCCTAAGAAAGTACTGGTGTTGGACCTGGATAATACTGTCTGGGGTGGGGTCGTGGGCGAAACCGGCCCCATGGGCATCTCCATCCGCGAGACGCCGGAGGGCGAGTCCTACCGTGCCTTCCAGGTCTTTTGTAAGGGACTGACCAGGCGAGGGGTACTTTTGGCGGTCGCGTCCAAAAATAACGCTGCGGACGCAAAAGAGCCCTTTGTGAAAAACCCCGACATGGTGTTGAAGCTCGAGGATTTTGCGGGCTTCGAAGCCACCTGGGATCCCAAGGCCCTGTCGCTGCGGCGCCTCGCCGAGCAGTTGCGCTTGGGTCTGGACTCTTTTGTGTTTTTCGACGATAATCCAGCCGAGCGTGAGCTGATTCGCCAGCACCTGCCCGAGGTGGAAGTGCCCGAGGTGCCCGAAGATCCCTCCGGCTATGTGCGCTGTCTGGAAGAAGGGATGTACTTCGAAGCTCTTTCGCTGACCAAAGAGGATCGCGAGCGGGCGTCGCAGTACCAGGCCGAGCAGGCACGTGAGTCCGCCGCTTCTGCCTTTGACTCCCTGGACGGCTACCTGAACTCCCTGGAGATGAAGGCGGAGGTCCGGGCGGTAGACGAGGATGATCTGGAGCGGGTGGTCCAGCTTCTCGGCAAGACCAACCAGTTCAACCTGACGACGCGTCGACACAGCACCGAGCAGGTGCGCGCGTGGATGTTGGACCCCGCCTGTGTGGCCTTGACCGTCCGGGTGGACGACCGCTTTGGCGGGCATGGCTTGGTGGCGGTGATGTTGGGGGTGCCGGACGAGGACGGCGTGCTGCGAGTGGACACCTGGCTGATGAGCTGCCGGGTGATCGGTCGCACGGTAGAACAGTATTGCTGGCTACGGTTTTTGGCGGAGGCGCGCGCCCGTGGCTACCATCGCGTGCGCGGCGAGTATCTGCCTACGGCCAAGAATGCGCAGGTAGCACCTCTGTTTGGGGAGTTGGGCCTGCCGGTGGACGAGGAGCGTCCGGACGGGAGCCGCCTGTATCTGGCGGAGATCGACAGCCTTCCTGAAGTTCGGACTTTTGTCCAATAGGCTTCCCGGCGTGGTGCTGTTTCTGGTCGCCTGTGGCGCCCCGGAAGAAAAGGAGTCTGCACCCAGCGGAGTGGAGTCGGAGGCGCCAGACTCCCCCACGGTGTCCCTCCCCTCTCAGTGCACCACGCCCGCCGGCAAGCTGGTCTACAGCCCCGTTCCGGGGCTGTTGGACACCACGGATACCCAGCCGCAGATGATGGAGCAGGGGGCGGTGGCCATGGCCGATCTGGACGGCGATGGCGACGATGATCTGCTGATCTCCAAGCGCAACGACGGGCTCTACCTCCAGAAAAACGCAGGCGGTGTGTTGGGCAGCCCGCAAAAGATCCTGCCAGATCCGTTGATCTCCACCGTTGCCCTGGGGGATGTGGATGCCGACCACGACCTGGATCTGCTGGTGGGTGGGCATGCCGATACCCCAACACTGATGCTGAACGATGCGCATGGTGGCTTTGTTGCGGTGAATGCTGGTCTTCCGGCTGTGGTGGCCACCATCCGTGGCGCCAGCTTCGGCGATACCGATGGCGATGGCGATCTGGACCTGGTGCTGGCGGTGGCGGGCGAGGGGCCGGACATGCGCGAGCGGCTGCTTCTGAACGATGGAACAGGCTTTTTTTCGGAGGGCGTGCTGCCTGCGGCGGTGGATGGCCCCGGGCTTAGCTGGGATCCCCTCCTGGCGGACATGGATCGCGACGGCGATCTGGATCTGTACCTCGTGAACGCCGAACAGGATCGCAACGGAAAGTCCCGGTATCTGGTCAACGAGGACGGTGTGTTTGTCGATGCGGGCGAGCGCTGCGCCTGCATCTCCACAGGAAACCCGATGGGGGCGAGTGTGGCGGACTTTAACGGCGATCAAATTCCCGATCTCTTTGTCGCGAGTACCGGGTCCAACTATGTCTTGACGGGTCAAGAGGATGGCGCCTTTATCGACGTGACCGCTGTGTTAAATGCGGCCGGCTTCACTGCGCCCGAGCAGATGGCCTACGGCGCGATGGTTTTTGATCACGACAACGACCGGGACCTGGACGTTCTGGTCGCCACTGGCCCGCTAGGTGAGGCCCGCTTTTCTCAGCCCGACCTGTTCCTGGATCGGCAGGGAGACGGCTTTGTGGAGCGGGCGGCCGAGCTGGGGCTGGCGGACATGGGGGTGGGCCGGGCGGCTGTGGCGGGGCTTCTGGACGGAGATGCCTTTCTGGACCCGCTGGTGAGCCACCTGGGCAGCCCCTCCACCCTTTGGGCGGCGCCCTGCACCGATCAGCGCGCGCTGGTGGTGGAGCTGCTGGGCAAGGCCCCCAACCGCTACGGTGTGGGCGCCTGGGTGGAGGTGGACAGTGGTGGCCAGACTTTTCTGGCACCGGTCAGCAGCCATGCGGGCTGGGGCAGTGCAATTCATCCCCGCGCTCATTTTGGCTTGGGCAGCGGCTATGCAGAGCGGCTGCGGGTGTTTTGGCCCTCCGGTGGTATGCAAGAGGTGGAGCTGGGGCCGGAAACCGACGCCAGGATTTTTGTAGAACAGGAGTGACAGGGGCAGAGCCTGTGATAAAGACTACAATCTTAGGAAGGCGCCGTGCAGACCAAAGCCAACTTCATCCTCATGACCGTTGCGGAATTCTCTACCTGGCTGGCCGCTCAAAGCGTGACCCGACCGATCCGCACGCTTCAGAACCACCACACCTACATCCCCTCCTATGCACACTTCAAGGGGGACAACCACTTCTCCCTGCTGTCCGGGATGGACACGTCGCATCGGGAGCGCGGCTTTGACATGATCGCCCAGAACATCACCACCTTTCCCGACGGGATGGTGGCGATCTGTCGTCCCTTTGAGCGTATTCCTGCCGGGATCAAGGGCGCAAATACCGGCTCTCTCTGTCTGGAGCACATCGGCAACTTTGACGCGGGGGGCGACACCATGTCCGCCAGCCACCGCGCTACGATCCTCCAGGTGAACGGGCTCTTGGCCCGGAAGTTTTCCATTGTCCCCAGCACGGAGACCCTGCTCTACCACCACTGGTGGGACCTCAACTCCGGCACGCGTACCGATGGCACAGGCAGCACCAAATCCTGCCCGGGAACCGCCTTTTTTGGCGGCAATACCGTGGCGGCCGCTCAGACCAACTTCATTCCGCAGGTGCTCGGCGCGATGGGTGGAACCACCAAGCCGCCTGCCAAGCCGATCCGGAGCGCCAAAGTGGCTGCGGACAGCTTGAATGTGCGTGACCAACCTTCTACCAACGGAAAAGTCATTTCCAAGCTCACCAAAGCCACGCCGGTGGACTGCTATGAAGACGCCGGAGACTGGAGCCGCCTTCACCCCACCAAGGCCATGTGGGCATCGCGGCGCTACCTCGCCTCTTGATTCTCCAGCATTCGCAGGGCATTTGTCGCCAGTGCCCGCACTTCCGCCTCGGGGTCGTCCTCCGACAGCGTGATCAGCGTGTCGGGCAGGCCCGGAAGGGCCGCCCCCACCGCCGCCAGGACACCACGGTAGCGGACATCTGCATCCGTGGAGGCCAGGGCTTGCTCGAAAAGGGCTGGAAGCTCGGGGTGATTTGGTTGGAGCATCCCCAGGATCCCCAAGGAGAAGGCCGGATCGGGATGCTGGGGGAGATCGTCCAGGTTCCAAAGCTGGAGCTGCTCTTCCAGCTCTCCCAGCAGCTCAGCCCCAGTACAGCGTAAAAAGAGCAGGTCCAAGGCGGGATGGAGCGTCAGGAGCAGGTCTTCCTCGCCCCGTTGCCAGTGGATTTCCTGTAGAAAAGCGCCTTCTTCATCGGGAATTGCGAGGTTCCACACCAGATGGCGTGCCGCGTGGAGCACCTCCTCCACCCCGTGGCGTCGGTCCACCACCCGCAGGAATTCCTCACGGGGGGGAAGCCAGGCACGCAGCGGCGGGGACCGGACAAATGCAGGCTCAGGGCATCCTTTTTCCCGGAGCATCGTCGCTACGCGTTCCGCCAGGGCGCGCACCTCCTCCTCCGCGTCTTCCGTCATCGGCAGCACCAGGGCCAGGCTGTCGCGCCAGCTCCGCCAGGCCAGAGCGCGGAGCAGCTCCAGGCGCACCTCGCGCTCGGGGTGGCGCCCCAGCGGGTGCAGGGCCGCGGCGGCCTCGGGCTCGGAGGCTTCGCCCAACAGCGCCATCACCGCCCGCAGCGCCGGAATGCAGGCCCGGGCCGTTGTCGCCTGGCGCAGTCGCTCGATCAGCTCGGGAAGGCGCTCAAAGCCTGCGCCAAGCTGCATGGCGATGGCATGCTTTCCAGGGCCGTGGAGCTGCAGGAAGGGTTCCTCCAGCCAGGCATGTTCAATGTAGTGTAGCCTACAATCGTGAGATATGGCGCCTGGAGACTGCACCATCCAGACCATCTCGAAGGCATTTTTGTCCGTCGGCAGGATGACCCGCGATAGCAGCCAGCCGCGCTGCCAGGCCAGACGGATCAGCTCGCCGCGGGGCATGGCCACCCGCAGCAGGAGGGCCGTCGGATCTGGAGGCGCGATGGCAAGCGGGTTTTCCGCATAGGACAGGCTGTTACCCGCTACCAGATCCAAGAGTACCTGTACGCTGGGGTCGGGATCGCGGCGACCGGCCAGGGTCGCCGGAGCCCGCGTAGAAAGCACCCAGGTTGCGGTCCAGCGGACGCGGGGATCCGGGTGCTTCAAGCCATCTTTCAGGCGATCCAGCTCCACCGGGTTCAGGGTGGGGTGACAGGCCAGGGCTGCCAGCGCAAAGGTGGGGTCGGTGGAGGGGTGCAGCAGCGGCTGGAGTGCCTGCCGATCGCAGCCTTCGGGTACCCAAAGGGTTGCGACGTCCAACGCACAGCTCTCCGTCCAGGTGATCACCTGATCTCCGAGGAGGTAGCTGATATGTTCGGGACGTCCCGGCTGGGCGTGTATATGCCCCACCCAGGGCAGGCCAAGCGTGGCCGCAAGGTGACGAAGCTGATCCCGCGGCAGGAAGGTGGGCAGGGGGTGGAGCGGCGCCTCGGTGGCGCCGTCGGCGTCGGTGGATTCATCCGCAAATGTGTCGAATTCGCCTGCGGCAGTGCGTTGATAGAGACTTTCAAAGGCCGGATTGCCGTGGAGGGCGGCAAAGAGTGGACCACGCAGCTCCTCCAACCGGTCGGGAAGACGGCGAAGGGCGTACTCGATCTCCCACAGGGCTTCGGCGGGTCGGCCCAGGTGCAGGAGGGCACGGGCGCGGAGCCAGTGTAGCGGGGCGTTCTCCGGGTCGTTTTGCAGGAGGCCCTCGCAGAGACGCACCACCTCCGACGGATCGGTGGACTCCAGGGCCTCGGCCCGGAGCTGCAGCGCGTCGCGGAGGGTGGGGTCCAGGGTCAGTGCACGGTCTGCCTCTTCCAACCAGGGCTTTCCCTGCCTCTTCAGGCAGAGCGCCAGCAGACTCCACGCCACTGCGCTCTCCTCCAAGGACAGGCCCGCCGCGCCCAGCGCCCGACGAAGCAGGGGGATGGCCGCCGCATCCTCCTCCTCCTCCGCCGATAACCTCCCCAATTGGTACCAGGCGGGCGCGTAGTCGGGCTGCGCCGCCAGGTCCTCCTGCACCTGCGCTGCCAGCTCGCGGTCGCCCGGATTCTCGGCCAACATCGCTGTTTTTTCGTGGAGGACCGTGGCGGCGTCCCCCCGGGCTTCGGCGATACGGATGCGGAGCTGGCGTGCGGGCTGGTAGGGATAGAGCTTCAGGCAGCGATCAAGGTATTTTTCAGCTTCCTCCATCTGTTCCAGTTGGAAAGACAGCTCTGCCTGGAAGAGGGACAGCTCCAGGTCGGGCTCCACCAGGCCCTCCAAGCGCTGAAGCTGGGCCAGGGCCTCCTCCGGAGCCTCGTCCTGAGCCATCCCCAGGGCGGCAGCCCAGCCGCGTACGCGCTGCACAATGTTTGGCGGGAGATCGGCAGGGCCAAATTCTTCAGGACCACCCTCCCCTCCCTCCATCCACTGTAGGCCTGTATCCACCACGCGGTGAAGCAGCGCGCCCTCCAGCCAGGGAAGGACCTGGAACAGCAGCGAGGGCCGAGGCACCTCGTCCTCCAGGATCTGGGCACCTCGAAAAAAAGCCTGCCAACTCCAACCCTTTTCGCTCTCCAACCCCAGGTTCAGGCCCAGCCACTCCCCGGCCGGGCGGAGCTGGTGGGCGCGAACGGCCAGCCAGGCCAGGCGCCCGACGAGATCGGTAGCCGGGGTGCTCAACAAAATCTGCTCCCGACGAAGACGCTGAAGGAGCGCCTTGGAAAGCAGCACGGCCTCCTCTGGCCGCTGCACATGCAGGCGCTGCACCTGGAGGTGGAGCTGGGCCAGGGGGGAGCAGAGCGGGGGGCGCCGGGAGGAAAGCATAGGGGCGCCTATCGCGTGGAGCGGCTGCCGGGTATAGGATGGGTGGTTCGGAGGATGAGATGCGTCGTTTCTGCTGGGTATGGTTGCTGTGGGGCTGCAAGGATGGGAGCGAGGTTACGCAAGGCAAGCCCGATTTGGAGTCGGATAGCGACTCGGTGGGAGATCTGCCCTTTGACAGCGGGGACTCGGAGCCCCCTCCGGTGGATAACGATGCAGATGGCTACGACAGCGGCTCGGACTGCGACGACAACAATGCCGCGATTCATCCCGATGCGGTCGAGCTGTGCAACGGGCTGGACGACAATTGTGATGGGGTGGGCGATCTGGACACCGATGGCGATGGGTTGCGAGAGTGCGAGGACTTTTGTCCAATCTATACACTGTGGGGGGCTTCGGGGGATGGGCGCTCCATCGATCCGGTGGGGACGATCCAGGAGGGCATCGATCTGGCAGGGGCGTCGGGCTGCAACGAGGTGCGCGCGTCGGGTGGGACCTACTACGAAAATATCGACTTTCATGGCTATCCGGTGAACCTGGAGAGCCTGAGTGGTCCGGCCTATACCGTGATCAACGGGCAGGCGGCAGGCTCGGTGGTAAGCTTCCAGACTTCTGAGGGGCCAGACAGCCGGATCTACGGCTTTACCCTGACCAATGGGGCTGCTGACGGGGGCGGCATCAAGGTGTACACCACCAGCCCCACCATCGAGGGGAACATCATCACGGGGAACGTGGCGCAGGGCAACTACAATGTGGGCGGGGGAATCTGGAGTTTTAATGGGTCGCCCACGATTGTGGACAACGAGATCTCCGAGAACGATGCCTGCTGGGGGGGGCCGGAGGATGGCTGTGATGGGGGTGGGATCGACGCCCGCGGCGGAGAGCCTTTTATCTCGGGGAACCAAATTGTAGACAATATTGCGGGCGACGGGGGCGGTATCTGGCTGGCCCACAGCGACGCGATCATTGTGAACAACCTGATCGCGGGGAACCTTGCGGACGACACCGCCTATGAGGACACGGGGGAGCGCGACCGGGACGGTCAGGGCGGGGGCATCGATGTGCAGCTCGGTGGGCCCGCCGGGCCCACGATCGTGGGCAATATCATTCAGGACAACTCGGCTTCTGCGATCGGCGGCGGGCTGGTGATCTACGAGGACAAGGACGGCTATAACGACGGGATTGTAGCGAACAATACCATCATCTACAACCGGATTATCGACACGGACTACGGTGCGGGCATTGCGCAGTTCCGACGGACGGACCCGATCATCTACAACAACATCGTGGCTTGGAACGAGGGTCCGGGGGTTTGGTCTGAGGACGAGATCGACACGCTCTTCACCTATAATCTTGTGTACGGTAACAGTCCCGACTACGGCGGGCTGATGGACGGCGGTGGTACCGGCAATTTTTCGGCCGATCCGGCCTTTACGATGGTGTCGCCGGATGGGGACTGGAGCAACGATGATCTGCACCTGAAGGCGGGGTCACCGGGGATCAATAAGGGAGATCCCACGGTTTTGGATGTGGTGGATGGAAGTCGGAGTGATGTGGGGGCCTATGGGGGGACGGAGGGTGCGGGGTGGTGAGTGGGCGATTTCGCTCAGTTTAGACGGTCCAAACTGAGCGAAAAGTGCTTTGACGAAGCCTGTGCGGTAGCCCGCGCCTACCTCGCCCCCTTTACCACGATCTCCTTTCCTGCAAAAGAAATGCCCATTTTCTGGATCGGCGTTGCACCGGCCGCCTCCAGCTCGGCTCCGTAGCCCTTCGCCGAGATCTGGCGCAGCGCCGCAGCCGCGTGCCAGGCCAGGCTCCCCTTCCCCGTCTGCTTTTTGAACTCCAGCACCACCCCCGGCTGCCCCGGAGTCTTGGGAACAATCCACACATCCGCCCGGCCCATGCCATCCTCGCGGTTGCTGCGTACGGCGTGGGTCTTCTCCAGGGTCACCAGCAGCCCCAGGACAAAGGCATGATAAAAAGCCTCGGCTTGGGTTTCCGCCACATCGTGAACGGACACATGCCGGATCAGGAGTTTTTGGAGTAAATCCTGTACCTTTTCGGCATTTCCCGTAAGAAATGCCTGGTGCAGCGGTTCCAAACTGTCCACACCGGTGTCCAGGTAGTCCGCAAAGGTAGCCCGCCAGATCCGGCGCACCTCCAGGTTGGGGAGGGCCAGGGTGGCCAGGACACGATCCCCATCGTCCCGCACACTCAATGCCTTCAGATAGCCGGAAAAGAGCAGCAGACTCCAGACATGGTTCCCCCGCAGGTCGCGCAGGGCTACATCGTCGTGGACCGGGCGCTCAATGGTGCCCCCTTCCAACAGCGTGATGATCGGTGCGTGCAGATCCGCACTCTTCAACAAAAGCTCGCGCACCAGATCGTTGCGGCCCGCAGTGCTCAGCCAGTAGGGTTTGAGCGGTGCTTCAGGATCGGCCAGCACATGCAGGATGGACCAGGGGTTGTACACCGTGCTGTCGCCAAAACGGTAGCCGTTGTACCAGCGGCGAATCTCCTCGGCCTGCGCTTCCCGGCCGTACTGCTTCAGCAGGCTGTCCACTTCGGCTTCGGTGAAGCCAAAAAGTTCGGACTTCCGGTCCAGAAGGCTGTAGACCTGTACGTTGTTCAAGCTCGAAAACATCGACTCCTTCGCCACCCGCAGCACCCCGGTCAGCACCCCCCGGTACAAATGCGGGTTGTCCT
>JBEIQS010000409.1:0-2968 GCA_040376425.1 Alphaproteobacteria bacterium | reverse complement strand
GATCGGCCAGACCGTTCGGCACCCGCTCTTGGGTCGGGAGATTCCCATTAGCGGGGATGCGATCCTGGTGGATCCGGCCTTTGGAAGTGGCGCCGTGAAGGTCACGCCCGCGCATGACTTCAACGATCACGAGGTGGGCAAGCGCCACTCCCTGCCGATGATCACCATCTTCGACAAGGCGGGGAAGGTGAACGAAAATGGCGGTTCCTATCAGGGAATGGACCGCTTCGACGCACGGAAGAAGCTGAAGGCCGACATCGAGGCACTGGGTCTGGATCGGGGTTCCAAGCCCCATACCCTGATGTTGCCGCGCTCCCAGCGCTCCGGCGCCGTGGTGGAGCCCATGATCTCCACGCAGTGGTTTGTGAAGATGAAGCCGCTGTCCACCCCCGCCATTGCCGCGGTGCAGAATGACTTCACCCGCTTCTGGCCGAAACAGTGGGAGAACGTCTACTTCTCCTGGCTGAAGGACATCAAGGACTGGTGCATCTCGCGGCAGCTCTGGTGGGGGCATCGGATCCCGGCATGGCACTGCGATTCCTGTGGAGAGATCAGCGTTTCCCGCGAGGATCTTCAGGCCTGCTCCGCCTGTGGCTCCACCCAGATCCGGCAGGACGAGGATGTGCTGGACACCTGGTTCTCCTCCGCGCTGTGGCCCTTCTCCACGATGGGCTGGCCGGACCGCACCGACGACATGCGCCGGTACTACCCGACCTCGGTGTTGTTGACCGGCTTCGACATCATCTTTTTCTGGGTGGCACGCATGATGTTCGCGGGCACCCACCTGACCGGGGCCGTACCTTTCCGGGATGTGTACATCCACGGACTGGTGCGCGACGAGGCGGGTGAGAAGATGTCGAAAACCAAGGGGAACGTCGTCGATCCCCTGGAAGCGCTGGACAAACACGGCGTGGACGCCGTACGCCTGACCCTGGTGGCCCTGTCCGGCCTCGGGCGCGATGTCCTGTGGAGCCCCAAGCGGGTGGAGACCTACGAGAAGTTCCAGAACAAGGTCTGGCAGGCCTTCCGCTTCCTCAAGCTCCACGTGAAGGAAGTACCCCTAAAGCCCCAGAATATCAGCGATTTGGACCGCTGGATTCTGGCCCGCACCGGGACTGCCGTGGCGCGGGTGCGCGCCGCGCTGGACGGCTACCGCTTCAACGATGCCGCCTCCGAGCTGCACGCCTTCATCTGGTACGAGCTCTGCGACTGGTACCTGGAGTTCTCCAAGGGCGCCCTGTATGGCGAGGACGAAGAAGCCAAGGCGGCGGCCCGCTGGACCTTGTGGACCGTGTTCCAGGCCGTGGCGCGGCTCCTGCACCCGTTCATGCCCTTCCTCTCCGAGGAGATCTGGCAGCATCTCCCTGGAAGTTCCGGCTCGGTGATGAAGGCAGCCTTCCCCAAGGCCGCCGAATTCCCCGACGATGCCCGCGCCCTGGAAGAGGTGGCCGCATTGCAGGAGTGCATCACCGCCTTGAGAAAGGTGCGGGCGGATACGGGAATTCCCAAGGGGCCTCTGCGTCTGGTGGTGAACGAGGAGCTGCTGGGACGCCTGGGGCGCTACCACAAGGCGCTTGGCAACCTGGCAGGAACCAGCCTGGAAAGTGGCCTTCGGCCCCATCCCGCCGCCGCCCTGGTTGTGGCCGGGCAGGAGTGCTGGGTGCCGCTGGAGGGTCTGGTGGACCTGGACAAGGAGCGGGTGCGACTGGGCAAGGAGATCGAAAAGACCAAGAAGAGCGTGGATTTCTACGCATCCCGCCTGAACAACCCGGGCTTTGTGTCCCGCTCTCCGGCCGAGCTGGTCGAGGAGAACCGCCAGAAGATGGCGGAGGACCAGGATCGTCTCGCCAAACTCCAGGCGGCGCTCGCCGCCCTGGGCTAGGCCATGCAGCTATCTGAGCTGGTCCGGCTGGCCCTGGAGGAGGATCTGGGGCACGGCGACATCACCACCACCGCCTGCGTGGCTGCGGACGCCGCGGGCACGGCCACCATCTACGCCAAGCAGGAGCTGGTGGTCTGTGGACATGCGGCGGCCAAAGAGGTTTTTCGACAGCTTGGCGCTCAGTATGTGGAGCAGGTGCCTGAGGGGACGCAGGTCCAAGCCCGGACATTGATTGCAGAGGTGAGGGGACCGCACCGTTCTTTGTTGAGTGGCGAACGTTGTGCCTTGAACTTTCTAATGCGCCTGTCGGGCATCGCCACCCATGTGCATTCAGTGGTGGCGGCTGCGGGAGGGCTGAAGGTGGTGGACACCCGAAAGACCACGCCGCTGCACCGGCAGTTGGAGAAGCATGCAGTTCGAGTAGGAGGCGCGTCCAACCACCGTTTTGGTCTATACGACGGCGTGATGATCAAGGACAACCACATCGTTGCGGCCGGCGGCATCGCCGCCGCAGTGGCGCGGGCGCGCGATGGTCCACCCTCTGCTGAAGGTGGAAGTCGAGGTGGAAAGCCTGGAAGAGCTTCACCAAGCCCTCGCGGCGGGCGCGGATGTGATCATGTTGGACAACATGTCCAACGAGCTGCTGCGTGAGGCGGTGAAAATCGTCGGAGGACGCGCCCTTTTGGAGGCCAGCGGCAACATGGACGCGACCCGTGCCGCTGTCCTGGCCGGCAGTGGCATCGACTATGTGAGCATGGGTGGCTTGATCCACCAGGCGCGCTGGGTTGACCTGTCCATGCGCATCCGAGAATCCTGATGTATTTCGGTCTCTTGGGCGTACTTCTTGCAGGTGAAGTCTCAGGGCCACCGTCGCCCTGTGAAGCCTGGGGCCCCCCTGTGGCGGGCGCCCGGGTGCAGTCGGCCGCGCTCAACGAGATCTCCGGCCTCGCGCCTTCGACGAAACATCCAGGGATCGCCTGGGTGATCGAGGACTCCGGGAATCGCCCGGTGGTCTACGGAATCGAGCTGGCCACCGGGGACACCGTGGCCAGGCTGCACCTGCGCGGAGCGGTGAATGTAGACTGG
>JBEIQS010000379.1:0-3511 GCA_040376425.1 Alphaproteobacteria bacterium | reverse complement strand
GGTTCTGAATCCGCAGATCCACCAACGAGCAGGCCTCTTTTCCGTGGACGGAGAGGCCCAGCACAGTGTCGCCCGCCAGATCGGTCAGGCTGAGGGAGGAGAGGGAAAAGGTGCCTTCCGCCTCTACCTTCAGGCCGGAGCAGGCTCCGGTAGCTTGGAGCTGGGAAATGCGCAGGTCAGAGAGCTGGAGGGAGGGGGTGGGCAGCGCGACCGGCGTCGCATGGGGCTGCCCCAGTACCGTCTCCACACAGGTGCGAAGGTGGTTCAGCGTGGCAAGCTGCCGGTTGTGGCGCAGATCCACTTCCTGCTTCGGTAGGTTGATCCACACCTCTTGAACGCCATCCACGGCCGAGAGTGATAGCCGAAGCGCCTCCGCCTCGGCCGGGGTCTGCAGGTCCGGCACCGAAAGGCGAAGGGTGGGGTTCCGCAGGCGCAGACCGGTCACGGTAGCGCCGCTGACGCCGCGTTGGCGCAGATCTTCCACCCGGAGAACGCTGGCCAGGACCGACGTTCCACCCTGGTTGTTCAGAATGTCCAGTCCGCTTGCGGTGACGGTGCTACCCCGCAGATCCAAGGCAGGGGCCGCCTGCACCGCACTCACATCCACATCCACCAGATCCTGAAGCTCCGCCCAGAATTCCAGGGCTGCCCCCTTGGAAGAGAGCGAGTTCACCCGCAGCTCGGTGGCTTCCAGCCGCAGGCCCCCCGGCCCCTCCACCTGGAGCCCCTCCAGCTCCAACAGCTCGGCTGCAAGGTGCAGCGAAGCGTTCAGCACCAGCGTACAGCCCGGGCGGGCCCGAAGGCGCAGAGAGCGATCCCATAAGTCCAGGTCGATCGCCTCGTTCAGCTCGATCCGGCCCGCGGGCAACACCCAGAGCTGCTGCGGCAACAGCGCCGCTGCCCGCAGCGATGCGGCGAGATCTGCTGAATCGAGCAGGTGAAAACTCAAGACGGACCCTCTAACGGCCGGGTGATGGACAGCGCGCGCTCCAGGTTGGCATCCAGCAGCGTGTAGAGCAAGTCGATGTGCAACGTGGCGTCCTCTACCCAGACTTTGACCGCATCAAAGCGGAGAAGAGTGGAGAGGTGGCGGCGCACACCCAGGGCGATCACATACTCCGCCGTTGCGATGGTTTCGGGAGAGGTACCTGCAAAAACCAGGCGTTGGACACCGCAGCCGTAGTCGGGGCGGTTCACCCGCTCACCCGGCAGGGTGAAGAGGAGCTGCTCCAACTGTTGACGCACCAAGAGCTCCAGCTCCACCGTGCGCGGTGGGCCGGAGTCGCTGATCTGGAAAGGGAAAGCGAGGTTCCGGGTCATGCGGTCCCCAGGGCATTGCGGACCAGCTCGGCGTCTGTTTCAAAGCGTGGTGTGTGCTCGGCGGCGGTCCAGCGGTGGCGAAGGGAGCGCACATACCAGGTGCCATCCAAGAGCTGCCCTGCCCCTTCCATCGCCACCGTCCGTCGGGAGCGCAGGATGGTTGGGTAGAGCACGCCCTGCACGGTCACGGTCGCCTCGGCCAGCCAGTCGCTCTCCTCAAAACCGGCGCGGGTCAGGTTCTCCAGCTCGGGCTCCTGGTGGGGCACGTCCAGGTGGGGGCGGGCCAGCGGGCGGACCCCGGCCCGACCGGGAAGAATGGCCGAAAGGCGCTCCTGGATCAGCTCCAGTCGGTTGCTCTTTCCCTGCTTGGTAAGACGGCTTTTTTCGATGGTTTGGCTGCGTACCCGTCGGCTCTGCATGTCCATATGGCTGGCCTGCCAGCTCACCGGGCGGTGGCTCTCCCAGCGCACCTTCATCTCCACGATGTTGGTGTTGGAAACCGGCATCAGCACCAGTGCTGGCTGGGCGGTGCCCCCCAGGCGGGGAAGGTGGAAGTGCCCCACCACAAAGCTGCCGGGAGAGGGGCCCACGTTGGGCTCGCCGCTGCCGGCCTCCACCCAACACTCAAAGCCGTTCCGGCGGGCAAGCTGGCGGAGAAACTCGGCGTCGGTGCAGCGCTGCACCAGAGAGCCCCGCTCTGCCCGGCGACTGGGGGCGCTGTCCTCCACATCCACCCCAAAGCCGTACTCCTGGAAGATCGCCTTGGCGATCTCCGCATCGGACTTGTCCAACCACTCGCGATGGCGCTCGTCCAGGTGCATCAGACAGGAGGCATCCATCGCCTCGATCTCCAGCACGGAGCCCGGCGTGCGGGTGGCCGAAAAGGTAGGCTGCAACGCGGTGATATAGCCATCAAAGACATTGATGGTCTCGGTGGGAGCCGGATCGGTGGTGCTGCTCTGGCCCAGGGCCACGGTAAGTCGTCGTAACAGCGAAAAGCGTTCGTCCGATAAAAGATCCCACTCGCCGCTGCCCAACGGAGCGATATCCAGGCGAAGGCGCAGCATGGATGCCCCCAGCGTCGCCTCCTCGATCTCCAGGGAGTCGATGCGGGAGGCCAGACCGACCACCTCGGCGCCATCGATGTACAGGCCCACCCAGAGCCCGCGTGCGACGGTACTCATCGGGGATCCGGAGGGATGAAGAGGACGCGGCCCGGCACCAAGAGATCGTCGGGATGCGCGCAACCGTTGGCATCGGCGATCAGGTAGGCCAGGAGGGGATCCCGGTAGTAGCGCCAGGCGATCAGATCCAGACGTTCACCGGAGACCACACGGTGCTGGCGGCCGCCGGTGGCCAGGGGAGGCAGAAGGCGGGGCTGCAAGAGCTCTAGCCGCTGGCCGTCATGACTTACAGTGTAAGTCCCGGTCTTGGTCTGGCGGCTGCTCATGATTTTTCTTTCGATTTGGGAAGTGTGCTGCCGTCGCTGACCAGGGCGTTCAGGATGGCGCTCACGTCGGTGCCGTCGGCGGTGCCGCCGATGGCGGCGTGGGCCTGGCGCTGCTTGAGAATGGCGTTGAAGGCCAGGAGTGTCGGCGAATTGGTCTGGATCTCCCCGCTCTCCAGGATGCGCATGCTCACATCCACCTCGGCGCGGATGGGGGTCAGCTTCTCGTTGAAGCGCTTTTCGTTGATGGTCAGGGCGGTGACCACCACGGGGAAGCGGCGGCTGCCCAGCACCAGAAGACACTCGGTGGGGAAAACGGGAGATAGTTTTGACTTTTTCCCGTCGACTTTGGCGCCTTCGCGGGAGTCCGACCCAAAGGAGATCTGCTCCAGAACCGCCAGCTCGGGCAGCACGCCCAGGTTTCCGGGGGTGTCAAAGCCTGCAAGCAGGGCCTCAGTCGCGTCAAAAACAAGCTTCATCGTGATGGTTTCGGACTTCACGAAGAGTCCGCCGCCCCGGTAGCTGTCCTGGAGGTTGCGCTCCACCGTCGAAGCCACCACCTCTTCCTTGTTGCCCTTCTTCACCTTGCGGTAGTCCCAAACGCCGGCCCGGGTGCGGGTGATCGACTCGGGGTTGTACTGGAATTTGAGGATCTGGCTGCCTGCATAGCTGCCGACGGCGGCCGCGGCGCCCGCAAGGGTCGGAGGAGGGGGAGGTGGGGGGGGCGAGCCGGTCGGCGCACTG
>JBEIQS010000122.1:0-17974 GCA_040376425.1 Alphaproteobacteria bacterium | reverse complement strand
GCGCAGGTCCAGGTCCAGGCTCTGGGTGATGCCCTGAAAATCGGCGGTGATCCTCCGGAGATCCAGGTCCGGACTTGGTGTGCGCACCAGAAAGCGCCGGTCTGACTTCCGGGTCAGGATCAACCCCTGGGGGCGGCGTGGCTGTAGAGGCTCCACCAGCTCGTCACTTGCTCGCCATGAAAGCGGATTGGCGACGACAGGGAGTGCAGCACATACACATGGTTGCTTTCCGTTCCCGAGGCCCGGCTCACCCGGTCCACCACACCTTCGCTCAGCGCCGCGACGGGGGAGCCGCGCTCACCCTCCAGGTCCACGCCTGCATGAAAGTCCTCGCTCCCGGCGACCAACCGGGGTCCAGAGCCATCCACCAGCACCGCCCCCTCCGCAGGCTGTGCGCGTTCTCCAAGCAACGCGATGACCGAGCCCGTCTGGATCTCCTGTAGCTTGGACGAGGAGGATTCGTCCACGTCTCCGCTATCCACGGAGGCCCCGGCGCCGGCAGCTTCCTGCGGTGCCGTGCAGCCTGCCAACATCGCCAAGAGACTGCCCGCTGCCTCCCAACCCAGCAGCCAGGCCGTTTGGCGCTTGCCGCCACGGATCGACGCCACTGAATGAAGCTTCATTCAGGGATTCAGCTCCACATGCGCATTGGCCTCCAGCACCAGGATGCTGGCCGTCGCGGCGTTGGCGACGGCGGCGACGCGGGTGCCGCCGATCACCACCAGGGAGCAGTGCTCGGGGCGCGGCGGAGGGGGCGGAGGTGCCTCCTGCTCGGCATCGTCCTCGTCCTCCTCCAACCTGCCTTCTACCCAGTCCGCCAACACCTGGTGCAGCAGCGAAGCCCGCTTCAAGGACTCGTAGGCCGAGGGAGCATCGGGGTCCACCCCGGTCACCTCCGCGTGCAGTTGCTTTAAGGCTCCCTCTACACTTCCGGTCTGCTCCACCCGCTCCTTCACGATGCTCTTGATGCTCTCGCTGGTGCCGCCGCGCTCGGTCAGCGCGTTGGTCACCGTCTGCAGCAGCACGGTGCTTCGCTCGGTGCGGTCGGTAAGTGCCCCGGTGTACAGCTTTTTCACGGTGCTGAAGGTGGTCAGACCCGAGGTGAGGCGACTGGTGGTGGTCGTCGGCGCGGTGAGGCTTCCACCAAGCGTGAGCGCCTCGGTGGCGGTACTGGTGCTGCCCCCCAAAGCCAGATCCTCCATCAGAGAGGACAGGGCCTGGTTGGAGGTCTTTCGGCGCTGCTCCAGCGTCGTCAGCAGGGAGGTGGCGGGAACCTTCAACGAGAGGCTTCCTCCGCCAGAAACTGGCAGAAACAGGGTGGGCGAGCGGGGGCGGGTGTCGGCCGGAGGGCGTGCCGGCGGTGGGGCCATCACCGGCTCGGCACCCAACAGCACGTTGCCGGACAGGGTGACGGGCGCCCGCTGTGCGCGGACCACCACGACATTGGTCTGCCGGGGGGACTGGCACCGGTTGCCCGAGAATACGGTGGCATCCAGATAGCGCAGGTATACCGCCCCAGAAGCCCCCTCTGTACAGAAGGCATTTCCCGAGATCGAGGTGGAGACCACGTCGGCCCCACCGCCCAACACCAACAGCGCGGGGCCGTTGGCGACCACGTCGTTGCCCTCGATGTGCACCGAGCGCTGCGCCCGAATGGGCAGCCGTTGCAGCGAAATGGGCCGGATAGGCTGGAGGAAGCGGATCAGTGGGCTCTTGGCAAGGCTGCTCTGCTCCAGGTAGCGGGTGGCCACGCTGCGGGCCTGGCTGACGTCGCGCCGCACCGGCAGGGTGGTGTTGATCATCCGGTGGCTGGGCGCCACCGGCGATACCCGCTGCTTCAAGGCGCCGAAGCGGAAGACATCGGTTTCGCCGGTGCTTCTTCCGGTCAGCCGGTCAAAGGCCTGGTTCACCGAGCTGCTCTGCTCGCTGGGCTGGGAAGGCGGGGGCTCCACGGCCAAGAAGGCCGACCGACACAGGCGCGCCACGAGCGCGGCGTTGACTCCCAGCTCGGGCAGCACCACCATGCCCGCCCCACCGGCGCCACCGCCGGAGTGCCGCAGGGTGTTACCGGCGATTACAATATCGCCGCGCCAGTCTACCAGCAGCTCGTGGAGCATGGCTTTATTGTGATTGTTGCCATTTTCGTTGAAGTGGTTGCCCTGCACCACCAGCTCGCCCTGGCCCGACAGCCAGGCCACCGCCTGGGCATGATCGTCGGGTCCGGCGGCGGCCAGTCCGGCGCAGCGGCTCACCTGGTTCCGCGAAACTGTTACAGCCGATTTGACTCCCGTGCGCACCTGCAAGGCGCTGATCGCACAGGCCTGGAGCTGGTTGTCGATCAGCTCCAATTGCAGCTCGCTGTCCAGCAGCAGCTCGCCCAGCGCGTGCTGTCCGGGCCCGAGCGCGGTGATGCCATTCACCGCATCCAGCACCCGATTTCCCGCGATTCGCGCTGAAGATTCTACACCGAGTACCGCAACACCGTCGGCAGGCCACAGATCTTCGGAGAACACCGGGCTCTGATCGGGCTGCAGGCCGGGCAGATCCCCCCGGGCCACCCGCAACAGCACGGTGGCGAGGGCGGGGAAGCCGCGCTCTTCGCTGATCGCGGTGGCCAGCTCGGTGACCACGGAAGGGGAGAGCAGGTCCGCACGCGCGGTGAGGCGCGAAATGACCGGACCATCGGGATCTTTCAGTAGGTCCTGAAGGGACTGAACCAGCAGGCCCACCGCCTCCACCATGCTCTCTTCGGGGGAGCGGGTGAAGGCCGAGGTGATCACATCCTCCAGCTCTGCACACAGGCGCGCCCGCGACTTGTTGGCGTTGATCCCCGCATGGATCAGACCCTTCTTGGCTGCGTCCAGGGCTTTGCGCATGGTGGTGGTCTGGGTGCCGCTGGCCCCCAGGTTCCGCCAGGCTACCGGATAGTGCTGGGTGATCGCGTCTACCACAGTGTTTCCGGGGATCTCCGGGTCGGCCAAGAGCGAGGCCAGTGCGGCCACCTGCCGGGCGCCCACCTCGGCCGAGGTGGCAGTCTGCTCCGGCACGGAGAAGAAGACGGCGTCGGCACCGGCGCGGATACGCGCCAGCAGCCCGCCGACGGCATTCAGGTGCTTGCTCCGGTCGGAGAGGGTCTGGGCCTCGCCGATCAGGGTGGCGGCCTGTGCGGCGGCCTGGGCCTCGGCGATGGCCCGCGCGCTCTGGTCGGCCATGTCCGGGTGGGCCCCGCGCAGCATTGCATCCAATTGACCCAGTCCGGCGGTGAGCATCCGCATGGACCGGTCGGCTGCGGCGCCGCCTCCTCCAGCTTCCACCACCATTCTCTCCAAGCTGCCCACATACATGGCCACGGTCCGCATCCGCGCCGTCCACTGCTCGGACTCGGCCGTGGTGGCGGGGGCGGTGCCGGTTTCCACCCAGGTCATCACCGCCGCCAATTGGGCGTTAAAGCGCTGCAAGGTGCTGCTGTCTACGCGGGGGCCCAGGCTGCGCACCGCTTGGAAGCTGCGCTGCAGCTCGTTGGTGACCGGGGCCTTGGCTTTGGAGAGCACACCCACCAACTGATCCACCACGCGCTGAGCGGCCAGAAGTTGGCTGCCGCTCACCTGAGTCTGCAATGCGGCCACTTCCTTCTGGGCCGAGGCCACGAGACCGCGCACCTGCAGGGCCCGGGCGCCGCCCAGGCTGCCGATGGACATGGCACGCGAGCGGGCCTCCAGATCCTTCACAATGGCGTATTGACCTAACTTATCGATGAGGTCGTACAGCGCGGTGAAGTGGATGGAGGGCGAGGAGAGGGTGGCGGTGGGGTCCGCAGCAATCCGGGGCGCCAGCGCGGCGGCCACCTGGACACGGTAGCGGCTGATATCGGTCTTCAGCGGCGTTCCATCTGTGGTATTCAAGAAGGAGCCCAGGCGGGTCTCCAGGGTGGCCAGGGCGGTCTCCACCTCTTTGGTGGTCTTGGTGGTGGCAGCATCCACCATGACGGCCAGCTCCCATGCGGCGCGCCCCTCCGCACTGAAGGCCGCGTCGGCGGCCACCCGCGATACGCTGGCCCGCACCCGATGTGCGGCGGAGGTGTGAGCATCTTTGCCCATGGCGCCGCGCATGGCGGGCACATCCTCTTCCAGCGGCGTCAACAGCGTGCCTGAGGGATCTCCCACCTCTCGCAGGCCGTTGATCAGGGCGTCCAACGGCCCATAGGTCCGGCGCCCCTGCAGGGCACGGCCGGAGGTGTCGCGGCTGAATTTGAGCAGCTCCGCGCGGGCGTGCAAGGCGACGGCGTACAGGCCGCTACGTCGCAAGGCGCCGGTGCCCAGGGGCAGCAGCTCCTCCAGCACGCCCAAGACTTCGGGCTTGCCCTCCTCCACGGCCTCTTCGCTGGCGTCGCTGCTGCGCGGCGCACGAACGTCGTGAATGGAATTGTTTTCTACCAAGCAATCCCGGCCGCCTGCCAGGGCAATCCCGGCTACGCGCACTTCATCGTCCAGCTCGCCCTTCCCTTCGGGCGCGGTGGCCCGGCCCACACCGGACAGGCGGTTGCCCACCACTTCGCCCTGCTCCACCTGCACCAGCAGAATCGCCCCGCGCAGGGTGTAGCGCTCGGCCCAGCGCAGCACCGCGTCCAGCGCCGCCACCCGGTCCGGTGTGGACAGGGTGGTCACCGTCTTCAGCAGGTTGGGAAGGCTCAGGTCGCCGAGGGGAAGCACGGCAGAGGCGGAGGCGGCAAAGGGGCTCAGATCCTCGGCGATCACCGAGTCAGGCACGGCACCCAGGCCCACATTCTCGATCCGGTTGTCTTCGATGCGGATCCGGCCGGTCCAACCGCCACTTCCGGCGGTTCGCACCGCGGCATCGCCCAGATCGCGGATCACGTTGCCGCGCACGCGCACGTCGTAGATGGGCTGAGGCCCGCCGATCAGCACGCCGATCGCGGATTCGTCGTCACTGCCGGCACCTTCGATGCGGTTGTCGTTCAGCTCGACGTCGTAGACGGCGCGGCCTGAGTCGCCCCCATCGTCCAGCCCGTCGCCAATGATAATGCCTGCATAGACGCCGAAAGCGGTAGCCGGGCTGGCGGGAACGCCAATCCAATTGCCGCGCACCCGCACCCCCTGTCCGATCACCTGGATCGCGGCCTGCAGCGCCGGCGGGCTCTCCATGGCGGCCATGCGGATCTCGTTGTCGGCGATGTCCATGCCGTCGCCGTGCACACTGATGCCGATGACCAGACAGTCCCGGATCTCGTTGTCGAAGACCAGCAGGCGATCATTTGCTTCTGCGGCCGCATATTCCTCGCGGTCGTCCAGCGCGATGCCCACCACGAAGCCCTCGATGCGGTTGTTGCACACCCGCACCCCTTCCAGGCGGCCGTCGGCCACATAGACCCCGTGCCAGGCCTCTCCCAGCGGCTGCACGCCGTTGTCTTCGATGCGCACACTGTCCAGAAAAAGCCCGGCCAGCGGTGAGCTGATCAGTGTCTCGTCTAACAAAAATGGCGCCAGGGGGACCAGGGTGACGCCGGTGGCCGCTTCCATACGGTTGCCGGTCACCGCCACGTCACTACAGGTGCCGGTGATCAGCACGGCGGCGGCACCGGGGGCATCGGTCTCGGAGCGCAGGGCGCAGTGTTGCAGGCGGATCTGGTGGGAGTCGGCCACGGTGACCACGCCGTGGGGGAGCCGCTGCAACAACTGCAGGTAGGGCTGGGCCTCCGGCAGCTTTTCCAGGGTGGTGCCGGGGTTGTTGCGCTGCAATATGGAAAGTTCGGTAATTGAGGCTACAATCCGCGCCGAAATCCGCCCCTCGCCCGGGCCCAGGTTGGCCCAGGTCTGGCCCACCCGCTCGATAAAGCTGGGCTGATCTGCGTGCAGATCGCTGCTGGTCAGAGCGACGACTTTTTTGTTCGCGCTGGTGGGTTGGAGGATGGCTTCGGCCGGCGCCTCGGACTTGGGCATCACCGGCTCAGCTTCGGCGGCGGGCTGTGCCGCCGCATCGCCGATGGCCACCGTTTCGCCCGGACGCTCGATCAGGCGGAGCTGCTCGATCGACACCACCCCCTGCTCCCCACAGTTATCGACATAAAAGACCCCACCTGCGGCGGCGGTGACCAGCTCGGTGGCGTCGCCATCGCCGAGGATGCGCACCCGCGAGAGTCCCTGTAGGATCACCGGCCGCTCAAGCTGGTAGTTGCCCCGCCGGATGTAGATGGTGCCGCCGCTCTCCCGCACCCGCGCCACGGCGGCCTGGATGGCCTCCTCGGCGGTGATGCCCTCGGTGCGGTCCTGGTCGATGTCGCCGAAGGAGATCTGCCCATCCCCCACCACCACGGTGAAGGTACCCAGGTCTTTTGGCGTTTGATCCAGCTCGATCAGGCGCTGCCGCACATGCACCAGTGGCAGAAAACGGGGGCGCAGATCGGCAAAAACCCGCGTGCCCGCCGCATCCACCGAAATGGTGCCCAGCGCCACCCGGCGGTGGACCGGACCGGCGACCGGAGCGGACTTCAGGCTCTCCACCTCGCCCCGTGCAGCCCCATCAGAGGCGACGATGCGCGTCGTAAAGCTCCAATATTCGCCCGAGCGGAAGTCAGAGCCATCAAGGGAAAAAGTGATGCCATCGGCCAGCAGGTAGCGGGCCCGATCCACGGCGGCGTCGGCGCCATCCCAGCGTCGCAACAGGGGTGCGTCCGACAGGGCCGAGGACCAGGGCACGGTGCCGCCCACATCCAGGGTAGGAGTCGTGGAAAGCAGTGCGCCAACGCTATAGAAGCGGATGGTGCCGTCCACCGGGTCCACCTGCTGCACCCGGCGAAGGGTGGGGGGGCGGCTGCCGTCGGCGTGGCTGCGGGAGTAGCGGTCCTCCAGCACCACCAGATCGCCCACACGGAGCTGGGCCGCATCGGCGGGGTCCAGCCGCACCCAGCCACTGCCCGCCACCGCAGGCTCGGAAAGGGGCAGGCAGAAGCTGCCGTTTTCGCGGGACCACAGTACCGCAGGCACGCTGCTGCCTCCACCGGCCGGCTGCCGCAGGATCTCCACGCGCACATGACGGTTGCCCGAGCCGCGATAGCCCTCTTGGACCGCGGAGTTTTCGGTAATCAGTCCCTTGTCGGTCTGCCCGGCGATGCGATCGGCGAACACTTTGCGGTTGGGACGACCTTCGTTGCCCGACACGTTGGTGGAGAGCCGGGTGGTCGAGGTTGACGCGTCAAGAGACCAGGCGGATTTTGAAGAGACTTCTTTGATTTTTACCTGACTGCGTAGGCGCAGGCGGGTGGTGGTGTCCTGCCCTTCCAGCGCCGGTTCGGCCAGATAGGGGTCGTCCCGGAAGGTGACGCTCTGCTCCCACAGGTCCAGGTACACCACCTGCATCCGGCTGCCGTCGGCGGGTAGCGCGGAAAGTGCAGGGGGATCCAGGAGGTCGGGCTGCTGCGTGTAGCGCAGATCCGAGGGCAGCCAGGCGCGGAGCCCGTCCACAAAGAGCCGCCCGGCCCCCGGGTGGGTGCCGTCGCCGCCGTGGATGACAAAGTCGGTGGCGGACATGTCGTTGGCGCGGCCATAGAGTGCGTCGATCCACAGCCGTGCGCGAGGCGGCAGCCCCTCAAAACCCCAGGAAACCAGCTCGGTTCCGGGGATGTCGGCCACGTCGATCTCCAGGCGGGTCCACTGCTCCTCGCGGCTGCTGCGCACCGGGGCGGTGTCCAGCGGGAACAGCAGCACGTCACCCTGGCTGTTCACCAGCTTCCACTGGATCAGCGCCTTTTCTTCGTCAGTGGCATCGCGGTCGATGCGGAAGCGCAGCACCAGGGTGCGCAGGGCAACGGTGCTGCCAGAAGCCAGCTTCCACGCGGTCAAGGAGATGGGCGAGGGCAGGCTGCGGCTCAGCGTGATGTTGCCCCGGCTGCGCAGCACGGTGGGCAAGCTGACCGGGTCGCGGCGATCCAGGGTCAGCTCGCGGCTGATACGCCGCTCGTCCTGCGAAGCCGTGGCCGTCCATCCGGCGGTGGAGGGGATGGCGTCCAGCAGCTCCAGATCGTCGATCCGGAAGCCATCGTCGGGAGAGCCTTCTGCAAGGTCGGCGCTGCGACGACGTACATCCTGGGTGCGAATCTGGACTTCTTCATTCCAGTCCGCATCCAGGGTGACCCGACCCATTTGCTGGTAGACGCCGGTAAAACGGCGGGATTCGTCAAAGCGGGAGCGGGAGGTATAGGTCTTCACGCGGGCCTCCGACGGATGCGGGCCAGATCAACTGGCACCCGATCCTTCTGCATGGGGGTGGTGCCGACGGGCACGAACTCGGCGGAGCGCAAGGTCAGCTCCCGGTCGCGATCGCTGCGCTCGGCATAGGCTCCGGGACAGCGGCCGGCTTCGCCGGCCTCCCAGAACTCAGGGGGGTTGGAAGAGGAGGGGAGGAGGTAGTCCGGGCGCAGGGGCTGGTCGCCGCAGATCGCTACAGTTTCGGTCCGACAGCGGAACCGGGAGGGCAGGCTGCCGCCGGTGGGCAGTACGGAGTAGCGCAGCCAGCCGCTGCTGGTCTGATCCACCCGCACCCGGCCGGTGAAGAGGGTGGAGGAGGCAGAGAGGATGCCCGCCTCCGTTCGGCCTCTTATGGTGCAGTGTCGCAAGCGCACACGCGCTCCGGCGGCGCGGATGGCGACAGCATTATTGTCACCCGCATCGAAGGTGCAGCCGGTGGCCACCAGCGTGGCCCAGGGCGGGATCTCAATGGCGCCCACCTGACAGCCATGCAGGCGAAGCTCCAGGGTGCTCGCCGGCAGGGACCGGAGTGCGGTCTGGTCCTGGTGCCCGCCGCCCACCACCCGCAGGCCCAGCCCGGCAAGAATGGCAGGAGCATTGGGCACATCTCCCACCGCGGGGGTCAACCGGGTGCCGGGGACGGCACCACCGGCACCCGGTGTGGGCATGCCCAGGCTGCACCAGCGCAGCTCCACGGTGCCCCGCTGCATATGCAGGTCCAGGCGCCCCACCGTGCGCAGCCCCGCCAGCCAGAGCGCGGGCGCGTCGTCGACAGAGGAGGGGTGGAAGGAGAGGGAGAGGCAGCCTTCATCCTGCTCAAAACGCGGCATCGCCGCAGGATCGCTGCTGGCCAGGGTCAGCCCGCCCGGCGGCAGGCTCAGGCGGGCCGGGGGCAGGCTGGGAGAGTCCACAATGGCCAGGATAGGGGCTTCCTTCTCCCGCAATTGCCCCAACAGCTCCGGCAGGCTCTGTGCCTCCGGGTCTACCCAGCCGTCCACCAGTGCTCCGGCCAGATCCGGTGCTGTCCAGGCTTCCACCTCGGGATCTTCCCAGCAGGCGGGCAGGCGCCGATCCGCGGGCATGCAGCCCACGCCGATGCGCTCGGGGCGACCCTCCCACCAGCTTGCGCGCAGGCGGCTTTGGGCGCGCACGGGGGCTCCCGGCGGCAGGATCACGCGTCCCAAGCGGGGATCCAGGCCGATTTCATCTTCCGCCAGCGGGGCCAGGGGCTCGGACCAGCGGCCCAGGTGGATCTGCCGCAGGCGGTAGGGGGTCCAGCTCAGGCGTCCGGGAACGCCGAGGCGCCAGGCGGGAGCGCTGCGCTCGGCGGCCGGAAAGAGCGGGGCCCCCGGCCGCACCCAGACCGGGGGGAGCCGGCCCGGAGCAAAGAGCTCCTGGCTGCTGCCATCGGCGAGGAGTTGAAGCTGCCGGTGGTCGCCCACGGGCAGGTCCAGGGCAGGGAGGAAGCCGATCATCGGGCTGTCCCCGTTTTGCAGGATCACTTCACTGGGAGGCAGCGGGGGAGGCCCGCATACGGTCAGAATGCCGCCATGCACCAAACACTCGCCCGGAGCGGGGGGACGACAGGCCGCCTCCGCCTCCTCCCCCACCAGCTCCCACGCCATTTCGCCCAGGTGGTACAACGACGGCCGGTGACGATCCGCCCAAAGCAACAGCTTGATCGCGCCATCTTCCCACGCCACCGCCGAGCCGGGCAGGCCGGCAGACAGAGGCAGTGCGGGCAGGCTGCGCCAGACCGTGCGGCTACCCCGTGTTTCAAGGCGGAGAACCTCATTTTCCAAGGCTTCGCCGCCCAGACTGCCCCCGATCAGCAGCAGGCCCGCAGCCGTGGGCAGGAGCTGGGCACCCACACGGGCGGGCGTGCCCCGGGTGGTGCGTGCCCGCCAGATCGGCGGCCCGCTGAGATCGAGAAACCAAAGCTCGGAAGACGGTTGATCGCCGCGGTAGCCGCCGTAGATCCAGATGCCGTCGCCGTGGGCCACCACGCTGCTGTCGGTGAGGGCGGGTGGGCGTCGGTTGCCCCCGATTGTGGGGATGGCGACGGTGCCATCGACGGCTACCGTGCGGCAACCAAGCAGCTTTTGAGAAGGGTCCAGGCCCGGTTCTTCGGGTCCGAACAGCCACAGAATGCCGTCGGACACGGCGATGCCCGTGCCGCGTACCCAGCTCGCCGGAAGGGTTCCTGTCGCCACCTCGGTCCAGACTCCGCCTGCTTCGGGCAGCTCTTCCAGGGCGACCCGTGCGCCGATGCGCACCGCCCGCACCAGGCCGACGTTGCCGTTCCGCTCCCAGCGCACCACCGGCGAAAGTGGCGTTCCCAGAGAATTGCCCGCGACAAAACTGGACCAGCTTCCATCTACGGCCCGCTGCGCACCGGCACCGGCCAGCCGCGCCACCCGCAGCTCCAACAGTCCGTGGGGAATGGGCGCAAGTCGCAACAACTCGGCGTTGTTCAGGAATCCATCACCAGGTTGAACCGGCCTTCCCACTACACGACCGTCGATAGAGGATTTCAGCACCACCGTCGTCTCGTCGTCCAGATCCAGCTCGATCAAATCCTCTCCGGCCTCCACCGTGCTGCCGATGCGAAAGCCCACCGCCCGGACTGTGCCCGAAGCCGGGGCCAGCACCGGGACGGTCACCACCTGCGCTGCTTCGGGATCAGCCCCTTCTTCCGCACGAACCAACACCTGACCGTCGCAACACAGCTCCAACCGCCAGCGCTCTGAGCTGGGCAGGTGGGCAGCAAAACGCAGGATAGCCACCGGCGGGGCCGCATCCACGGGCAGCGGAGCGGGCGGGGGTTCAGAAGGTCCAACCAAAGGAATATGGTCTACGCTCAGCTCCAGGGCGCCGGCGGCCTCCACGCCCGCCGGGTCGGCGGCCAGGGTGGTGGACAGCAGCAGGGTGGCGGCACGGGTGGGCGGGCGCGCCGACGGGGCGGGCTCGTGCCGATCGGTGTGCAGCTCGGGAACCTGCTCGCGGCCGACCGGTGCCTGCCAAGACAGGGGTGCGGGCTGCTCGTCGGGGTCCAGGTGAAAGGCCAGCCCGGTGCGGTCGTCGGCGTAGCGGTGCTGGTACAGGGGGCCGGTGGGCTGATCCTCGCGCTCTACAGCCTGTAAACGGGCCGTGCGAACGAGGATGACATCGGGACGGGCCCAGTCATCCAGATCCAGGTTGCGCGGGGCGGTGGCGGGCTGGGCGGCATCCTCGTCGCCCAGGTGCTCCATCAGCAGGTCCACCAGCGTGCTCTCCAGATCGGCACTTCCCAGCTCGGTGATCCGCGTCCAGCGTGCGGCGGCTGCGGCCATCCGTCGGGACAGTGGGTCCGCCATGGTGATCGGATCGCTGATATCCCAGGTTCTGCCACGCTCAGGTAGCGGCGCGCTCAGATCCTGCGTCTGGTTCAGCGAGCGATAGGCCTCGTCCACCTCCACGCCCCAGCCGGTGGTCACGTCCAGCACTTCTTCCAGGCAACCGGGCGAGCCCTTGCGGCGTTGCCAGTGAATATTCTTTGCTACAACCCCACGATTATTGCGCAGGTCTTGACTGAGCAAGAGCGCGCCGTACTGCTCTGCCAGCAGCCGCAGCGCCTCGGCCGAGGCCCGCTCGGGGAAGAGGTTGTCCTCCAGCCCGTCGATCGCCGCCTGGAGCTGGTGGAGTTGTTGGTCCAAGGCCGACAACAGGCGGCTCAGCGGGGCCCCCGCAGGCAGACCGCCGGGCAGCAGCGTGCTCTGGTCCCGCGCGCGCAGCAGGGCGGGAAGCAGGTCGATCAGGCGAGGAGAGGGGCGACTCATGCTTCGGGAGCCTCCTCAATACGCAGGGTGAAGGCGGCAGGCTCCCAAACGGGGATCTCCACGGGGCGGGTCTGGATGCGGTCGGCCACCGTCTGGGCCTTGCCCAGGGTGGTGACCACCAGGCCGCGGACGCCGGCCAGCCCCTCCAGGGCCCCGTACACAGCGGAGAGCTGAACGTCGGCATCCAGGTCCACACGGCGGGGGTCCAAGAGCCCCGGCTCGCGGTCGGCCTGGCTGTCCAGGCCCAGGCGCAGGCGGATTTCCCGCTCCAGAAGCACCGGATCCGTGCCGGGCACCACGCGGACACGCAGGCCCAGGGCCAGGGGAAGGGGTACGGGATCCAGCGAGCTCACCTGGATGCCCGGTGGGCAACGCTCCTCCAAAAAGCGGCGGAGATCGCGGTGTACCGAGGCGGTGAGCGGCTGGTTGTTGGGGCCGCAGACCACCACGGAGAAGCGGCGGGGCTGCCGGGGATCGGAGAAGACCCGGGCGCGGGAGACGCCGTCAAAGCTGAGGGCCGCAGCACGGAGATCGGGAAGGGAAACCACACGATCCACGGCGCGAAGGGCGGCAGGTGCGCGGCGTCGGGCAAGGCTGCGATCCTCGGGATCGGCGCCTCCCCAGGCGGGGAGCAGGTTCTGGGTGCGCAGTAGCGCCGGGTGGTCGGAGCGGCGGCCATCGATGCGGCCCGCTGCACGGTTGCCCGCGGCGCCCAGACCCACACGATAGCGAAGCTGGAGCGCCGCATTTTCGGGAAGGGTGGCGCCCAGGCCCCCCGCGCCGGTGCGCAGGCGGGCCCCGCCCCCGGGGCTGCACTCCACGGCGAAATTCGGTCCGTTCGGGCTACCATCCAGCAGTGTGTCCACCCGCTGCCAGGCCCGACCATTCACCGTAAGCTGCACTTCCGGGCGGCGTCCGGCCGGAGCGGCGGGGTCCAGAATCCAGGTCAGCGGCCCGCGACCCAGCGGCAGCAGCGGTGCACTGCCCTGCAGGCTCTCAGTCACGGTGCTGCCCTCACTGACCAGGGCGATGTTACCCGCAAGGATAAGTTGGTCCAGACGTATTTTTTGTTGGAGCGGAGGCTCGAAGAGCAGGTCGCTGCGGCTTGCCTCGTTGCGGATCTGGGTGATGCGGATGGCCTGCCGCCAGCTCTGATCTACGGTGGGCTTGCCATCCGAGCCCACGCGGGACACTTCACTACCCAGGATCAGCCAGTCTCCAGGACGGAGATCGGGCTGTTCCTTCGGCCAGGTGATGCTCAGGCGGGTCGCTCCGGCGGGCAGCAGCGGCGCCTTCATCCCCAGCCGGGCCTGACGGTCCAGCATATTCAGCACTTCGGTGCCATGCAGGCGGGCAAAACGGTCCCGCGAGGCCTGCTCCACCCCGGCCACCAGTGCCTCCAACAGTGGCACCAGTCCGGCCACCCGATCCGCCGACAGCCCGGCTGCGCCCTTGAGCGGCTTGTCCTTGCCACAGGTTGTCACGACGCCGGGCGGCTGGCGCGTGCGGCTTCGTCCGGCTGCGCCCTTGAGCGGCTTGTCCTTGCCACAGGCCTTCAGGGTATTGTTCAAGCCTGCAAACAGGCCCGGTTCCTGCGCCGCAAGGCGATCCAGCTCGGCTCCCAAGAGCTGCTGCGCGGGCGTGCTCTCCACCGGTGCCGACGCGTCCAGTGTATCGGCTGCGGCGTGGGCGCTTCCGCACATCGCCTTGCACAACACTTCTTTCGTTGACGCGTCAAGAGCAACGCCCTTGTCTTCGAGCAGCTTCAAAAAATCGCGGGCCTTCAGCAAATCCTGGCGGGCCTGGCTGGCTTTGGCGGCGGCAGCCGCATCTCCCCGCGCGCTGTCCAGCCACGCCTTCAGCGCCTCGGACACGTTGTTGGCGGCAGTCACATTGGCGTTGGCCGCAATGGGGGTGCCCGCCGTGCTGGGCAGCGCCGCCTCCACGCTGGCGCTGGGGCGGATCAGGTTCAGGGCCGGGTGCGCGCGCAGCACATGCAGGGTTTCAAAGGTGGCTTCCGCTTCGGTGCCCTTGGCGGGGGACTGCACGGCAAAGCCCTGGGGCAGCAAGGCGGGCTCGCGCACTTCAAACTGTTGGAAGGCAAAAGCAGCAGTGCCCGGAGAGGGCTGGTAGCCTAGCTGGCCCAGGAGCCGCTCGACCGCACTGTCCTGCTGCGCGGTGGGCAGCAGGGCCTCTTCGGCCCAGTGCTGCTGGTACAGCCAGAGCACCGAAAGACCCAGGGAGAAGGCATCTAACATGCCACGACCACTGTCCTCCAGCCCGGTGCGGGTGGGCTCCCAGCGCCGGGGAGCGTCGCGGAAGCCGGCTTCCACGTCCGCGCAGAGCTGCTGAAACAGCGCCGTGTGCGAGGGGGCCGGGTACAGGGGACGGCTCATCGCAGACCTCCGCTGATCTGGATGTCCAGGATTCCATCACCCTCGGAGAGGCGACGGAGGGTGGCCACTTCTTCTGGCCCTACCGGTAGAACGCCCTGGGTGATCAGGTTGGGGGCGTCCAGGTTGCCGCCCAGCGGAAAGACCGCGTGGGGATCCAGGAGCTGGGTGGGGGCCCGCGCCAGGCGGCGGAAAACCACAGAGGAAACACCGGGAACTGCCAGTACTGCCTCGTAGAGCTTGGAAAGGTGTACATCGCCCCCCAGGCCCAGGGAGTCCGGGTCCAGCGCCCCCCCGTTGCCCGCGAGGGCGGTGCGCACCGCATCCCGCAGGCTGGTGGCGGCGGTGTGCGCTTCGGCCTCCACCTCCAGTGCCAGGTGCAGGTGTACCCAGGCCGGGGGCACCAGCTCCACATCCACCCCTAAAAGGCGGATCTCTTCCAACTGCCGCCGCACCCGAGAGAAGCGACGCAGGCGCTCCGCCGGGTCGAGCTGATCGTCGTCTCGCAACAGCACGGTCACACGCACTACGGGGCGGGTCACCCCATGACGCACCCGCGCACGGACACCCGCTACTTCCGGCATTCGCAGCAGGATCCGCTCGTAGTCGCGCGGAGCCACCGCAGAAAGGGGGGTGCGGATGGAGAGGGGGGCCCGGTAGCGCAGGCGCTCCAGCGCTTCGGGATCCCGGCCACCCTCTGCGGGAATGCAGGAGGAAATCTGTACCAACGCGCGCAGGGCTTCCAAACGCCCCGGTCCGGGCAGGCCCCCCAGGCGACGCGCGGGATCCAGGTCGCCGCCCTCCGGCGCACCCGGCTGCAGGAGTCGGCAGACGGCGCCGGTGCGGACATTGCCGGCCGCGCCCAGGCCCAGGGTCAGGGAGAAGGAGAGGGTGAGGGGGCGGCGGGGCAGCGATGCGCCGTTCACCCCATCGCCAAAGCGCAGCACCGGCTTTCCGTCTGCACCGGTGCGCAGTACATAAACTTCGTCGCTGGGGTCGGCGGTGGAGAGGTCGTCCACCTGTGTCCACACGTCCTCCTCCACCTGCACCCGCAGGCAAAGGGTGCCGCTGCGCGGGCCCTCGCCCGGGAAGGGCAGCCCGGTGGCCTGGCGGCTCAGCGGCGACAGCGGCACCGGCACTTCCAGGCCGGGAGCGCCGGAAAGCTCCACCTTCAGCATGTGCAGCCAGCGCTGGATCGGCAGCGGGTCTTCGGGCTCCTGATCGGGGGCGGCCAGGGGCAGACCATGCCAGGCCACGCCCACATTGCCCCAGACCTCGGCGGCCTCGGCCAGGGTGCCGCGATCCAGGCCGCCCAGGGCGACCGGAAGAGGCCGGCGCGGATCCCAGAAGATCTCCACCCCCGCGGCGGTGCGGCGGGCGCGGGTCACCCGCACCGGATGGCGCTGGTCGCTTTTGGGATCTACAAAAAGCAACCAGCGCCCCTCCAGTACCGTGTCCAGCCGGGTGGCCGACGCTTCCAGGGCCAGCACGGCCGAGGTGGAGCCCGCAGCGACCCCGGTCAGCAGGCGCATCCGGTGCAGATCCCAGTGCCACTCCAGGCGCTGCTCGGTGGCAAACACCAGCAGATCCTCTGCACCGGCCTCGTTGGTCAACAGGCTCTGCCCGGGCAGCACCAGCGGCGGGTTCAACAGCCCCACCCGACCCAGCGCCTCGCGTACCCGGCCGTGGATCTGGCGCTCCCGCTCTGCCGGATCGGATACCGCATTCGTCTGAGAGGTGTCTAATAGATCGCGAACTTCTTGGGCAACCAACAGGTCTTTGGTCAGTCCGGAAAGTCTTGACAGGTCAAGAGACATCCGCACCAGGGTGCAGGCGGAGAGGCCGGGGTCGGGCAGGCAGTCCAACACCCGCGCATGATCCTCGACCGAGCGGCGCAACCGGGCAGTCTCCAGGGTGGACTCGGTCAGCACCCGCTCTTGGGCCCAGGCAAGCTGGTCCAAGCGGTAGGCATAGGCTTCAAACAGGGTGGTGGTCAGATCGGCCGCGTCGCGCTGCTCCCAGGCCGGCATGGTGGTGCGCGCGCGCTGCAACAGCAGCGCCAGCAGGCGGGGGTAGTCGTGCGCGAGGCTGTCCACCGGTGGCAGCGCAACGGGCTTGGGTGCCTCTGAGAGGGGGGTGCGAAGAGGATCTTCCGCCAGCTTGGCCTGGCTTTGGCTGGGTGCCCAGGCGCCGATGTGGGGGTGGACCGATGCCTCGCCGGCCACCGCCACACTCGCGGGCATGGCCGGGTTGGGGCGCAGATCGATGGAGCTGCTTGGCGGAATGGCGCCGGTCTCCACGCTGATCGGCGCGGCGCCTGCAGGGGCACTCAGGTAGACCCCGGCGGTGGGTAGGCTGCGCCACAGGCTGCCACCCAGCTCGGCATACAGTCCGCCGCCGCCCGCAAGGCGGGACTCGCTGCCCAGGCGCAGTGCCTGGTTGTCGGTGATCGAGGTGAAAACGCTATTGTAAAAAAACAGTTCTCCGGGGCCCACGAGGAGCCCTTCGCGGAGCTGGTGGAAGCTGCCTGCGGTCCAGAAGCTGCTGTCGCTGGCGATCAGCGCGCCTCGGGCGGCCTGCACGATCTCAGTGCGGCGCACCTGGAGAGGCCGCAGCGCGGCGGCCACTTGAAGTGCGGTTCCGCCGATGCGACGCAATACCAGGTCTTGTAGCAGGATCGCAGCGGGCTCCCCCTCGTCCAGCACCGCATCGTCGGGCAGCACCGGTGCCGAGATCAACAGCCCGTACAAACGCACCGGCGCCGGGAGCGGCAGCTTGCCATCCCAGTCCTCCCAGACGGAGGATGCCTCGGTAGCGGCCAAATCTTCGGCGGCGAGGCTGGCCGTTCCGGACACCGCCTCCACGCTCAGGTCCGCCACGCGCAGGGGCAGCAGCCCGGGCGGGCAGAAGATTCCCACCCCCAAAGCACCGCCGCCGGAAATCTCGGCCACCCGCGCCCCTTCCAGGTCCGGGGCCCCGCCGCGCAGGATCAGGCCCGCCGCAGGAAGGCCCTGCACCCGGGTGACGGTCAGGCCGCGCAGGTGGGGATGGTCGGCGTGCAGAAGCAGGCCCAGGGCGGCCCCGCTCTGCGCGGTCAGGTTCTGAATCCGCAGATCCACCAACGAGCAGGCCTCTTTTCCGTGGACGGAGAGGCCCAGCACAGTGTCGCCCGCCAGATCGGTCAGGCTGAGGGAGGAGAGGGAAAAGGCGCCTTCCGCCTCTACCTTCAGGCCGGAGCAGGCTCCGGTGGCTTGGAGCTGGGAGATGCGCAGGTCGGAGAGCTGGACCAAGGGCGTGGGCAGCGCCACCGGCGTTGCATGGGGCTGCCCCAGCGCCGTCTGTACGCCGGTGCGAAGCTGGTTCAGCGTGGCCACCTGCGGGTTGTGGCGCAGATCCACTTCCTGCTTCGGTAGGTTGATCCAGACCTCTTGAACGCCATCCACGGCCGAGAGTGATAGCCGAAGCGCCTCCGCCTCGGCCGGGGTCTGCAGGTCCGGCACCG
>JBEIQS010000083.1:0-23343 GCA_040376425.1 Alphaproteobacteria bacterium | reverse complement strand
GGGGCCGGGGTGGGCGCAGGGGCCGGCGTGGGTGCGGGAGCGGGGGCCGGTGTGGGTGCGGGGGCCGGCGAGGGCGCAGGGGCGGGAGCCTCGGCCGGGGCCGGCGCGGGGGCCGGCGCAGGGGCGGGCTCACCGTTACCATTGTTTTGCGGTGGGTTTTCCGGGTTGGAAGGCACGGGGTCCGTACCTCCGGTGGTCTCCGGCTTACCGGTGGTGCTGGTTCCCGAGCCGCCCATGTTACTCAGGGCCACCCAGCCGCCACCCAGTGCCAAAAATCCGCCACAGAGCACAAAAAAGACGACCCCAACCACCACACCAATCTTCAGACCGCTGCCCTTGGGCTCTGGATCAGCGAAGGGATCGTCGTCGGTCTGGCTGATGACCGGGCGCGCCGGCTCCCGACGCGGCTCAGGTTCCGGCCGACGCGGCTCTGGCCGGGGTTCTGGCGGGCGCGCGGGCTCTGGGCGCGCGGGCTCCATCCGTGGCGGCTCAGAGTAGTAGGGCTCGGGAGGACGCGCGGGCGGGGGATCGCGGCGAGGCTCGGAAGCCCGGGGCGCCGCAGCACGCGGCGGCGGCAGCTCCTCCTCCGCATCCTGCTCGGCCAACATCGCCGCGATCTTGTCGCGGCTCCACGCCATGGTGGACTCGCCCTTGGAAGAGGGCGCCTTCCGCACGGGCCCGGTGCGCAAGGGCGCGCCCAGTTGTACCGGTCCACCCAGCGCTTCTGGCTCGGGCAGGCCCGTAGGGGGCAACACCGCGCGGGACTGGGACAGGCTGTGGACACGCCGTGCCCAGGCCTCCACCCCTTCTCCCGGACAGCTACCGGCTACGGATGCAAGTACGTTTGCAGCGTCCAGCGGCGCCGGACGTTCCTCGGGCCGCCAGGCAAGAATGGTGCAGAGAAAGCGGCGAACATCGTCCACCCAGCGCTTCCCCTTCACCTGAGCAAAATCCATCTCCAGCACACGGTTGACGACGTGATCGTCGTGACCGTCCGGATCTGTGGGCATACGCCCCAAGCCGCCGGGGGTGAGCATCGCGTGCAGAACCCGGCCCAACCCATACATATCCACGGGAGGCCGATCCGAGGTGCCCTCCGGTGCCATTGTGCTGCGCGGCGTTCCGAAACCTTCCAGGTGCACAGCACCCCGATCGTCCACCTTCACAAAAGTCGGGTCGATATCACCGTGTACCATGCCATCTTCAATGGCAATGGAGAGGACATCTGCAAGCGCCGACCCGATCTCCAGCGCAGCCCTCAGCGATGGACGTTCCCGAGAAAGCAGCTTGTCAAGCGTCTTTCCAGGCGCGACACCGTCCGCCGTCAGGATCTGTCCGTCTGCACCGGGCTCACGGGTGTAGTAAAAGGAGGTCAAGCAGGGCTCCGCCGAAGGGGGACTAACCTGTTTTGTCCGGCGCCGCCGTGGTGCTTTCCAAGGCCGCACGCAGTAGCGTGGCGGAGAGCTTGGGGTCAGCGCGGCGCTGCGTGACCTTCATGAGCTCTCCGACAAAGAAGCCCATCAATCCCTTGTTTCCCGCACGGTAGCGATCGCGCTCCGCGGCGTGCTTTTCCAGCAGCTCGGCGACCACGCGCTGCAGTGCTCCCTCGTCGGAGAGCTGCTTCAGCCCGAGCTGCTCCGCCCAGGTGGCGGCCTGTCCGCCCTCGGCCACCATCCGATCCAGGATCTGCCGCGCCCCGTCCCGATTCACCCCCCCACCCTCCAGGAGGCGGTGGATGTCCACCAGCATCGCCGGACTGAGGCGGCCGATGCCATCGGCATTCCAGCGCCTGAGGATCTCCGACATCACCAGGTTGGCCATGGCTTTGGCGGGCCCCCCCAACCGTACCGCCTCCTCAAAAAAGGCCCCCACCTCGGGCTCGCCCTGGAGAACGCCCACATCCGCGGCACTCAGTCCATAGCTTTGGATCCATGCGTCTTTTTTGGCCTGATCCTGCGCCTGCAGGTACAGATCCATTGGCGCCCCGGGCAGCCCGGCCCGCGCGGTCTCCAGGTCGGTCTCGGTGAGCACCAGGGGCCCCAGATCCGGCTCCGGGAAGTAGCGGTAGTCGGCGCTTCCTTCCTTCTTGCGCAGCAGCACCGTGCGGTTGCCCGCCCAGGTGCGCGTCTCCTGGCTGATCCCTTCGCCGCTCTTGATCGCCTGGATCTGACGTTCGATCTCGTAGCGGATCGCCTTGGCCACAAAGCGGAAGGAGTTGACGTTCTTGACCTCCACTTTGGTGCCCCAGGGCTCGCCGGGGCGGTGCACCGAGATGTTGGCGTCGCAACGCATCTGCCCTTTTTCAAGGTCACCGCCGCAGATTCCCGCGCTGACCAAAACCCGATGCAGGCCCCGCATGTAGGCCTCCGCCTGCTCGGGGCTGCGCATGTCCGCCTCGCTCACGATCTCGATCAGCGGCACACCCGCGCGGTTCCAGTCCACCACGCTGCGCTCCCCCTCGTGCAGCATCTTCCCAGCGTCTTCCTCCAGGTGGATCCGGGTGATCCCAACGGTGCCGAGCGCCGTGTGCAACCGGCCGCCGGTGCAGAGGGGGCGGTCGTATTGCGAGATCTGGTAGCCCTTGGGAAGGTCTGGATAAAAGTAATTTTTTCGCGCAAAAATCGAAATCGAATGCACATCACAGGACAGTGCCAGCCCCGCTCGAACCCCGAGCGCCACCGCCATGGTGTTCAAGGCCGGCAGCGTGCCCGGGTGCGCCATACAGATGGGGCAAATACAACTATTTTCGGTGGCACCGTCAGCCGGCAAAGGGCATGCACAGAACATCTTGCTACGGGTGCGGAGCTGCGCGTGGCACTCCAGCCCGATGATCGCCTCAAAACCGTCGTAGAGCACCGAACCCCCGCAGAGCTATTGGATATAGCCCAGGGCCCGAAGCTGTTCCAGCATCTCGGGGTCGGTCTGGCCGTTCTCAGTGGGAGCCCCGGCGTTCAAGGTACCATAGGTGGGAATGGTCTGGAGCGGGTGCGCCTTCTGGAAGGCGGCGCTGAAGAGGGTGGTCCAGGCTTTCCCAGCAAAATCCTGGGCAACCGGCAGGCCCATACCATAGAGCACCGTGGGCGTGATGTCATGGATGCGGATCCCGTCCAGCTTGGCCTTCGGGTCGATGTCCGGCCCGGCCGCGAAGAACACGCCCGGAGGCAACCAACCGTGCCCACCGGAGTGCTCCACAAGCTGGCGCACCACATCGGTATAGGTCTGGCCGTTGTAGCTCACCCGCGTGGAAGCACCCTTGGGAAGCACTTCAATGACGAAGTCCGCACCCTTCTTCTGCTCATAGGGCTTGGCATCGCGCACGGCGAAGACGGGTGCCCCATCTTCGTACTTCACCTGGGCCAATTTCGCCGTCAAATCCGCCCGAATGGCAGCTTGCTGCTCGACCGTCACGGTGCCGCCCTTTTCGCGGCCGGCCAGCGAAAAGCGCACCATCTTCACCATCTGGAAGCCAGCAGTTTCGTAGTTATAGACCTTGCTCTTGCTGAAGTCCACCGTGGTTCCACTGCGGCTCACAAAGCCCAGGTGGCCCAACATCGTGTCCAGATCCAAGGACACCTTCACAAACTCCTCCGGCAGCGGACCAAAACCGTGGTCGGAGATGATGAGAATGTTGGTATTTTTGGGTGCACCGGCCACCAGCTTCCCGATCACCGCATCCACCGCCCGGTACTTGGCGGGCACCATATCTGCGTACTTCGCCTTGTTTTCCGCATTTACGCTCGAGAAACCGTCCGGGCGATAGTACTTCCAATACTTGTGGCTGACCAGATCGGTGCCATGCAGATAGGCCATGATCAGGTTGAAGGAAGAGGCCGCATTGCGCGTCAGATACCAGGACATGATCCGGTCTTCCGCACCGGAGTCTTCATCGGTGGGGAAGATGCTCCGGTCGGAATTGATGGACTTCAGGTCCAGCGCAAAAGTCGGCTCGAAGGCCGAAGGCGACACGCGGTTCTCCACCGCCCGGTGCGCGCGGTCCGTCACGATGATGCCGTTCACATTTTCCGCGGGCCAGGAACCCCACCATCCCAACATCATCACCTTGCGATCGTAATTGCCGACCATGTTCCAGATCGCAGGCACCTTGCGCATGGAGGAGGAGACCGGCGCCGTTCCCGTGTCGGTGGCCACGTCAAAATTCGTGATTCCATGAACCTCTTTGTTCATCCCTGTCGCAACCGTTGTCCACACGATTGGCGAGTTGGCACCATAGTCCGTCGCCAACTTCGCGGTGGCCGAGCGCGAACGGAGTGCGGAAATGTTCGGCAGTTGACCTTTTGCGGAGAGATCGTCCACCACCGACCACTCCATCCCGTCCACCCCGATCACCACGAAGGGGTTGGGGTTCACGTTGGCGGGTGCCGCGGCCACGGCAACCCCGTAGATCAGAGGAAGGGAGAGGAAAGCAGCCAGCAGCGACAATGGGCGCATGTTTACCCCAAGCAGAAGGACCTGATACTAACCGACGCAGGCGCAATACCTTCCCGTCCATGACCAGGCAAGACAATCCGGGTGGCCGCACTATCCGCCGGCCGACCGACCGCCAAAGAAGCGTCAGATGCACGGACGGGAGAGCGGCGGGCACGAAAAACTCAGGCTAAGGGGAAGGGGTCACGGTGTGCCATGCTCCTGCTTCTGTCCAGTGTCCTGTATGCCCAGACTGCCCCCCCCATCATCAACGGCTCGGAAACGCGCGATTTCGCGCAGACCGTCACCCTGTACTCCGCGGATTCGCGGGGCTACGGCTACAATTTCTGCTCGGGCACGCTGATCGCACCCACCTGGGTACTCACTGCGGCACACTGCGTGGAAGCCTTCGACGACAACGAGCGCCAGGGCCTGCGCTACCACTACGCCATCGTCGGCTATGATCTGAACACCTCCAACGGCGTGAAGGAGTACATGGAGATCACGGGCTGGGACGCGCATCCCAACTACGACAGCCAGTCCTTGCAGAACGATATCGGCATCGTGGAGCTGAAAGCCGCAGCGACCACCACCGACATCATGCCGGTGAACAAGACCGCGATCACCAATCGTGACGTGGGGGTGGACTTCACCTATGTGGGCTGGGGCATCACCAGCGACAATGGGCAGGACTCCTCAAAGAAGCACATGGCCGAGATTCCTTTGTGGCAGTACGACAACAACATCATGTACGGCTACGACCCCTCGGACAACCAGAATGTGTGCTCGGGTGACTCCGGTGGCTCGGCGCTGAAGCCCATGGCCGGCGGCAAGTTCGAGCTGGCCGGCGTCAACTCCTTTGTGGCCGATGACGACAACACCCCCTGCGAGGGCGGCTACAACGGCGCGGCCCGTGTGGACAAGCAGATTAGCTGGATCGAGCAGTACACCCCTGTGTATTCGCTGTCCGAGCTGGAGAGTGATGCCGACACCGACTCGGACACCGACTCGGATACCGACACCGACACCGATGCCGACACCGACACCGACGCCGATGCCGATCCAGGTGGCAACGATGACATCGGGGATCTGGATGACCCCGTTCGCCCCAAGCAGGTAGGCGAGAACTACTCCAGTGAAGGTATGTTTTCCTGCTCCAGCAGCCCTCGGAACGGCGGAACAGCCGCCCTGTTTGCCGTGGGCCTGGCGGCCGCTCTGGTGCGGTTGCGTCGGCGGGGATGAAGCGACGGGTCTACATCGCCTACACCGGTGGTACCATCGGGATGCGCAAGGGCTTGGATGGCTGGCATCCTACCCCCGGGCTGCTGAAAGAGCTGATGGCGGGCATCGCGGAGCTTCACCACCCATCGATGCCTGACTACGAGGTTCACGAGTACCAGCACCTGGTGGACTCGGCGAACATGACGCCAAAGGACTGGTGGCATATCGCCTTGGACATTGCCGCCCACCACGAGGCCTACGACGGCTTTGTGGTGCTCCACGGCACGGATACCATGGCTTTTACCGCTTCGGCCCTGGCTTTTCTTTTGGAGGGACTGCGAAAGCCGGTGATCCTCACCGGCTCCCAGATCCCCCTCTCCGAGCCGCGTACCGACGCCCGCGAAAATCTGGTCACCGCCATCCAGATTGCCGGGAGCATCGCCGTTCCTGAGGTGTGCCTGTACTTTGGCGACAAGTTGCTGCGCGGCTGTCGATCGGTGAAGGTAGACGCCGAAGGTTTTGATGCCTTCGCCTCTCCAAACCTTCCCCCACTTGCGACGGTAGGCGTGGATATCGATGTGGATCGGGAGCTACTTTGCCCGCTCCCAGACGGCCCCCTGCATGTGGCCCTGCACCACCCGGCCTCCATCGGCACCCTGCGGCTGTTTCCGGGCCTGTCGGCCGCGCTGGTGCGCAACCTGCTTCAGCCCCCGATGCAGGGTTTGATCCTGGAAGGCTACGGGGTGGGAAATGCCCCGAACAACGACGCGCCTTTTCTGGAGGCCATCGCCGAGGCCAACGCCCGGGGCGTCGTGATTGTGGATCGCACGCAGTGCCTGCGGGGCGGCGTCAAGCTCGGGGACTATGCCACCGGTGCCGGGCTCGCCCGCGCGGGGGTGATCAGTGGCTATGACTTGACCCTGGAGGCCGCGACCACCAAGCTCTATTGGTTGTTGGCGCAGCAGCTCCCGGTCGAGGAGGTGCGCCGCCGCATGCAGCGCGACGAGCGCGGCGAGCTGAGCCGCCCCACCGAGCAGGGCGGCCGGCGCTGGCGACTTCGCAAAATGGTGGTCTGATGCCCAAAATATTGCTGGTATACGCAAATCCGGCCATCACCGTGACTCCGGTTCCTCCCTACGGAGCAGAGCGGGTGGCGCAATGTTTTCGGCTTTCCGGCTGCGACGTGCGCCTGGTGGCACCCTGGCTGGAGCCACAACCCCTCGCGGCCTTCAAAAAGGCGCTGGCCTGGGAGCCCGATCTGGTGGGCTTTTCCATCCGCAACGTGGACGATGCACTCATCGTTCGGACGGCAGAGGGCAAGGGCCCCATCGACACCACCTTCTACCTGCCTCAGATCCGGCCACTGGTACAGGCCGCTCAGGCGAAACAGATTCCGATTCTGGCTGGTGGAGCCGCACTTTCTTCGATGCCCGAGGGGCTGCTGGACTATCTGGGCATCCGCTTTGGCATTCTGGGCGCCGCCGAAGACCTGATTTGGCGTCTTGGTCGGGCAATGGTGCAGGGCCAGCCCTTTCCGGCCGCGCTCCCAGAGGATCCCCGAATCCTCGACCGCCAGCGCCCCTTTGCGGGGCGGCAGCATGGCGATGCGGCGGCCTGGCGCCCGCCTCCCGGCCCCACCCCGCGCATGTCCGAGTACCTGAAGCTCTGCCGCAGTCGGGATGCGCGTGTGCCCGTTCAGCTTGCGGCCGGCTGTGACCGACGCTGCAATTTTTGTGTGGAGGCCTCCTTCCATGGCGGTCAGGTGCGGCCACGCCCCGTGGAGGAGATCCTTGCCGAGCTCCAGGCACTACGGAAGGCGGGTATCCGCCGCTTCTGGCTGACCGCATCCGAGCTGAATGTCCCCGACGCGCGCCACGCCATCGCGGTGTTGCGGGCGATTGTGGCCGCTGGACTGAGGGTGGATCTTGCCGGCTTTGTGCAGCCCGCGCCGGTGAATGACGACTTTCTCGACGCGCTGGAACAGGCAGGGGTGGACCCGTCCGGGCTGTCCTGGGAGCTGGGCCACCTGGATGATCGGCTCCTGCGAAAGGGGGCCGGGCCGGCCAACTTAAGCCAGATTCGCCGCCTGATAGAACTATTTTGTAAGCGTGGCTACAAAACCCTGGGAGGCTCGCTGCTGCTGGGCGCTCATCCAGAGGAGAGCTGGGAAAGTATCCACCGCGCGGTAGAGACCGCCAAAGAGCTGGACCGGGCCCTACCCGAGGGCCTGGGGCTGGCCTGGGCTGCGGGCGGGCGGGTCTACGCGACGGCTCCCCTGGGACGCTGGGTGGCTGCAAACTTCGATGCGGCGCGGCCCTTCTTGTACGGGAAACTCAGTCCCGGCTTCATCAAGCCGCTGGTCTTCTGCCGACCTGTGGCGCCACGGGCGCTGCTCTCTCACCTTCAGACGGCCTTTTCAGGGATGCGTGGGCATGTGCAGCTCTTGAATGCCGAGGCCCCCGTTGCTCCCGCACTTCTCCGGGCCGAGCGCCTGCTGGATCGGGCGATCCTGCGCCGCGAAACCGAGCCCCGTGCCGCGCTGCGGCTGCTCACACAGGTGTTGCAACAGGCTCCGGAGCACCCGGAGGCGCTGAAGCAGGCCGGGCTGCTCTGCGCCAATGTCATCGGCGACCTGCCCGCAGCAAAAGGGTATTTTGAGCGACTGTTTGTGCGCACCGGCGACAGCGAGGTGCAGCGGGTGGTAGCGGAGCTGGACGGGATGATCGCCAATTAAGGTGCCAGGCGCCCCATTCGCTCTTGCCATCTGCTACACTCCGGCCCGAGGTTTCCATGGATCAACTCTGGGCAAATGAGGCTTTTCGGGTCTACGCGGCAAGCTTGTTGGGCATGCTGGTCAATGTTTTTGTACTGGCTGCCGCGCCTGGCGTGGCCCGGCTGCGCGGAAAAGGCACGGTGAACCCAGAGGATATGAAGTCCTTTGGGGCCACTGCAGCTCAGGACCCGGCAGATGCCGAACGCGCCCTGCGTGCCCACCGCAACTTCACCGAAAACGCCTGGATCTATGTAAGCATCGGCTTTTGCTTTGTCGCAAGTGGCGGAAGTGCAGCCGCGATGAAGGGCTATGCGGCGGTGTGGGTGCTCAGCCGCCTGCTCCATACCTTTTTCTACCTCGGCCAGATGCAGCCCTGGCGCACCATCGCCTTCGTGGCAAGCATGTCCACCATCGTAGGGATGGCCGCGCAGATCGGGATGGCCCTGGCGCGTTGAGCGGCCTCCTCGGTCATTCATGCGCTTCTGTGTGCGCAGGCCCTTGCCGAATGGTGCGAAAATCGGTAGACTCGCGCCGTGCCGACCGTCCAAGAACTCTCCCGTCTGTTGTGTTTCCGCAAGGCCTCTAACCAGGCCATTCAACGTATTGCTCCCCTTTGGGTGGACGTTCACGTCGATGTGGGCGCCCCCTTTTGGAAAGTGGGCGATCCTGCTGCTGAGTTGGGCATCGTCCTGGAGGGTGAACTGGCTGTGGACGTGGGCGGCGAGACCGTGGCCCGGCTCCGCCCGGGGGATCTGGTGGGCGAGTCGGGCATCTACGGGGGTGGACGACGCGCCGCGACGGTCTATGCGACTCAGCGCACCCGCCTGATCCTGATCAGCAGCTCCGATCTGGCCCGTATCCGCGCCGGTCTGGTCGACGTGTACTCTGGGGTAGTGGAGCAGGCCCTGTTCCAGGTCGTCCAGCGCGTGCGCCGCACCGGCGAGCTGATCACCGCCAGGGCCCCCGGTGGCATGCAGGCCCCCGCCCGCAAAGAATTGGCGGGCCTCGCCCGAATGTGGCGTGCGTTGGTGCCGGGCGGCCCCAGCACCTCCTGTCCACCGCTGGCCCCCCTGCTCAGGCGGGTCCGCGGGCTGGCCCATGCCCCGCCCGAGGCTATTTTGGCGCTGACCACCTGCTTCCGGCCCGTACCCATGTCGGAGGGGGAGCTGATTTTCCTCCAGGCAGAGCCCGGGAATTGGGCCTTTATCCTTGCTGAAGGTGGCGTGGAGGTGGTTCGCCATGTCCACGGTGGCAAGGCCGAGCACCTGGATCGTATCGAGCCGGGCGCGATGGTGGGGATCAATGCGCTGATCGACGCGGGGCCACGCACCGCCTCCTGCGTCGCCGCCTCCGCAGGCTGGCTGTACCGGATCGAGCTGGAGCACCTGCGCAACCCGCCCGCCGCGGCGGCCGTGTGGTGGAAAGAGGCCATGCTCTTCAACCTCGCCCACCAGCTTCGGATGGCGGACGAGAGCCTGGCCCGCCTGAAAGGCATGCCGATGGAGCTGGGTCTTGACGACCTGGAAACCTTGGAAACGGCGGAAGTGGATCCGCTCCCCGAAGAGTTGGAGGAGCTGCACACGGCCGAGATCGAGATGCTCACGGCCGAGGTACTGGATCTGGCGGAGCGGTACGAGGAGCAGGAGTTCATGCCGCCTCCCGACCTCGCACCCCAAGATCCCGCCGGTCCGGCGACATCGGCGGAGAATGATACAGATGGCGCGGAGCACGCCATGACCGAGCAGATCCCCGAGCAGACGGAAAACGAGGACTCGCTGTCCTACCCTACCGGCACCGACGAGGTGGTGGGAACCGGCGAGACCACCTGCCCACCCGCAGACGAGCTGCTTGCGGAGCCCGAGCTGCCGGCAGAGGATGCCGCGATCACCGTGCGCCTGGATGAGCCGGTCGCCCGCACGAGTGGCCCGCTTTCGGATCCCTTCGCGCTGCCCGAACACAATACCCTTCCCGACGGCTTCCCCTACCCGGAGACGCCAACACTGTCAGATGTGCAGGCTCCTCCCAAGAGAAGATTTGAATGAGGCTTCATTCATTGGCGGCTGAGTGAGCGCCGTGCTGGACGGCGTCGACTTCCAGACCCTGGGCGATGAGGCGGTGGCGCTGCTCCAAACCCTCCTGCGCATCGATACCACCAACGCGCCGGATCGGGCCCCAAACGAGATCGAAGCGGCCACACTCTTGGCCGACCGGCTACGGGCGGAAGGTATCGAGCCAGAGATCATCGAGCCCATCCCCGGAAAGGGCAATGTGATCGCCCGGCTTCGCGGGGATGGCAGCGGCGGTCCGCCGATCCTGCTCTCCGGCCACACCGACGTGGTGCCCGCCGACCCCTCCCGCTGGAAACACCCGCCCTTTTCCGGATCCATCCACGACGGCTGGATTTGGGGTCGCGGCGCCATCGACATGAAAAACATGGTCGCGATGGAGTTTTTTGTCCTGGCGCTCTTAAAGCGCCTGGGACGCCCCCTCCGCCGGGACGTGATTTTTGCCGGAGTGGCGGACGAAGAAGCCGGCTGTACCTGGGGCTCGCTCTATCTGGCCGATAACCACCCGGAGAAGCTGCGCGCCGAGTACGCCATCTCTGAGATCGGCGGCTTCACGATGTACTCCAGCGGACGCCGCTACTACCCGGTGCAGGTGGCCGAAAAGGGCATGTGCTGGATGACCGTGCGGCAGCGCGGCACACCGGGGCATGGCTCCCTGCCCAACCGCGACAACCCCATCCCCAAGCTGGCAAAAGTGGCACTGAAGCTGGGAAGTTGCCGCCTTCCCCACCACCGCACCGCCGTGATGGAGCGCTTCATCGGCAGTCTGGCGCGTAGCCAGCCCCTGGCCAACCGCCTGGTGCTGCATGGGCTGTTGCACGCGCCGCTCTGCGGGCCACTATTGGACCACGTATTCCCAGATCCTTCTCTTGCAACCACTTTTGATGCCAACCTTCACAACACCGCCAACCCGACGATGTTCCGGGCCGGCGAGAAGGTGAACCAGGTCCCCAGCGAGGCGACCATGCGCATCGACGGGCGCCTCCTGCCCGGCCAGACCGGGGCGGATCTGATCCGCGAGATCAAGGAGCTCTTGGGGAAAGACGGGCAGGATCTGGAATTCACAATCGATCAGGAGCTGCCGCCCTGCACCACCTCCCCCGACGATCCGTTGGGGGATCGCATCTCTGCGCTGTTGCGGCGCCACGATCCAGAGGCGGCGGTGTTGCATACCATGATCCCCGGCTTCACCGATGCCAAGGCCTGGTCCAAGCTGGGGATGAAGTGTTGGGGCTTCTCGCCGGTACAACTTCCCGAAGGCACGAAATTTACGGCAATGTTCCACGGGGACGACGAGCGCATCCCCGAGGCCGGCTATCGCTGGGGACTACAGGTGCTCTGTGAGCTGGTGGCAGAGCTGGTGCTCTAGTCAAAGGGAACAGCAGGTCGGCATAGGGCTTGACACGTCAATAGGAAATTCTCCCTATTCCACCTCAAAAATCACCGACCGCCAGCCCATTCCCCCGCGCCCGTCCAGCACCACCACATCCACCTCGTAGGTGCCCGGCTCCTTGGGCGGGATCCAGGTGAACAGCGAATGTGCGCCGTCTTCCACGTCAGTCACGGTGGGGAATGTGTCGTCGTTGCCCAGCTCCCCGCCGTTGACATACCAGCGCCAGGTATAGCTTTCGGTGCGTTCTTCCACCTTTCCTTCGGAAGTGGTGTACTGATAGGTCTCCACTGGACTTGCCATGGCGAGCAGATCAATCGGCCGCCCACCCTGGACCACAATGGGGGCTCCGCTGTGCGGCACGTCGCCCACCCGCATGCCCACCACGTCCGGGTTGTGGTTGGGGGTGGCGGCCAGGCTCACCGGCATGGACTTCAGCACCAGCTCTTGATCGGCCTCGGTCCCCAGGTTCACCTGGATGGTGGCGCTGAGTCCTTCCAGCGCTTCGGCCTCGCTCAGGCCTGCCAGCGCATCCTCGGGCACCGGCCACACCGGGTCGAAGCCAGGTTGGATGCCGATCAGTCCGGCAGCCTGCAGGTCCGCGATGAGCTGGATCAGCTCCGGCTGGCTGAGCTGATCGATGGTTTCCAGACGCTCCAACAAAGCAGGATCAAAGCTGCATCCTTGCTCGCTGCCCGCTACGCAGGCGATCCACAGTGCGGACCACTCGGCGCCGTCGGGAACGTACTGGAGCGCCGAAAACTGCACCACCTCCCCCGGCCGGGGCTCCGCAGGCTCGGCGCGGATGGCCAACAGCCGCAGCCGATCCAGATCCCACTCCTGAGAAAAATCAGGCTGTTGACACGCCAAGAGCAACGCAATCATAGCTTTACCTCAGCCTGGAAGCCGACAGAGGGGAAGAAGGGTAGTCCCTGCACATAGTCCTTCTCCGTATAGTCGTAGTTATAGATGGTGAACTCGGGGTTCTTTCCATGGACGACGTTCAACAGGTCCGAGAAGATGGAGAGCTGCCAGTGCTTGAACGTGAACAGTTTTTCGATGCGCAGGTCCAGTGCGTAGTAGGGGGCAACCCGGTCGCTGTTGGTTTCGATACCGGCCAGCGGGATGTAGCTCCCAGAGTCCATCAGGAAAAGACCGCCTTCATAGGGCGTATAGGGGTTGCCGGTCACATACTGGAAGCGGGTGGACAGATCAAAATCCCAGGGCAGCGTGTAGCCCGCCACCAGGGTGAGGATGTGGGTCTGGTCGAAGTCGAAGGGGTACCAGGCTTCCGGATCGCCGGGGCTGTCATTGCGCTCGGATCGCGAGAGTGTATAGGAGATCCACCCGAAAAACTGATTTGCAGGTGCATGGCGTACCATCACTTCCATGCCGTAGGCCCGACCGATACCGGGGTCGTCACCCCCTCCCAGGCCGTCCATCTTCCGATAAAATCCCGTCAGATCGGCGCTGATCGCCGGTGTGAACTTCTGCTCCCAGCCCAGCTCTGAGGACCAGGCCTGCTCCAGAAACAGGTCCCCACCCAGCTTGGACCCCTGCGGGGCCTGGTGGTACAGGCCGCTGCCCGCCTTCAGCGTCCCCCCCTTGAACAGCTCAAAACGCATGCCAAAACGAGGGTCCAAGCCAAGCTTTGCAGGCGCATCGGTGCGCGCAGCCGTGGACAGACGCAGGCCCCCCACCAGAGACAACCGCTCCGGGTCCTTCAGCGGCCTCCAGATCACCTCTGCGAATGGATCCGGTTGGAACTGCCAGAGCCCCTCGGTGACCTCTAAGGGCTCCTCCTCAGCCAGCGGGTTGTCATTGTCCACCGGCACACTGCTGGCATAGACCTTGAGATCGTTGCTGCTGATCTCGCTGTCCAAGCCGGTGCGAATGGTGAGCTGCGGCGAGGGCTTGTAGGTGAGGTTGCCCCTCAGCTCCACCAGCCAGGCTTTCAGACTCAGCTCCACCAAGCTGCCAAAACCGAAGCGGACCCCATCCAGGCCCACCGCAGGCTGAAGCTCCAGGCTCAGCTTGTCGTCGATGGGGTGCTCCCAGCGGAACACCAGCCGATGGGTGGAGTAGTGCAGCCCCACCAGCGGCTCATCCGAGGCGTCCAGCCGCACGATCAGGTCATCCTGAAAGCCAAAAAGAAAGCCGGAGATTCGGTCTGGACCGGCGTCGATGGCTTCAAGCTTGAGCTGGTAGTCGAACCAGCGGGGGGCGGCGTAAAATCCTGTATCCTTCAATACAAGTCCAAGCAGCGCATCCAGGTAGGAACGCCGCACCCCGGCGGAGTAGCCCACCTTTTTCCCGATCTGCCCCGTGGCAAAGACCCCGGTGTCCAGGAAGTCAGATCGCCAGACGATCTTGGACTGCTCCGGGTACTGGGTGTGCGTGCGAACGTCGATCACGCCACCGGTGCTGCGCCCGTAGCGCGCCGAGTAGGTGCCGGGGAGGTAGTCCACCGACTCGATCAGCGAGGCGTTGATGATGCTGCGGTAGCCGCCGAGGTGGTAGACCAGCGGCACCTCCACCCCATCGACATAGACGTTGCTGTCCTCCGGGTTGGCCCCCCGCAGGACCAGCAGTCCACCGCCGAAGGGCGGGCGGGCCACACCGGGCAGGTTCTGGATCACCCGCACCGGATCTCCAAAAGTACCGGGAATCCTCCGCACCTCCTCCATCGTGATCACCCGACGGGTCACCTCTGGGGTCTTCTCCCGCTCGTAGATCCCGATGACCCCCGCCTCGCGGTAGCTACCCCGGGTCAGCCAGACGATGACGTTGGTGACCTCGCCCGCGACGATCTCGATCTTCACGTCGTCGTCTTTGGGGTGATCGATGCCATAGGCGCGGAGAACATAGTTCCCTGGTGCAATGCCACGGAACGCGTAATTACCCTCGACATCGGTGACACCGCTGGCGATGGTCTTCCCTTCCTGCAGGACCTGCACCACCGCCTCTGCGATCGGCTTGCGGGTTGCATTTTCGCGAAGTTGGCCCTCCAACACTACGGGCGCGGGAGCCACCTCCTCCGGGACCGGCGCGGGGGCCAGCTCAAAGCGGTAGTCGAACTCCAGCGCCACCGGTACCGGCCCACTCGCATCTTCCGCAGGGGAGAAGCGGAACTTTTGGGCAGCCTCCACCGCTGCCTCGTCAAAGCCGTTGCCCGCCGGGATCAGCACCTCCACCTTGCTGACCGCCCCGGCCTCGTCCACCTCGATCAGCAGGCGCACCACCGCCGAGAGCCCCTGCGCCTCGGCTTCGGGCGGGTAGGGAGCCTGGATAAACTCAAGAAGCACCGGCTCTTTCAGGAGGGGCGGCACCTCCTCGGTGGCAGGAGCGGAGGCGTCGGGAGGAGGGGCAGGGGGATCCTGAGCCAGGGCCAGCGTCAGCAGGGCGAACATGCTGCCCACTCTACCGGAGAAAGTCGCGGCTGCCCAATCTGTTTTTCAGCAGCCGCCTTTTCCGCGGCTGTAGTACAGCCGCTGCGGGGTTCCCGTGGCTCCGGTGCCACAGATTCCCAAGGGCACCCAGCGATCCTCCAGCCGGAAAAGCTGACTTTTGGCGCGCACATGGCGCTGGGCAACCAGTTGATCTCCCACCCATGCGGGCACGGTAGTATCCAGCACTACAAAACCCTCCTCAGGGGTGAAGATTCGGCCGTCGGGAGAGAGCGCGCGGCGGATACTGGTGGGGGGCGCCGTATAGTACAGCTCCCAGCTACCATCCTCCCGAAGCCTGGGCGCCGGGTCCACGATACCCACCCCCTGCAAGAGCTCGGCCTCCTCCTCCCAGCCCTGAGCACCCCTCTGGTAGCGCAACACCCGGGTCGGGGCGCGGGCCGGATCCACCCGCTCCTGCACGCTCTGGACCACAAGCAACCACTCTTTTCCGCTTCGATCCACGATCCGCGCCGGATCGTAGCCTACAATACCGATGTCTGTGGGCGCAGCCCAGCTCAGCCCATCCACGGAGTGGCTCTCCAGGATCTTCGGCCGCCCCTCGGCATCATGGCGGACAAACCACATGCTCCAGCCCGCCGCCGTCTGCCAGACCTCCGCCGAGCTCAGGGCCTCTACCAGTGGGCCCTGCTCCTTCCCATCCTCCCACATAAACAGCGACTGCTCTCCCGGCTGATCGGCCGCACCGGTGTACTGCGGCGCCACGGCCGCCGGGCGCGGCGCCAGACTCCATAGGACCAACGCAGAAAACAGCAGCAGCGACCGCCACGCCCCCAACAGGGGACGCGCCGCCCACAACAGCAGCAGCAGCGGAACCGTCTCCGGCGCGGGCATCCCTTTTCCCAGGTACAAGGCGATTCCCAGCGAGGCCAGGGCCTGCAGGCCGGGACTCAGGCTGTCCGCCGGCCGCAGCAGGAGAGCCGCCACGGCCATCGCCACCACCGGAAGCCCCGGAAAAAACCCATTTAATACAGGGGGATAGAGCGACGCCGTGGCCCGAAGATCGAACAAGGCCCGCCCAACCTCGGGGCGAAAGGTCCAGGCAAGCCCCGCCAAAAGGGTCCCTCCGCCTATCCACAGGAGGGAGCGGTCAAACACCTGACGCCGCAGCCACACCGCCAGCGCAGGCAGCGCGACGAGCAGGGCCCCGGGCGCCAGAACCCACAGCAGAAAAATCATCGGAAAGACGAGCAGAGAATCCCTTTTTCGAAGCACGCCCGGATCGCACGCCAGCACGCCCGCAACCAGGGCTGCCGGTGCCAGCCCCTCTCCGCCTCCAAACAAAAAAAGGCCCGAGAGCACCGCCCCCAGCCCACCCACACCATACAGCGCCGTCCCCAGCAGGAATTGCCCGACGATCCTCAAAAAACCGTGCTCCTCCCACATCAACAGGTGGAAGGCCGCAACCGCCAGACCCACGCCCAGCAGGCGCCCCATCAGAGGCCCGCCGTCCCCCGCACGAACTTCTTGTCGGCCGCGAGCAGCTCCTGCACCTGTGCGGTCACATCTTCGCCCTCACAGCCCCCCAACAGGGCCGGGTTGCCACACAGCCCCACCTGAGCCGGCCCGCCCTTCTTCTCCAGGCGGCCCAGCGCCTCTGCCATCAACCCCTGCCAGGCTTCGCCGTCCTTCCCAAGGTTGGCCCGCCACTGGTCCTTCAGCTTTTGCGCCTGCGCGATCGCCGCGGGATCTTTGTTCTCCAGTCCCTCGGTCAACGGCCCCATGGCCTCCTCCAGCTCGGCCTCGCGCTGGGCAAGCTGATCGGCCAACAATGCCTTGGCAAGCACGGAAAGTTGGACGGTGCGTGCGGTTCCGGTGATGGGGGTAGCCGCCCAGGTGCGCGTCTCGATGCTGATGGTGGGCCACTCCAGGCTACGGATTTCCGAAAGAGCCGCCTGCAATGCCGTGTCTTTGTCCAAAGCGGCGGCCAAGACCGGGTTGAGGTTCTCCCCGGCACAGGAGCTGCGCTTGAATTGCGCCATCACGCCCGTGTTGCCGCACTCCTTCAGGTCGTAGCCTGCACTGACCGTGGGCAGTACCCGGCTGAGGGCATCCCCAAACACCCCCGAATAGTCATCCTGCATCCGGCCCACATGGCGCTGCACCCGCAGGTATTGACCCGTCAAGCTCCGACGGGTTTTTGCGGCCCAGTCCGTCATCCCCTCGGGAGCTTTGCTTCCCAGCAGCGAAACCCCCAGATCGAGCTGCTCCAGGGCCAGGCTGACCTGCCCCACACGGCTCTGCGCATCCTCAAAGCGCGGCGCCATCTCCGCCGATGTCTCGGTAAAAAGCTTGGAAGAAGCCGCCACATCGTTGGGCAGATAGTAGGCGGGGGTAGCCGCAAGTGCAAGGGAAATCAGGAGCATAGCGGATCCTATCGTGTTGGCGCTTCAAAGCCACCAGCGGCGGCTCTGCCACAGGGTGACCAGGCAGAGGACCAGCCACAGCCCACCCCAGAGCAGCGCCGGGATGCCGGTGAGCTGCGCGAGCATCACCGCATCCGAAACCCCACTGCCCCCAAAAACATCCGAGCGGATGTCGAACAGGGCATAGAGCACCGAAAACAAGCCGATCGCGCGCACGGCCCGGTCAGCAACGTAGCCGCTCAGACGACGCGATACCCACAAAAAAGCGATGCCAGCGACCGTTACATAGAGAAAACCAAAGCTGATGATCGGCACCCACAGCAGCGCCGTGCCCAGCAATACCAGCCCCAAAAGGGCAGAAAGCATCTTTCCCCGACCCTCTTTTCGGGTAGCCACCAGCAGCGCAAGCCCAAAGGCCGCCGATCCCAGGTAGCCGCCATTCAGAATCAGAAAGCGGAGGCCGCCTTGAGTGAGTGTGAGGCCACCCTCGTTGAAGCTGACCTGCAATCCGGCCACACTTCCGCCGGTCAGCAGGGCCGCAAGCGCGTGGCCCAGCTCGTGAAAGGTGACCACCAGCAGGCGAAAGGGCCACAGGAACAGGCTGTCCCAGAACATCCAGGACAGCACCGTAACGGCTATCAAAAAGAGCAGGTCTGACCTTTGTGGTGTGGTCTGTAGCGGAGCGGCCGTACGCATCCGCATTCGATCACGCAGCGCGTCCAGGGTGGGGTCGACGCTCACCCCGCCCATCCGCTGGCAAGCACTCTCGCAAGACGACGATATTGATCGATGTGGTTGTAGCGCTGCGCGGAGATGCGGATCCACAGGCGATCATCATAGGCCGTAAAGGGCACTTCGATCCTATGTTCCTTGAACATCCGCGCGTTGAGGGCCTGCGGCACCCCCGGCAGCGCCCGCCCCGGAAAGGGCACGACTGCCATACCCACCGAAAGGCTGCGGTCATCGGGAATGGGTGCCCGAACACGGAGGGCCTGCGCCAGAAGTTCGCGTCCCTCCATCGCAAGCGAGTAGTTGTACGCACGGGTCTGCTCCCAACCCAGTCCCTCCTGGAATTCCAGGGCCGCCGGGATACACAGCCAGGGGCTGGGGTCGGCGGTGCCGATCCAGTCAAACTCCGCCTCAAAGCCCGATCCATAGCCATGGGAGATGACCAGGGGGTGTACCCGGTCCCGCCAGGCCGCCGCAACATAGAGGAAGGCCGATCCCTTGGGTGTGCACACCCACTTATGAAGGTTTCCCGTATAAAAATCGGCGCCGAGCCGATCCAGATCCAGGGGCAGGCTCCCGGGGGCGTGGGCGCCATCCACCAGCACAGGGATCCCCCGCTGCCGCCCGAGCGCGACGATGGCTTGCACCGGAAAAACCAGGGCCGTGGCCGAGGTGATGTGGTCCACCACGATCAGCCGGGTGCGGGGGCCAATCGCGCGCGCAAAGGCCTCTACAATCTGACCGGCCTCCAGGAGCGGGAAGGGAACCGTCGCGAGGCTCTCGCGCACGCCGAACCGATCCCTCAAATAGGCGATGCTCTGTCGAACGGCATTGTAGGCGTGATCCGCCAACACCACCTCGTCGCCCTCGCGCCAGTCCAGGCTGTTGAGCACGGTGGCGACGCCGGTGCTGGCGTTGGGGATCAGGGCCAGCCGTCCGGGGTCCGCTCCGAGGAAAAGGCCCAGGCGACGACGCACCTGCGCCAGACGCTCCGGCAGCCGCCGCGCCAGGAATTCCACCGGCTCGCTCTCCAGCTCCTTTTGCAGCCCCATCTGGAGTTGCCGGATTTTGAGCGGGGTCGCCCCAAAACTGCCGTGGTTCAGAAAGTCGACGGTGGGGTCCAGACCCCAAAGGTGGCGGAGATCCATCCTCCCAGGCTAACCCGCTGCGGCACACTGCACGCGACGCGGTTCAGGGAGGGACCACCACCGGATCGGCCCCTTCCACAATGGTGCCCGGATCTTCCGGCGAGCTGTACTCGGTCCACACGCCGCCCGCGCAGCGCTGGTGCGGATAGTAGTTGGCCTTGTAGCGCAGATGTGCGCAGTCCTGCACGTAGAAGCCGAAATAGTACCAGTCCAAGCCCTGCTGCTTGCACCACTCCAGCTCCCGAAGAGCCGAGTAGACGCCCAACGAGCGGCTTTCATAGTCGGGATCGAAGTAGTGATAGACCGAGGACGCCGCCCGACTGCCAAGATCTACAATCGTCACACCGATCAGCTTGCCTTCTAAAAGATACTGGAACTCCCTGGTATCTACACAAGAATCTATCAACCATGCGCGGTAGCTCTCGGCGGTCAGCGGCTCGCCCGACGAGGACAGCCCACGCTCCAGCTTGTGGCGGTTGTACATGCGCAGGCGGTCACGGGTGAGCGCAGGTTTGGAGATTCGAAGCTCCAGATCCTCGTTTTTCTTCCACACCCGCTTCTGGGAACGGGTCGCTGCATAGCGCTGCACGGGCACCCGAAGAGGATGGCAGGCGGTGCAGGAGGGACAGGCCGTCCGATACAACATCCGACCGGTGCGCCGGTCTCCTTCTGCCAGCATCTGGTCGAAATCGGCCGGACGCAGCGGGCGCAGGGGAACCCTCAGCGGCAAGCGGGCCACCTCGTTGTCCCGATAGGGGCAACGCTCGGGATGGTCCCAGAGGATACGAAATTGCATGCGCACAGGTTATCCCATCCCGATGCGACTTCAAAGCGAGCGACATGGAGGAATCCTACGGTTGGTGCTGGATCGCACGGACAGGGCCAACGCCTACGACCGCGCGCTCTTGACCTCGTTGGAGGAACAATTGGCCGAGGCGGAGGCGAAGCCGCCTGCGGTCCTGCTGCTGCAGAGTGCGGGAGACGGCGCCTTCTGTGCGGGGGCCGACCGGAAGGAGCAGGCAGAAACCTCCTTTCTGGAGGCGCTGAACCTGCGCTCCCAGCAGGTCTTCACCCGCCTGGCCCGGCTGCCTGCGGTGAGCATCGCCGCGATCCAGGGCGCCGCGGTGGGCGGCGGTCTGGAGCTGGCCCTGGCCTGCGATCTGCGGGTGGCCGGTCCTGCAGCCCGCTTCTGGCTACCGGAGACGGGCCTGGGCATCCTCCCCGCCGCAGGGGGCTGCAGCCGCCTGGCCGCATTGATCGGCCTTTCCCGCACCAAAGAGATGATTCTCGGTGGGCGTGTGCTGGACGCGCCCACCGCCCTGTCGTGGGGACTGGTGCACCGTATTGCCGACGATCCACGCGGGGAAGCGCAGCGCTGGGCCGAGGATCTGCAGAAGCGGGATCCGGTCGCCCAACGCTTTGCGAAGGAGCTGCTGAACCGGGAGGAGACCGACCGCGCCCTGGCGGCCGAGCGTACGGTTGCATCCATGCTCTACGCACGCCGGGAAACCTGAGTGGCAGAGCGGTGAATGAATCTTCATTCATTTTTTGTCCGCCTTCTTCCTACTACGGCTTTCCTCCCCAGCCCCGCCAGCGGTGGCCGGGCGCACCCAGTCGGAACAGCACCACCCCCTGTACCGCCTCCAACGGCACCGGCCCCCACCAGCGGCTATCCATTCCGCCCTCGCGATTGTCGGCGGACAAAAACATTGTCCCTTCGGCGATGATCAGCTCCTCCATGTCCCAACGCACCGCTGTGGGCAGGTGCCAGAGCAGGTGCTCGCCCTCCTGTGCGTAGACCATGCCGCCTTCCCGACCCAACTCGACCACATCCCCCGACTGCGGACCCATCAATATTCCGCCTTCATAGCGAATCGTTCCCTCCGTAGCCTCCACACGACGCAGCGTCCAGCGGCCGGAGTCCAGGGGATCGACCACGGCGACCACCTCTCCGTCCCGGGGCGCCCGCCTCCACAGCAGCACCCAGTCCCCGGGCAACAGCGACGGAGCCATGTCGTCATCGGGCACGACCGCCCACAGCGGGAGCTGCGCCACCAGCAGCACCGCGAAAACGCACACAAAAATCAGCCACCGAGGCATTTGGAGCTCCCGTGATCAGGAGTACTCAGTTCTGACAAAAAGGTCCGTCCGTCCAGAACTCGTTGTCGGTCTCCACACACTCAGAGATGAGCCCGGTGCCGGTGCCATCGTCGTCCACCTTCAACAGCAGACCCTCGCTCTCCTTTGCAAGGCTGGTCGGCAACGAAAAGACCAATCCTTCCGAGGTCATACCCGAGGGAATCACCGCCTCGGTCATCAACGTGCCCACCTTCACATCGCCATCCGCTGTGCGTGCATAGAGCGTCAGGTAGACGCCGGCGGGCAGCTCGCGGTTGGACTTGTTGAGCACACGGACCACCGCACGCAGCCAGCCGGCACCACAATCCGCTTCGCAGACCGACACGATCTCGGCCTGCAAGTCGTCACCCAGGGTAGCACCGGGCTCCAAGGCCAGGGCGGAGTGATAGTTGTTATACAGCGTAAAATTGGGAACTGCGGTCTGGGGTACGCTCAGGTCGTCGTTGATGTTGGTGATGCTATAGCCATGCTGGTTCCACAGCTTGCGGGCCGGGGCCCAGGAGTTGGTGACATCGCCATAGATGGACACCCCCGACGACCAGCCATCGTGGGCCACCAGGATCTCCGCGTGGCCATCGTTGTCCACATCCGCGATCACCGGGTAGTCGTACATGGTGCGCGAGCCATGCTCGGTGGAGTGGAACTTGATTTGGCCATCTGAGCCGTTGAAGGCGAACATCTGCGTTTCGTCGATGTAGACCACCTCGGGCACGCCGTCCGCATCAAAATCGAAAATTGAGGCGCCGGTCGCCCCACTTTCGTCATGGACCCGAGCCTCCCACAGCAGGGTGCCATCCGCCCGCAAGGTCCACAGCAGGTTGCCCCCGGCCACGACCGTTTCTGGCAGACCATCTCCATCCAGATCGCCAACCGCCGGACTGGACAGGATGTTCGCCGAAGGAACCGTGGTGGGCCCCCAGATCAGCGAGCCATCGGTGTCGTGTAGGCGTACGGTGTTCCCGAAGGAGACCACATACTCGCCTTCCGGGTCGCTATCGAAGTTCCCGATGGAGGGCGAGCCGTCCCCGACAAAAGCATCTTTGAAGATGGCGTTCCCATCCGGATCATATTGGGCGTCCCCCACGATGACCTCTTCCGTGCCATCGAGGTCGAGATCCACGACGGCGGGGTGAGCCCCCTCCTGGATGCCCTGCCCACCGGTACCCATGCCCGCCCCCCGCCCATAGCGCCCCACGCCACGGGTGGTCAGGTCGGCGTTCAGGATAGCGCGACCCGCAATAATCTCGGGCGAACCGTCATGATCCATGTCAGAGATCAGGATGCCGGTCGCATAGTCCAGCTCGCGCTCGGTGAAGTGCTCGGACTCTCCCAAGAAGTCACCGTTCCAAGACCACATCCCGACGGTGTAGTCTCCGGCCGTGAACAGGCTATCCACATACTGGATGGGGAAAAAAATCTCGGGGAAACCGTCGTGATCCACGTCCGCCACCGCAGCATGGCTGCCGTAGCCGATCTTCTTGCTGCCATCGCTCCACACCATGCCCGAGCCATCGCCGCGCCACACCTGAATCTCGCCCGCACCGGCAAAGATATTGGTCTGGATGTTGGCGATCACTTCCGGCATGCCGTCGCCGTCCAGGTCTGCAACCGTGGGCAAG
>JBEIQS010000081.1:0-23944 GCA_040376425.1 Alphaproteobacteria bacterium | reverse complement strand
GGGGGGCGCCGGAGGGGGGTTGGGCGGGGGCGCGGGTGGGGGTGTCGGCCGCGGCGCCGGGGGGGGGGCGGGGGCGGGCTTGGGCGCGGGGGCCGGAGCGGGCGCGGGCTTGGGTGCCGGTGCGGGCGTAGGGGCCGCGACCGGAGCGGGGGCCGGGGTGGGAGCCGCCACGGGGGCGGGTGCCGGCGCAGGTGCTTCGACCGGTGCCGGAGCGGGAGCAGGGGCTTCGACCGGTGCGGGTGCGGGAGCAGGGGCCGGCGTTGGGGCCGGTGCCGGTGCGGGCGCCGGGCTGAGCTGGGCCGGGGAGGTCAGGGTGAGCAGCCCGGTGGTCTCAGCGCTGCCCTGTTGCCACAGGGTCACGGCGCCGACTGTTCCGGCGCTGAGCAGGGCCACGATGCCGCCGCCCACGACCGATCCGATACCGGAGGCCGCCTTGGTGCCGCGATCGCCCGTGAACAGCACCAGCAGCGCGGCGACAGCACCGAAGGTGGCCAGGAACACGCCGAAGACGCCCAGGGCCAGCCAGCCGATCAGGCCGTTTCCGGCGAGGATGAGGATGCCGAACAGCGAGACGACGACGCCCACCATCGCGAGGGTCAGATCGCCGCTGGGGTCGTAGCCACTGCCTTTGCCCTTGGCAGCCGCGGCCACGGGGGCCGGGGCGGGTGCGGGCGGGGTGGGCCGAATGGCGGGTGCTGGGGGAGGGGGCGGCGCCACCTTGATGGCGGGGCTTGCGGGCACCGGCGGGGCCGCTGCAGGCGCCGGAGCCGGGGGTGCGGGCACGGGAGGGGCCGCGGGGGCCGGGGTGGTGGACTGGCGGTTGAACGGAGCCGGCGGCGACTGAGGCGGGATGCTCGGCACGGCGGGGGCACGGTTGAAGGGTGCGGGCGGGGTCACGGGAGCGGCTGCCGCGGGCTCCACCCGTGGGCCGCTGGCGACGGTGGCGCCGTCCATGTCCATCGGTCCGGGGGCCATGGTGACCCGAGAGGGATCCTCTCCGCGTGGGATGGTCGCCTCGGGTTCGGGAGGGCGGCTGTCCTCGGCCTTGGCGCGGGCCTGACGCTCCAGCTCAGCGGCCGAGGTGATCTTGGTCACTTCGTCCGTGTGCTGCTTGGGTGGTGCGGCGGGCACGGCTTCGCCCGAGGGGCGACGGATGTAGATGGGCTCCCCGCACTTGCGGCAGGTGGCCTTGTTCACGTCCCGCGTGAGCCGATCGTCCGAAATCTTATAGGAAGCGCCACACTTGTCGCAGATGACCCGCATTTGCCCCTCAGGGGAGGTGAGTCCTCCCATTCCGACCCGCAAGGATAGAAGATTCTAGGCCCCCTGTCAAAGCCGCCCGGGCTTTTGTTCACAGCTTCTCCACCGAATCCGCAGGCCGAAGGGTCGGGGGAGGGGGATGCGCCTATTCGCTGTCCAGGGCTCCCCGCAGGCGCTGCAGGTTCTGCCAGGCCTGGAGGTGGTCGATCCGGGCGCGCTCAGCCTGGATTTCCGCACGCTCCAGGTCGGCAATGGCGGCAAGCACGTCCTTCTGCAGGGCGCGTCCCTCTTCCAGTCTGGCCTGCTCTGCACGCAGGGTTTCCCGCCGCAGGCGCAGGTCCAGCTCGGACAGCTCCACGCGCTGCCGTGCGGCGCGAATCCGACTCATCAGGCTGCGCGCCTGCTGGTCCAGGTTGTCTTCCAGACTTTGCGCCTGAATCTCCAGCCGGGCCACTTCCGCCTCCATCTGCCCCAAACTGCCACGGTCGGCACGGTTGAGCAGGGGCACATTCAGCGCCGCACCCACCGTCCACGAGCCGAGCTCAGCACTTCCCAGCTCTTCAAAGGACTTTCCGAGGCTTTCTTCGTAGCCGGAGATCCCGTAGGAGGCCGTGGCGTCCAGGTTCGGCAGCAGCCGATGGCGCGCATCACTCAGGCGGAAGCGCGCATCCTCAAGCTGGATTCGGAGCACCAGTAGATCCGGACTCCCTTGGCGCACACTCTCCGTCAGTGATTCCAGGTCGGGCAGCACCTCCGGCAGGGCCGGCGGGGTGCTGGTCAGGGTCAGGGGCTGCCCCGGGCGTTCCCCCAGCAACAACAGCAGGCTGTCGGTGGCGGTAGCCTCGGCGAGCTGGGCATCCAGCAGGCTGCGCTGCGCGTCCGCTTCTGCGGCGTCCACGCGGGTCTGCTCCACCTGGGCCAACCGTCCGTCCTGGACCAGGGCGCGAACCACCCGCCCCTGCTCGCGTACAACGGACAGCGAGCTCTCGGCGATGCGGACAAGCTGCCGTTGATACCAGAGCTCCCAGTAGGCGCCGGCTGTATCGGCCAGGGCCTGCTGCCGCTGCGTCAGCATGCGCGCCTCGGCGAGGGACAGGCTGCGCTTGGCGCTGCGAATGCCCAGGGAGTTGGAGGAGGGGCGCAGACCCTCCAGGAGCGACTGAGACAGCTCCAGGCGCAGGTCGGTGGACCAGGACGGGGGCGGTAGATCGTCAGACAATGCGGTTTCGAAGGAGAGGTAGCGCAGCGTGCTGGCACCCATCGACAGACTGACCCGCGTACCGGTGACCATGAACTGGCTTAACGCGATGTTAAAGTCCCAGGATCGCGTCGCGTCCGAGGTGGAGAAGCCGAAGAAGGTCTGCTCCTGGTTGGAGCCATACCAGCCGGTGCTGGCCGAAAGGGTAGGATCAAAGGGGCCGCGGGCGGAAAGCAGGGTGGCCTCGGCGGCGTCGATGTTGGTGTTGGCTTCCGCGACGGCGGCATTCCGCTCGGAAGCCTGGCGCAGGGCATCCGCATAGGAAAGGTCCAAGGCCCAGGCAGTAGAGAACAGGAGGATCATCGCGGACTCCGCGGCCAGATATAGTCCATCCACCGCCCGGCCGCGCTTCGCATGTCGTCGAGGGTGGCATAGAGAAATGGAACAAAAAATAGTGTGAGGAATGTGGCGACAATCATCCCACTGGCAACTACTCGACCCAGGGGTGCGTATGGGATTCCAACAAAAGTGGCATCCCCAACCGCCATCGGGATCACCCCCACCACGGCGGAGAGCGCGGTCATCAGGATGGGGCGCAGCCTCAGGCCGACCGCGCGCCTGAGCGCGTCGTCCCGCTCCATCCCCCCGGCACGAAGCTCGGTAATGACATCCACCAGCACAATCCCGTTGTTGACCACAATCCCGACCAGAATCACCGCGCCCACCACGGCCATTGCATCGAAGTCGGTGCCGGTGGCCCACAGTCCCCACCATACGCCCAGCATGGCCATCGGGACCGTGGTGATCACCGCCATAGGCAAAAGGAAGCTCTCAAATAGCATCCCCATGATCAGAAAGACAAAGACCACGGAAAGCAGCAACGCGAGCTGCTGGCTGGCCCGGTCCTCCAAGAGCTCCTTCCAGTCGCTCCCGCGATCCCGCCCATAGCCCACCGGGAATTCCATCCCCTCCAACGACGCTTCCACCCGCTCGTAGGCCTCCTCCGTGTTGACGTCGGACTCGAATTCGGCGGTGACCCCCAAGGATGTGCGGCCGTCTTCGCGGTAGATGTTGCCCCATCCCCGGCCGACGGTGGAGTTCACCATCCCGGCCAACGGCACGAGGCGTTGGGCCACCGGGGAGAGCAGGCCCAGCTCCATCACCTTGGAGACCGAGCTGCGGTCCTCCAGCCGGAAGCGGGCGTAGACCTGTACCTCCCGGTCGGAGCGGTACCAGGAGGGCAACGGTGCGCCCCGCATCGCAAAGGCCACCCCTTGTCCGATGGTTGACGCGTCAAGACCCTGGCGCGCAGCCTGCTGGCGATCCACGACCAGGCGTACTTCTTCTGCACCCGTGGTTTCCACGTCCGAGCGCACGCCCAGCACACCGTCCACCGTGCGCATCCGTCGCTCCACCTCTCCGGCGAGCCGTCCCAGCACTTCGGTGCTGTCTCCATAGAGGTCGATACGGACATCGTGGTTGTCTCGGCCACTTTGTTCGGGCCGCCCCACACTGGCCGTCACCCCCGGCAAGTCCGGCAGCTCGGCGCGGGCCTGCTCCAGAATTTTCTCCTTGGGGAGCGGGGTGTCTTCCTTCAGATATACGGAAACGGAGCCATTCCGTCCGCTGGACCGCATCCGCGAAAAGGATACCCGAACGCCCCATTCTTCGCGGTGCTTCTCCACCAGCTCCTCAAATGCCTGCACCACCTCCATCCGCTCGCTGTAGGTGAAGGAGGTGGGGACCGAAAAGCGAAGCTGGAAATCGGACATTCCGCCTCCCGCCTCTCCCGAGCAGTCCACCGCCTGCATCGGCAATGCGATGGTCAGCACCAACATGGCCAGCACCCCGACCAGGCTGTCCATCGGCCGCTTCAAAATACGACCCACCCCTGCATCCACCTTGGCCCCCAACCAGCGCACCCACCGGGGGTCCTCGTGGATGGTGCGGTTGCCCAGCCAGACTGTTGAAAGCGGTGTAAACAGCAGCGTAATCAGCAGGCTGCCCACCTGGATGTACACCACCGGCATGCCGATCTCGGACAGGAACATGGACGAGGTGGAGTCGCTCATCAGGATGATGGGCACAAACACGACAATCGACGTGAGGGTGGAGAGGGTGATCGGCAGCAGCACGTCCGCGGTGCCCTCGATGGCGGCGGTGACCGGGTCCTGGCCGCCCTGGCGCCGTCGGTAGATGGTCTCCACCACCACCACCGCGTTGTCCACCACCATACCCACCGCCAGCATCAGCCCCAGCATAGACAGCAGGTTCAACGAGCGTCCTTGGAAATAGAGGACGATCACGGTCAGCAGCAGAGAGGCCGGAATGGTCGCGACGATCAGCGCGGTGATCCGCCACTCCCGCAGAAAGAGCACCAGCACCAGTACCGCGAGGATCCCTCCTTCTAAGGCGGACTCTACGAGGTTCGCTACCGCCTCCTCCACCATCTGGCCCTGGTTGAAGAAGATGGGAAACTGATAGCCGGCCAGCTCGGGCTCCTGCTCCAGTGCAGCCAGGGTGCGCACCAGCTCTGCACAAAGCTCCACCGTGTTCGCGGAGGACTCTTTGTTCACCGTAAAGGCCGCGCCATTCTGGCCTTCGATGCGGTTGATGTCGGCACGCGCAGCCGCTTCGTAGCGGATGTCGGCCACATCGGCCAGGCGCAGCCCCTCGCGCACCGGGTAGTTCTTCAGCTCTTCCAGTTGGTCAAAGCGGGAGAGGGAGCGCACCAGCCGGATGGCCCCCCGGTCCTCCAGACTACCGGAAGCAAGCTGAAAATTGTCGGAGGCGAGGCGGCCCATCAGCGCTGCGAGGTCCACCCCATGCTCCCCGAGTGCGTCGCGGCGGAAGTCCACCCAGACCATCGGCTCGTCGACGCCCCAGATCTCCACGCGGCCCACGCCGGGGATGCGCTCCAAGGGCCGCTGCATGTAGCGATTCAGCTTGAACCAAGCATCCTTATCTTCTGGGGGGATGGAGACCCCCGCCCACATCACCGGCTCCTCGTCCGGATTGAAGCGCCACAGGTAGGTCTGGCGGATGTCGCTGGGCAGCTCTGATGCGGCCCGCTCCAGCCGATCCAATACCGCGTTGTAGGCCTCGTCCATGTCGGTGGAGCCGTGAAACTCCAGCTCCAGGTTGGACCAATCGGAAGAGGCGGTGCCGGACAGGTGCTTGATGCCGGGCACGGTGGCGAGCTGCTGCTCCAGCGGGCGCAGGACCTTCGCCTCGGCCTCGACCGGTGTGCTGTCGCGCCAGGGAATCCATACCCACAACGCCGGGATCGACCAGCCCGAGGGCATCATCTGCAGCGGGATCCGCGCTGTCGCCACCACCCCCACCACCAGGATCACCAAAAAAGCGGTGACCACCGTGACCGGGCGGGTGACTGAAAAGCGGGGAATCCAGTCGGTCATGCGCGTGCCCCCCGCTCCGTCAAGCGTACCGCGATCTGGTAGACCACCGGCACCACCACCAGGGTGAGGAAGGTGGAGGAGGCGAGCCCGAAGATGATCGTGGTGGCCATCGGACGCTGGATCTCGGCCCCCTCGCCAAAGCCCATGGCCAGCGGCAACAGGCCCAGCACTGAGTTCAGGGCGGTGATCAGGATGGGCCGGAGGCGCTCGGCCGCCGCCCCCTGGATGGCCGCTGAAAGGCCTTGACCCTCTTGTCGCAGCCGCTGGATCGCGTCCACCAACACAATCGCATTCGCGACAACGACCCCTGCCAGCACGATCAGACCCAGAAAGACCATCACGCTCACCGGGCTGCTGGTCAGCCACAGCCCGCCCGACACCCCCACCAGGGCCAGCGGCACCGAGAAGAGGATCACCAGCGGGTCGCGCAGGCTCTCAAAGGTGGAGGCCATGATCACGTAGACCAGGAAGATCGCCAGGCCCAGCGCCAGCCGCAGCGAGGCGAGGGAGCCGCGCAATTCGCGGCTCTGTCCGGCCACATCGTACTCCAGCCCAAGTCTTGACTGGTCAAGAGACTTCTGGATGCGCTCTGCGGCACCGGAGAGGTCAAACCCATCGAGAGAGGCGGAGATCACGACGGCGCGGCGCTGGTCCACCCGCCGGATTTCCGAGGGGCCCTCGCCCTCTTCGATGCGGGCGATGCTGTCCAGCCGGATGGCCGGAACCAGCGCGGGGTTGATGTTGATGGCCCCGAGGGCCTCGCGAGAGGCGCGATCCTCCTCGTCCAGGCGCACCAGCAGGTCCACCCGCCGTTCTTCTTGGTGGATCCGGGTTGGCACGCTGCCCTGCACCTTGTCGCGCACCGTGCGCGCCACCTCTCCCGCCGACAGCCCCAGGCGGGACAGGCGATCCCGGTCGTAGTGGACGCGCAGCTCGGGGTAGCCGCGCCCCAGCGAGCTGCGGAGGTCGGTGAGTCCAGCCTGGGCGCCGAGCAGGCGCATCACCTGCTCTGAGCCTTCTTTCAGGCGAGACAGATCGTTGTCGTAGAGCAGCACCTCGATGGGGGTGTGAAAGGAGAAGAGGGAGGGGAGGCGAAAATGAACGTTTATCCGAGGCCATGCTTGAAGGCGCTGGCGGATCTGCTCCATCGCCTCCTGCTCGCGTTGCTCCAGATCGCCGCCGGGGCTCAGCTCCACCAGCACCCGGGCGGTGTTCTGGCCTTCGTCTGAGCGTGCATCGGCACCGCCCTCAGTGCCCACCACGGAATAGACCGAGGTGATACCGGGAAGTGCGGCAATCGCCTCCTCCACCTGTTGAAGGGTGGCATCGGTCACGTCCAGCGGCGTACCCACGGGAAGGGCGAGCTCTGCGGTAAAGCGTCCCTGGTGTACCGTAGGAATCAGCTCGGCTCCCACATCTTCAAATACAAAGCCAGAGAATATCAGCAGTGCCATTCCGCCCAGCAACACGCGGCCCGGTCGCTTCAGCGCGGCCAGCAGACCGCGGGCAAACCAGCCCTCGCTCCAGCCGTAGCCGCGCAGAAAAACGTCTGCGAAGCGGACGGAAAGGCGATCGAAACCGCGCAGCAGCCACCAGATCAGCCGCAGGCTGGGCCGCAGCAGGGCCGCGCTGCATACCACCGCCAACCACAGCCCCCCGCCACCGAACAGGACCAGCAGCAACCGCACCATTGCCCACGGCAGGCGAAAAGGGAGGGTCAAAAACCATAAAGAGCCACGCCAGCTCAGGGTCTCCCGAAATTCCGCCCACGGAGCCCGCAAGGAGAAGCCACTGATCTGACCCAGCGCCGGCGGCTCAGCGAGGCTCAGCTCGCGGGCGGCCAGCATGGGGATGAAGATCAGCGCCACGGCCAGCGAGGTGGCCAGCGAAAAAACCACCGCCAACGCAAGATCCCCAAAGATCTGGCCGGCCACGCCGTCCACAAACACGATCGGGAAGAACACCGCGATGGAGGTCAACACCGAAGCAAACACGGCCGTCGCCACCTCGGCAGTCCCCCGGATCACCGCTTCTTTCCTGGTGATCCCCGCATCCAGGTAGCGTTGGACACTCTCCAGCACCACCGTGCCGCTGTCCACCACCATCGACACGCCCAGCGCGAGGCCCCCCAGTGACATCAAATTGAGGGAGATCCCGCCGATGTTCATCACCGCAAAGGTTACGATCAGGCAGATGGGGATGGCGGTTGAGATCACCATCGTCGTCAGCCAGTCGCGCAGAAACAGAAAGGTGATCAGGATGCAGAGCAGACCCCCCAGGATTGCATCGTCCACGAGGTTGGCCAGGGCCAGCTCCACAAAACGCGCCTGATCGTCCAGCACCCGCCACGTGAGATCTTTGGGGTAGGACCAGCTATTCAGGGCGGTTTTCACCTGGCCCGCGACCGTCACCAGGTTCGCATCCGCCTCCTTGAAGACCTGCAGCTCCACCGCGTCTTTGCCATCGAGTCGTACAACCACCTGCCGATCGGCGGTGCCCTCGCGCACGGTGGCCACATCTCCTATCGAAATAGAAGGCTGGTTCAACCGTGGGATCTGGAGTAGGCGTACCTCCTCCAGGCTGCGCACCTCGTTCAGGGTGCGGATCAGGTACTCGTTCTCCCCCTCCCGCACCACCCCGCCAGCCAGGTTCACATTCCCCGCTTGTAAGGCCCCGACCAGCGCGTTCAGATTCAGACCGCGCGCCTCCAGCCAGTCTTCGCGCGGCTCTACGAGCACGCGCCGCTCCAGACCGCCGCGTACAAGCACGGCTGCGACACCGTCTACCGTCTCCAACTGGCGGCGAAGCTGCTCTTCTGCATAGCGGCGCAGCTCCGGCTCGGACAGGCTCCCCTCGGAGGAGATGGAGATGCGGAGGATCGGATCCAGCGAGGGATCGTAGCGGAGCAGCAGCGGCCGCTCTACCCCATCTCCCAGCCACACCCCCTGCAATTGCTCCCGCACACTCTGCGAGGCGCGGCCCATGGAGCTGTCCCAGTTGAACTCCAGCACCACATCCGAGCTGCCCGCCCGGGAGTGCGACTCAATGCTGACCAGACCCTCCACGGTTGCCAGCGCCTCCTCAATGGGGCGGCTGACTTGCTGTTCCACCTCCTCCGGGGCGGCACCCGGGTAGCTGGTGCGCACCGTCAGGGTGGGGTACGACAGGTCCGGCATCAGGTCCAGCGGCAGGCGCGCATAGGAAACGAGCCCAAACACCATCGCTGCGATGGTCACCATGAAGACCGCGACCGGATGCTCCACAATCCATCGATAAAAATGGTGGCTTGCGGTCGGCGTATAGTTTTTTTCGATGCCAGACGGATCGCCGGGAGCGCTCATTGCTTTGTCTCTTCCGGCTTTTTGTCCGTCTCCGCCTTCTCCTTGTCCTCATTACTGGAAACGGTGGGGTCACCGGGGAGTCGCACGCGGGCGTCGTCACGCAGTGCCTCGTTGCCCACCACGATCACCGCCTCACCCTCCGTAAGTCCACTGACAATTTCGACCAGATCGCCGTCCTCATAGCCAATCTCCACGGGGGTGCGCACGGCGCGGCGGTAGGGCCCGGGCAGCTCCTCGTCGTCTTTCTTGGGCTCCTGGCCGGTCAGCTTGGCCAGCCACTCTGGCATGTCTTCTGCCTTTTTCTCCTCCTCCCCGTCCTCCCCCTCCTTCTGCTTGTCTTCGTCGGGCGGGGGGCCCTCCACCAGCTTGTAGACCAGGGGCTTGCCCTCCTCCCAGATCAGGCCCCGGCGCGGCACGGTCAGCACGCCCTGGTGACGGTCCACTTCGATTCGGACAGAGGCGTATTGTCCAGGGCGAAGCTGCGTCTGGCCGGGATCGATGGCGACGGTCACCTTGAAGGTGCCAGACGAGGCGTCCACGACCGGTGCGATCAGGGAAACACGACCGGGAACCTTCGCCTTTTCGTCCCAGGCGCTGACCAGGGTCGCGGGTTGGTCCAGGCGGATGCGGCGCAGCTCGCGCTCGGGCAGGTGGACGGCCACTTTCAGGCCGTCAAGCTGCACGATCACAAAGGCAGGAGCGCCTCCGGCCATCTCTCCGTAGCGCAGGCTGCGGGTGGCCACGATGCCGTCGATGGGCGCCACAAGGCGGGTAAAACCACGGGTCTTGCTGGCCTCTTCGTGGGCGGTTCTGGCTGTGGCACGCGCACGGATGGCCAGCTCCAGCTCGGACTTGGAGAGGGCACCCTGTTCAAAAAGGCGCTGTGCCGTGGATAATTCAGTGTCTGCACGCTGCAGCTCCGCACCGGCGCGCTCGTAGGCGGCATCCAGGCTGGGCGAGGCGATGACCGCCAGCAATTGTCCGCTTTTAACCTTCTCGCCTTCCTCTACATAGATGCCCGTGACCCGCCCGGCGGTCTCCGGCACCAGGGTGGCCTGCCCCTCAGACTCGACCACTCCCGAGGCGACCAGGTGTTGACCTACATCCCCCTTGGCTACCGCGGCGACGTCCACCAGACTCCGAGGATCTACTTGAACCTTGGTGTCCTCTTCCTTGGGCTCTCCTTGCTCCCCACCACAGGCCAGTACAAAAAGCAGCGCAAACATCCGCACCTCGGGCTGCCTCTGCTAACCCCCTCCCTGAACATCGGCACCCCCACGCTGTGCGGCGGCGGCCGTGTTATGGGGCAGCGGTGCGTGCCCTTGTCCGCTTTCAGCTTCCTGACCAGTCCCTGGTGGAGCTGGGCTCTGGGGACCTGATCGGTCGGATCTGGTCAGCGGCGCTGGTGTTGCATGACCCCCGCATCTCCGAGGCCCACGCCATGGTGAGCTTGCGGGGGGGAGAGCTCTGGTTGCTGGCGCTCCGAAGGCGAATCCTTTGCGACGGTCAGGCACGGGGGGAGCTGCGCTTGGAGCCGGGCCAGCGGCTGGAGCTCGCCGAGGGCTACAGCTTGGGGGTGCAGGCAGTGGAGCTGCCGGAGGAGGTGCTGGCGCTGGAGGCGCCCGGGCTGGGACGGGTGGCCCTTGGAAGTGTCGTCTCCATCAAAGTGTATCCTACACTACAGATTGTTTCGGGCTTTGATCCCAGTGCCCCCGCAAAGTTGTGGACGACGGGGGACGATTGGAAGCTCGATCTGAACGGTCAGGTGTCTGCGGTACAGGCCGGCGCCGGCTTTGCGGTGGGCGGGCACACGATCCGCCTGGTCATGCTCAAGCTTTCGGGGGCCGGGCAGAAGGCAACGCGGGTGACCGGAGGCTTTGACTCTCCCCTACGGATTGTTACCGACTTCGATACAGTTCGCATCTATCGGGGAGAAGAAACGCCTGTTTTGTTCAGCGGGGTTTCTGCCAGGATGCTGTCCGAGCTGGTGGCCATGGGGGGCTCGGCCCCCTGGGAGGTGGTGGCAGGCGAGATCTGGAAGGACGAGCCCGATAGTCTTGCTTTGCGACGCCGGTGGGATGTGAGCCTGAAGCGGCTGAAGATGAAGTTGAAGGAAGCACAGCTTCGATCGGACCTGCTGCGCGCCGACGGTTTGGGGCGGGTGGAGCTGGTGCTGCGGCCGGTGGACCGGGTGGAGGAGCTGACCTGAGCCGCTCCGAGCCAGGCTGGAGCGAGGCGCCGGCAGAGGGGGAGGCGGTCTCCTCCGCCGGTGCGTTGTCGGGAGAGCGGCGCTACGAGCGGCGTGGGCTGCTGGGATCGGGGGGGATGGGGCGCGTCTATTCCGCCTGGGATCTGCTTCTCTCTCGGCCCGTGGCGCTGAAGGAGGCAAGAGACAACGAAGCAGCCTCCCGACGATTGGCGCGGGAGGCGCAGATCACCGCAGCGCTGAACCACCCCGGTATCGTGTCGGTGCACGATGCGGGAACCACGGCAGAGGGACTGCCTTTTTACACGATGCGGCTGATCGCGGGCCGTCCGCTCTCCGAGCTGTTGGAAGAGGCGAAGGATCTCCCCTCTCGTCTGGGAAAGTTGAGGAATATCCTGGATGCCTGTGAGGCGATGGCCTATGCCCACAGCCAGGGGGTGATCCACCGGGATCTGAAGCCCGAGAACATCATGGTCGGACCCTTCGGTGAAACCGCAGTGGTGGACTGGGGCCTCGCCCGACGCCTGGCCGAAGAGGGGCCCCCCGAGGGGGCTTCGATCGTCGGGACGCCCGCCTACATGGCGCCCGAGCAGGCGCGTGGAAATGTAGTCAGCTATACAGGCGATGTGTTCGGCCTTGGCGCGGTGCTCTACGAGTTGTTGGAGGGGGAAAGTCCTTGGGGTGGGGGCGGGCGGGAGGAATGCCTGCGTCGGGCGGCGGCCGGGGTGCAGCGCCCGATGGTGGAGGCGCCCGGCAAGGTTCCTCCAGAGCTGCTGGCGATCGTACATACGGCACTGGAGACGAATCCGACGCGACGCTATCCCGACGCCCGGGCGCTGGCGGAGGATCTGGAGCGCTACCTGGACGGTCTTCCTGTGCGGGCCTACCGCTACCGGCCGCGAGACGCGCTGCTGCGTTTTGTCCGGGCCTGGCGGGCGCCGATTGTGGTGGGGCTGGTGGCGCTGGCGCTGTTGGGGCTGGGGTCGGTGCTCTATGTGGTGAAGCTGGGGCAGGCGCGGGACCGCGCAGAGGCGGCGAAGGAGGAGGCCAAGCGCGCGCTTCAGGATGGCAACATCCACCTGGGGCAGGCGCTGGCGGCACAGGCGACGGCCGCTGCCGAGCGCGGCGAGCTTGCAGCGGCCGAGGTGTTGGCGGGCCATGCGCTGCACTATGTGGAATCCCCCGCAGCGCGGGGGGTGATGGCGGGCGTGTTGCCGGGGCCAAGGCCGACGCGAAGTTCCGCTATTGTCCTCCCAGATCGATGTGATCGGGTCCAAGTCCTTGATGCCGAGGATCTGCTCTGCGCCGACGATCGTGCGCTTCGGCGGGTGCAGGATGGGAGCCCCCTCTGGGAGGTTCCGGGCCGCTACAGCTACTTTTTCAGCGACGGGAACCACATCCTGATGCGGGGGGACCAGGGTTCGGAAGTGCGTCGGCTGGTTGACGGCTCGCTACGGCGAAGGTTGCCCGACATGTTGAGCGACGAGGACGGGCTGGTGGGCGATTGGGTTACCGGTACGCGCTCCACGGCTACATTTGTGTCCTTCTGGTCTTTGGTTAGGGACGGCCGTCGGGAGATGTACCCCTGTGGAGGGATCGATCAGGTAGGTGTCGCCCTGCGCTATGGTAGCACGGACTATGCAGTTATCTGTTCAGACGGACGGGTGGGGAGTGGAAGCTTTCCGGATGCCCCCACCCGCTGGGTCCAGACGGAGGATTTGGCGTCGGAACGGGCAAACATCTCGCTGACCAGCCTGATTCCTGGTGAGGATGCCTTGCTGGTCAGCAGTACGCGGGGCTGGCTGGCCCGTTACGACCTGCGGACGGGCGCATCCTTGCATATCGACCTGCCTGACCGGAGCGTGATCCGGGCGCTGCGGTGGTCGGGCGACGGAAATCTGCTTGCGATGCACCTGGATAGTGGCGGTGTGGAGCTACGCGATGCGCATAGTCTGGCTTTTCTGATGCGCCTGCCCAGGCAGGACGTTCGTGCCTTGGGTTTTGGAAAAAAGGGGGAGCTGCTGGTGGTGGTGGGGGATCACCTGCTTCGGTGGACCCTGCCAGAGAGGATGATTCCAGCCGTATTCCCTGCGCCCTCCGGGCTGACATCGGTGGCCTGGTCCCCGGACGGGCAGCGCTTGGCCACGTCCGCCGGGAACGCAGCGATGACGCTGTGGTCCATGGTGAATGGGCAGGGAGTACGCGAGGAGTTCGGCACCTACATGATGAAGCAGGTGGCTTGGGCGGGCGAGCTGCCGGTGGGGGCGATGATTCGGTTGAATGCCCTGAATGAGGTGGGAGAGGCGGACAGGCGGACGATGCCCTTCCCCGTGTTGCTGGTCGGGGCAGCCCGCCGGGTGCTGCCGATGGGCGAGGAGGTGGTGTATTCTACCTTACAAAACTATCTGGCGGTGGCGCCGCTACAGGGGGGACCGGGTCGGATCGTGGAGAGCTGTCCCCGAAGTGTCTACGTGGATTTGGCAGGGGCTCCCCGCGGAAGTCGGGGGGTGGTCGTGAGTCAGGAGGGGCGGGTGTATCCGCTGGTGCCGGGGCCACGCTGCCTGGCACCGCTGGAGCTGGATGGAGCGATTGCGGCGGACAGCTCCGAGGATGGCCTCCACTATGTGGTGTCCACCCGGCAAGGCATCGGCCTGTATCCGGCCGTGGGCCCGGCACGCTGGCTTCGGTCCACCGAGGGCGCGCTGGCGCTGGATGTCGCCTTGTCCCCCGATAGCCGCTGGGTCGCGGTCGGTCTTTCCGATCACCGTGTGTGGGTCTTGGATGCCGAGCGTGGGGACCTCCGCGCCGTGCTCTACGGTCACCACGACCGGGTGGTCTCCGTGGACTTCCATCCCAGTCGCCCCGAGCTGGCCAGCGCGGGCTGGGATAGTACAGTTCGGCGCTGGGATCTTTCGGTGGTGGATGGCGATACCGAACGATTTCGCATCCAGGCTGAGCAGACCTGGGATCTCAGCCTGGAGGAGGTTCTGGGCAGTCGCTAGGCGGGGAGGATTTCCCCGCCCACAAGGTGCGCTAGGCTTTCGCCTTCCACTTCGCCGCCAAGCCGTTGCGCACCTCCAACACCTTCGCGTTGAAGGCCTCTTCGGTCACAACCTCCACCCCGGCGGCGCCGAAGACCGTGCGCTCCAAAAAGCGCATGTCGCGCCCGAAGCGCCCGGTTTCCAGGGACAGCACGGTGATGTCCATCCCGCCGCCTTCCACGCCGGTCAGCTTCACGGGGTGTCCCGCGATCACACAGAAGCGTGGGGGCCGCGGCACCGGGTTGGCGCCGGGGTAGGCTTTCGCAATGCCGACGATCATGCGCGCTTCATCCTTGTTGAGCGCCCGATTCTCCGCAATGGCCTGCCGTTGGATGGCGCCGGAGTCCGCGGTCAGCTCGTCCACCGGTTCTTCGCCCGGCGGCGGTGCGGTGATCAGTCGCTGCAGGTCCACATAGGGGCTGCCGGTGATCTCCGCATGCAGCGCAGCCCAGGCTTCGGTGTCTGCTTCAATCTCGGCAAGCAGGGTTCTGGGTACAAAAACCGTCTCAATCAGATCCTCGCTGTCCCTCCGCACCCAACCCAGTACCAGCTCGGTGTCGTTGGCGCCCAGCAATCGGAACTCGACCGGACCGGTGATCGGCGACTCGCCGGAGGTGCGGATGATCGCCATCTTGGCCAGCTCCAGCAATCCGTCCGGGATCCCGGCGGCGGCCGCGACCAACTTTTCGCGAAGGGCCGGCCAGCCGAAGGTGACCCGCATGGCCAGCTCCGCCCCCAGCTCACGCGCGGCTTTGGGGGCTGCCGGCCCGAAGGAAAGGGCGAAGGCATTCATGGCGTGCACCTCGTAGTCCTTCCATTGCCGCAACTTTTCACCGGACCATGCAGCAATCCACTGCCGACCCTTGATGTGGATGTAGTTGAACTCCGGCTCCACGCGGAACTCAAATTCGCACCCCGGACAGGCCTGCTTCTGAAAGCTCCGCGCGATGATCGCGTCTTTCAGGTCCGGCCGTCGGTCGGCGTTCACTGAATGCACCATCTCAAAAGGGACAATGGTCCCGCAAGAAGGGCAGGGGACATCCGTCGTAACAAAAAGAGACATCGGATTTCCTGATTAGAGGGTTTTCAGCCACTGAACGGCAGGGTGGCCTTCTTTCAGTTTCTTGGAATGGTAGGATGCATACAGCTCGGCGAACCACTCGCCGGGGGCCCGGAATTGGTAGCCGGTGATCCCCTGGCTGCGGGCCGCCAAGTTGTAGGCCACCCAGCTCTTTTTGTAGGCTTCCTGGTAGACCACACCGTTGATGGCGATTTTAGAAGAATCTCCCTGATTCCACCACAATCGCTCGTTGGTGGCGATGGTGTACCAGGCGACCACGGCCAGACGTGCCTTCTCCCAGTCCCCCTCGGTGCGGGGATCGGTGGACGGCTTCGCAACGGGTTCGGGTTCTTTGCCCAGCAGCAGCGCAAGAACATAGCCTTCATCATAGTTCTTGGCCGTTGCAACCGCTTTTGCAACCGGACCAAGGTCGGAGAGGCTCTGCCAGCCGCCGTAGGCGCCCTGTCCGGATTTACCGCCCATAAAGTTCAGGCGGTCGTCCACAGCATGTCCCACTTCGTGCAGGGTTGCGAAGTCGAAGTAGGGAACGGGGTTGTTGTCTACCGGCTTACAGTTCTCGTCTACATTTGATGGCAGCTCGCCAGCAATCCCCGTGCCAAAGCCCTGATTAGAGCTGGCAGAAGGCCGACCGTTCATCACCACCAGGTTTTCGGACGGGGAGTAGTAGCCGCCTTCGCTGGTCGGGCCTTTCCGCTGTACCTTCAGCATGCTGGGGTTGTTTCGGACGTGGTCCTCGGGCACCTTGGCCAACATCTCCCAGATCTTCTTGCCAGAGGCCACTTCTTCAATGGCATCGCTATCAAATTCCAGTCCGAAGCGGGCCTTAGCCAGCTTCTTGATGGTGTCGTAGCTGACGGTCGTCGGTAGCGCAGCCACCAGCTCATCAAGCTGTTTGCCTCCCCCTTCCAGCTTCATGATCTCGTCGGCCTTCGCAGTGAGCTCGTCCGGTGTGATCGTACCGGCCCGCACCTTCTTGTCCAACTCGATGGAGTTCAAACCTGCTTCGGCTTGGTCCAGGAGGGTCTTCGCCTTTCCGAACTCGCACTTGTCCGCCTGCACCTTGGCTGCGTCCAATGCGGTGGTGACTTTGGTCTTGCCGGGGCCGGTCGTCAGCGCGTCCTTTTTGAGCACGAGTGCGTCGTAGCGGGTATCGAACTTGGCCCGGCTCTTTGCTCCCTCTTCCGCCAGGAATGCCTTGTGGTCCGCCACCCGCAAGCCAGCGAGTGCTCCCGGAAAGTCTTTGGTGGCCTCGGCCCGGTCTGCTATACCCAGCTCCGTGGTCACCGCTGCGACGAGGCTGCTGACCTTCGAGCCAGTCGGCAAGCTCTTGACTGCATTTCCCCGTGCCTCCACCTGCAGACGCTCCGCAAGGTAGTGCTCATGTTGGAGGTGCATGGTCTGGCTGCCCAACAGCAGTGCCCCCGCAGCCTTCAGGTCGGCGATCGCTCCATTCTGATCCTCAGAGGTGGCGGAAGCATCCAACAGCACGCGCGCCCGCTCCAGATCAGCGCCAATCAGCGTTTGGTGCGGAGACTTCAGCAGCTCCGTGAGCCGCTTTTTCAGCTCGGCGGCAGCATTGTTACGCTCGGTGGGAGAGGTGGCGCGTTCCGCCAGACCTGCTGCGGTCGCGGTTTCGCCAAGGCCCACGCCGATGGCGTTGGCCGATGCCGCCTCCATCCCCGCCTTTCCGACCAGATCACGGGCTTCTGCCCAATTGTTTGCGGTGGCCCGGGTCGCCGCTTCTTGCAGCAGACCCTCGACCGCGGCGATGGCCTTGGCAAGATGTGCCGCATTGGGGGAGGACTTCAGCGTACTCAGCTTCTGCTCCACCGGCGGACGCTCACTCTGGTAGGCCTTCATTTCGATGGCCGCCTGAGTCAGGCGTACACACTCGGCATCAATTGCCTTCAACGCGGCAATTCCCTCCTCAAAGCGCACCGCTTCGCGGGTCGCCAGGGCGTCCGCCGCCAGAAGTGCACTTTCCTGAGCCTGGATCGGGGCCACCAAACCCTTGTCCAGCTTGTCGATAGCGGCACGGGTGAGCGCCCGCGCTGTTTCGTAGTTCGCCCGCCGCTTTTGGATCTTGGCCACGACGTCGATCTGCGAGCTGAGCCGGCGTCCGGTCAGGATGGCGCCGGAGAATTCCTCCGCGGCCAGGCGGGTGCCCACGGTCGCGTTCATTTTCTCCAGCTCTTTGATGTCTTTGTCCACAAAGGCGGCTGCAGGCTGGGTTTTCAGACCATCAATCTTCGTCTTTGGGCCATCCACATACCAGCGCTTGATGGCCGCAGTCGCGTCCGTGCGGATCTCCTTGATGGCCACCAGGGCTTCGGCATGTTTGCGGCCCGGTGCAGCTTCCAGGTTGTCGGCCGCAGTCAGCTTGCCCAACAACGTGGTGTGCCAGGAGTCCTGAGCCACCCCCTTCAGGGCTTTGACCAGGGCGCCGGCCATGCCGCGCTTGGAGACGTAGGTGGCGTGTGCGTCCGCATGCACCAGCGCACCATCGCACAGGGTCTTTACGTCCTTGTGGCCCTGGATGGCACCGGGAAGATCGCCGGCGACCTTCGCCTCGGCAGCCAGAAACTTCTGATCCGCCTGAGTGATCTCAGCATTGACATAGGCTTTTTGAGCGTGCTTTTTCAGGCCCGCGATGGCAGCGGTCGCGTCGCCCTTGGCCTTTACATAGGCGGGATCCGGAGGAGGCGGAGCGCTCTGGTCGGATTCCGTAGTGGTCGGCGTCGCCTCTGCGGTGGTGGTCGGAGGAGAAACCGACGGGGTGTCGGTGCGGCTGACCGTGGGAGTGGGCTCCTCTTCGGACTCCACCTCGTCCTCCTCTTCGTTCAGGACCTCTTCCGGCTCCGGAGTGGTGGGCGGAGGGGTATCCTCCACATCATCCGCACCTCCGTACAGCTCGAACTGGGCGAGGCCGATTTTCGACTCGGTGTTCAGGCGTGACAGGCGCTTGGCCAACGCCGCGCCGGACATCCCCTTCTTGATGGTGGGGTTGAAGGTGAGCACACCCTCCCCGTTCCGGGCCACAGTGCCTGCACAGAAAGCCGCATTTGAGGGGAATTCCTCTTCGCCCTTGCCCTTTTTCTTGAGGTGCGCGTTGATCTTGGTCAGGTTGGCAAAGACGGCCGCCTTTCCCGGGATGTTGGCGGCGTATGCGACCCCACGTTTGGTCGCCTTGTCGTAAATGCAGTAAAAAGGAACGTCCTTTTCTTTGACCTTTTTAAGGTTCTGTTTTACGATCGTGGCGAGTGCGGGGATCATGAGTACTCCAAGGGCCCGGCAACCTATCCACTCTTGTCAGTCGTGGTCGGTTCTTTTTACAGCTCTCCAGGGTTCTCCATACCGCTGGCCAGACGCTTCAGCCTCTGGCGCGCCGTATGGGCCGTGCAGCCTTCCACTCCGCATGCAGCCGCACCCGCTCCGGCTCCTCCAGTGGCTTCAGGGCCTCTACGAGACTCACACGGCTGATGCGGGCTATCCGCGGTTCCAGCCATCGACGAAGACGCTCCGGGTCACGTCGGCCCGCCGATCGGGCCACCCAGCCGATGCACTTCTGAATAAAAAACTCCCGCTCCCCCAGCATGGCGTCCGCATAGCGCACAAAGCGATCCCAGTCCCCCGTTCCCCGGCGCAGGTCCGGTTCCAAGGACAGCATCGCACTCCGACGCACCCAGAAGTCCGGGTCGGTGGCCCAGCGGTCCAGCGTGGCCACGGTGCCGGGATGGCGCTTCAACAGGGTGGGCATCACCGACGTGATCAAGGTGTCCGCCAGGGCCCAGGTTTTCCCCTCCCGCAGAATCTGCTCCAGGAAGGGAACGTCCTCCATCGTCAACAGCTTTGCCTTGCGTCCCAACAGCACGACCGCCGCATGGTGGGCCTCGTGCTCGGGCTGGGCCCACAGCCCTGTCGCCAAATCAAGCACGGCGGCGCGGCTGCTGAGCTGTGCTTCCCGACGCCGCACCGCGGCGCGCACCGCCGGCACGCCACAACCCAAGAAGGGGCGCTCACTCTTCAGGTAGCGCCGCTCGGTCTCGGCCCGCACCGGGTTGGCCTGGGCCCGCAGCTCCTCCACCAGCCTGAGTGCGTCTGTCATTTGTGTCTCTCAATAAAAACCAGCGGTGCGCGGAGCAAGGCGATGGTTCATATAAACGGTCTTGGGCTCGGAGAAGAAGCGCCAGGCTTCCGGGCCCATCTCCTTCGGTCCCACTGCGGTGGCCTTGCAGCCGCCGAAGGGGAACTGCGCCTCGCCGCCCATGGTGGGGGCATTCACCTGGGTGATGCCGGTTTCCAGCCGCTGCACCACCTCAAAGGCCCGACCCAGGTCGCGGGTGTACACCGAGCCGGTCAGCCCGAAGTCCACAGCGTTGGCGACGGTGATCGCCTCTTCGACTGAGGCCACCCGGATCACCGAAAGTACAGGTCCAAAGATTTCTTCCCGCGCAATGCGGTGGGTGGGGCTCACATGATCAAAAACTGTGGGAGCCGGGAAGTAGCCATGCGGAAGATCGGCCCAGCGTGTGCCGCCGATCACCAGCTTTGCCTCCTCTTTTCCCACCTCCTGATATTCCAGCACCGTCCGAAGCTGCCGTGCGCTCACCGACGGCCCCATGGTCACGCCCTCCTTGAGCGGATGACCCGGTCGCACCGCCCGCCCCAGTGCGGCGATCCGCTCGACAAAGGCGTCGGCCACGCCCTCCATCACGATGGCCCGCGAAGTGGCGGTGCAGCGCTGGCCGGTGCTCCCGAAGGCCCCTTGTGCGCAACCCGATGCCGCCAGATCCAGATCTGCATCATCCAGTACGATCAACGGGTTTTTCCCACCCAGCTCACACTGCACCGCCTTGTGCAGCGCCCCGCAGCGCGCCTCCACCTGTCGACCCACGTCCGTAGACCCCGTGAAGGAGATAGCCTTTACCCTGGAATCTTCGATGATGGCGCGGGCAGGCTCCGCATCCCCATAGACGATGTTCACCACGCCGGCCGGAAAGCCCGCTTCCCGAATCAGCTCGGCGATGCGCTGGGTCACCAGGGGCGTTTCCGGCGCGGGCTTGAGGACAACGGTATTCCCGGCTACAAGAGCGGGGGCCATCTTCCACAAGGGAATCGCCACGGGAAAGTTCCACGGGGTGATCAGCCCGACCACACCCTTGGGGCGCCAGAAGGTGAAGGCAAAGGTGCCATTCAGCTCGGAGGGAGCGGTGTAGCCCTGGAGGCGGCGGGCGTCTCCGGCGGCGAATTCGATGTAGCGGATGGCCTTCTCCACCTCCCCGCGCGCCTCCGGAACGATCTTCCCCTCTTCCCAGGCCAGCAAGCGTGCAATGTCGTCGGCTGCAGCCTCCAGCAGGCGCACCAGCTTGAACAACAGCGCCCCGCGTTTGGGGGCCGGGGTGTCCATCCAGCCGGGCAGCGCGGCGGCCGCGGCGTCAATGGCGGCCGTCGCATCCGCACGCGTACCGGACGGTGCATAGCCCAGCAATTCACGGGTATCTGCCGGAGAGTGAATGGGCAGGTCGGCCTCGCCAGACCAGCTATCGCCGATCAGGTGGCGTGCGCGGAGGAGGGAGCTTTGCATGGGAACCTCGACGGAAATAGAATAATCAGTCGCCTTCAGTTTCGGGACGCTTCTCAGCCAATTCAGCGGGGAGTACCTCGGATACCGCAGCACGGGTTCCCTGACGATAGCTGGGGTAGCCCATCAAGCGCATCATTTTCTGATGCACCTCGGACGGCGGGTTGCGCAGCCCTTCCGGTGCGTTGGGGTCACGACGACTGGCCATTAGCCACTGATACATCGCGGACTGGGCGTGGTACACATAGTCGATGCGCACTTTGGGCTCGTTCATCGCGTATTTGATGCCACCGATGACCTGGAAGTCACGGGAGTAGCCGTAGGTATCGTAGGCATCGTGCTGCATCTGGATGCCAAAGCGCACGCTGTCGCGTGTGGCCTGCTCAAAAAAGGCAGCCTGATCGGGAGCCATCCGCAGTGCCATCGAGTAGGCGGCGGCGGTACCCTCCGCATAGCAGAAGGCCTGCATGGCGGGCAGCTCGCCCTCAAACTTGAAGTAGCCGCCCAGATAGTCGGGAAAGGGCAGGTAGCTCTTCCGGTACTGGTAGGTCTCCACCATCCAGCGGGCCACGTCCAGGCCAAAGGCCGCAACGTCCTTTTCTTCAGGTCGAACGCGGGTATAGGCGTCGGCGGCCATCACCGTCCAGGGACCGAACTGAACCAGCTCCAGGCGCACGTCGTTGTCATAGGTGTAGGCCGGCCAGGGGCGGTCGGGGTGTTTGCGATCAGCGCGCTCCTTGAACCAGCCCTTGTAGTGGTCGAAAAAGGGGCGTAGACCTTCCAGATACACGGGATCCTGGAAGTAGTCGTAGAGCATCACCAGTGCCAGCGCAGCTTCGCCGGGTACGATGTCGTTCCGCGCGCCGAAGGAGGGGTGGTCCGGCGGTACATGGTAGCCCCGGAAGCTGCCGGTGCTGTCCTGCATGAAGCGTACAAAGCGGCCTTGATCGCGCATCAAGTCGTCGTACTGGTGATCGTTGGTGGCCCGCGCCAGATCGATCATCCCCATGAGCCCGACCACCACCGAGCCCAGCTTGGTGTTTTTGCCGTAGGTATAGTAGGCCATGCCCTCTTTTTCGATCTCGGTCCGCAGCTTCTCGGGCGTACGTTTCAGATCTTCGAGTTCCCAGGGCTCAAACTGCCCCGGATCCCGCACCACAAGCGACTTCAGGGTCCAGTCCTGGGCACGCTTGGCGCCCTCCAAAAATTCGGGGCGGGGATCCAGGGTCCAGGCCTGCCACAGGTTCCAGGTGGCCAGCTCGTGGCGCACATGGTTGTAGTCGGGGGAAAAGCGGTTCTCCTCGGGCCAGAACTTGTAGATCACCGTGCCGTCCGGCTGCAGGTTGGCCAGGTACCACTCCCCCGCCATCACGATGCTCTCCGCAACGGTAGCATGGGTTACAAAATCGACCGGAATGGGGAGGGTGCCTCGATAGAGGGGCGCGAGGCTGGGCAGCTCGTCGCCCACACCGGGCACTTCGCGATAGCTCGCCGTGCGGGTGGCGTAGAGGCGGTTGTTGGGATCACGCCAGGGGCGAATGGCGTCGAAGCGGGAATCCCGGGCGACGGCCTTCAGAAAGTCGTCCGCCGAGCTGTGACCGCGCACTGCGGCTGCGCTACCGGGAAGCGCACCTTCTTTGGACTCTTTCAGCGTGCCGTCCTCTTGCAGCTTGCGCTCCTGCATGATGGCCCCGTCGATGCCCAGCTCCCAAAAGCTCTCCAGGCTCTCCTCCGAAACGTCCTCGATCTCGGCGGACTCCACGACGCGGTGGATCTCAAAGGCATAGCGGTCCACCTCCACCGCCAACATCGGAAAGCCCAGGATCTCCCGATGCCGCCGGTGGTTCATCTCCAGGTCTCGCGCGGCTTCCGCCAGTGCCAGATCCAGGGTCTTCCCGTCGGCCAGCGAGGTGGCCATCTCCTGGCCGCGGTTGCGCATCGACACCATCAGAACCCACTGGCCCCGATCGGCAGGGATCGCGGGGAAGGGATCGGGCTTCCGCCCTGCTAAACTCTCGCGAATCCACTTCAGCGCACTGCCTGCCAGCTCGGGCGGGAAACTGTCCGGAGGATCCAGGACATAGACCAGATAATTCTTGCCCACCGTCGTAAGCTGAAGCTGATCCATGTAGTCGTGGTTGTACAGGCGGCTGATGAGCTTGCTATCGCGATCCATGGATGCTCGGATGTCACGATGCAACAGGATCACCCGGATCCCTTGCTCCTTAAGCTTCGCCACGATCACCTTTTCGTCCGCGCCGGAGACCAGGCTGCGCAGGGTCTCATCGGAGGCCAGATCGATGATGGGGGTGTCCTTGTCGATCCCGGAGAACTCCGCCGCCTGATCCACCAGGACTTTCCCACCGATCTTGCGAAGGTCGGACATGACTGCTTGCGACAGCGTAGCCTGCCGGGTGGACTGCAGGGCCGCCACATAGCGGGTGGGCCAGTCGGAGGCCGCCACCACAATCTCTCCTGCCTCGGTACTGCTGACTTTTTCTCCCACTTCGGGGCCACAGGCAAAGAGTGCAAGCAGCAGCATCCGGACTCCAGAAAGAGCGGCGGGTAACCTGTTGGCGCCGCTTTGGCTGCCGGCTGCCCACCTGTACCGCCCGGGACTCCCCAAATGTTCCCGGCCGGGGTGCCGGTTGACGTGCGGGGGGGAGGCTGGTCGGCCGCCGGCGCAATAGGGGGTGGGGATGCCGATCTACATCTCCACCCACGGACACCAGAAGATCATCGAAGAGTATCGGTGGCTGCTGCACACGGAGCGGCCGCGGATCACTTCGGAAGTGTCCTATGCGGCGTCGCTGGGCG
>JBEIQS010000473.1:0-1843 GCA_040376425.1 Alphaproteobacteria bacterium | reverse complement strand
GTTCAACAGCCGGGGCGCGGTCTGGAAGGTGGTGGCGGAGGAGTACCCGGAGCTGACAGTCGGTGATCGCTGGCCGGTCAAGCAGAAAATCGCTTGTCCCGTCCCCACATGGCATGTGTTCAGTTCCTCCCGGTACACGGTCAGCAACTACGACCTGATCACCATGCGCTCGCGGGACATCCTCAACGACCGCACGCTCAGGGACAACCCCGTGCGACTGCCCGCCGGAGGTGCCTGATGGCATACGAACACACCCTCAGCGTCGTGCAGCGGGACGTGGTGCCGGGCTGGGGAACCACCAGCACCATCGTCATCGACGAGGAGGACGTAGGCACCTCGGACACCTGGGGGCCGGTCGAGGTGCCGGTGAACGCGACTGTGACGCTCGTCGAGGTGGTCATCGAGGGTGGCGAGGGCGTCACCGGCTGCGCTCCGGTGCTGGGCGTCTCCGAGGGCTTCGACCTGTCAGGCATCGACGGCATCGAGCTGGTCAAGACCGCAGATGCGGCCTTGAAGCATCGCATCGAAAGAAACGTGCGGATCTTCGCCTCTGACAAAGAGCTGTATGGCCGCTCTCGCCCTGCGGGTGGGCGGGCGACCCGAATCCTCACCCGCATCTCCTGGGTCACGGGACACCGCTGATCCATCATCCAGCAACAAGCAACAAAGCAAGGGGACATTCACATGCAGGGCGTTTTTGATACTATCCGTGGCCTCGCCTCAGCGACCGCGATCAGCTTCGGCAAGAAGCTCAAGCCGAAGTTCGATACCACCGGCATCCTGAAGGTGCGGAGCCAGGCCGACGACGGCTTTGCGAAAGTCCAGGCCGCCGATCCGAGCGTGGACGACGATCTCGTCACCAAGCGGTACTACGACGCCAACCTGCCCTCCGGCGGCGCGAGCAACGGGATCAAGACCATCTCGATCCTCGTCGGCACCAACGCCACCACCGACGCCACCGAGCAGCTCCCGGCCAACGCCATCGTCCACCAGATCGACGTTGACGTGACCACCCCGTACTCGACGGGGACGACGATGGACATCGGCAAGAGCGGATCGGCCTCCGCGCTGCTGGCGAATGCCACCGTGGACGAGGAGGCCCAGGACTTCCTCTACGTCCCGATGCTGAAGGGGGTCGGCGGCACCGCCTACGCCCCCCGCGTGACCCTGGGCGGCTCCCCCTCGGCGGGCGCGGCGATGGTGCTGGTTCACTACTCTGAGCCGCTCACCTGATCTGATTTAGCGGGGGTGGCCTGCAACTACTCCATTCTTCCGGGTCTTCTCATTCCCATCAGAGCAGGCCGCCCCCGCTTTCTTCTTCCCTTCTTCTTCAACGGTTTTCGAGGTGAACAATGGCGGACGGTAATGGGGCGGCGGCGAACATCGTCCGCCTGAAGGTGACAGTGACGGGCGCAGATGAGGATGTTCCCCGTCTGATCGAGGCGTACAGCCAGAACAAGGTCGTCTGCGGCGGAGAGGTGGTGCTGGTCGCCAGCCCCGTTGCCGCCGAGACGGCCCTGATGATCTTCCCGCAGGGGTCTGCTGAGGCGCAGGTCTGGACGGAGATGAGCGGGAGCGATGTCCCCGGCCTGTCGGGGAGCCTGCGGACGATGAGCCGCGCCGATGCGATCAAGGCGATCAAGGCGCGGCGCAAGGTCAGCAACAAGGCTGGCCCCTCGGCGTACAAGGGCGACTGGAGCGGCGAGTTCCTGTGTGAGCCGAAGCAGCTCATCCTGCGGAAGAAGCTGACCGCCTATCTGACGCTGGAATTCTACTCCTCGCCCCGCGAGGGATGGCAGGTGCGCGCCATCAAGAAGCAGGCGTACTACCAGCAGGGCGGCAC
>JBEIQS010000407.1:0-3003 GCA_040376425.1 Alphaproteobacteria bacterium | reverse complement strand
CGTCTCGACCTTCGAGACGCTCGCGTCGCAGTTCGCGCGGTCCGTCGACAACACCTGAGGGCCTGACGAGGAAACCGGTCTCGAACCGCCTTGTGGTCGGTCCAACCGGGACATCTGGCGCAAGACGACGCGGCCTGTGCGAAGCGGCCCGGCGAGACCCGAGGGTCAAGCCGGGCCGCAAAGATGGTCGGGCTGGGTATACGCCTATAGAACTTTCTGGGTCGACCCCGGCGCGGACTGGGACGAGCAGAAGGTGGCGGAGTTCCTCGCGGGCGGCCGCGAAGCTCCGGCCGCTTGGGCCGGGTCAGTGGCCTCCAATCAGGACGGCCTCGGTGGAGTGTCCCCCTTCCCACCCCCCGGCAGGGGATCGCGCGCCCTCCGGCCGGGCCTGACCGCACCCCTCAGGCTGCCGCGCACTCCAACGCGGCGACCCGCATCGCCGAGTGCTTCCAGCGGTGCGGCAGCAGCTCATCGTAAGCTGAAAGCCGGGTTCCCTGGATTCGGGGCAGTACATCCCGCATCCAAGCCTGAGCATCCACACCATGCTGCGCACAGGTCGCTATGAAGGTGAACGACACCGCTGCCCAACCTCCCGCACGATCCGATCCACAAAACAGGTAGTTCTTCCGTCCAAGAACCACCGATTTCACCTGACGCTCGCTCAGGTTGTTGTCAATCGGGATCCGACCGTCCTCCAGGTACCGGAAGAGCGCATCCCACTGACGACGGAGGTAGCCCAGCGCCTCGCTCATCTTCTCCTTCGGAAGATAGCTTCCCTGACGCTCCAACCAACTCCGCAGCTCTGCCACTATCGGGACCGAACGCAGCTTGCGGATAGAAAGCCGCTCGGAATACGATAGTTCACGCGCATCCGCCTCCACTGCATACAGGCGACGCCAGAAAGAGAGTGCCTCCATGGCCACGCGCTCGTCGCAAGTGACTGCCTCTTCAAAATTCCGGCGGGCGTGGGCGTTACAGCCACACTCCACGATCCCCTGAGCATAGGTCCGATCCGAGACGCTTGCCGCATCCGCCACCTGAAAGCCAGAAAAACGGGGAACATCCTCGCCCGGTGGATTCCCGTTCTTATCCTCCAAACCCAGAAAGATGCGCTGGTGCTTGCCGCTCTTGTCCGGACTGTAGTCATAGATCGTCGCAACCTTGTTGCAGTAGACCGCCATCTGGCCACAATGACGGCGACCACTGCCATAGACCACCCAGTAGCCCGTGCCATCCGTCTGAACCATGCCGGTCGAGAAGAGAGCACGTTTCAGGCTGGGAAGAAGAAGGGAGAGCCGGCCTGCCGCCCACTCCAGCCAGCGGGTGCGGGTTCCCTCCGGGATCGAAAGGCCGAGACGCAGAAGCTCCCGGTCCACCCGGTAAAAGGGAAGGTAGCGGGCAAACTTCTCGTATATCATCAGAGCGATCAGGCCCGGCGTTGCCCGGAGGCGGGGCGCCAGAGCGTCGGGCTGCGGGGCGGTCGAGATGAGCTGACAGTCCCTGCAGCGACACACCGGCCGGATGACCCGACGGATCACCAGTCTGGCAGGAACATAGTCATAAAATTCGGTCACCTCCTCGCGGAGCTGCTTTGGATCTGTGCCACCACAGGAGGGACAGGGGCCCCAACCATGGAGATCCTCCTTCCGCTCCATGTCGGGCGGCATGGCAGATCTCCCATAGGTACGCCGTTTTTTCCGATGCTCCTTCGGAGAGGGTCGAGGCTTTCCTGTCGGCTGAGGGCCGGGGCCTTGCGACGGGGCTTCCGGCTGGGGGCTGGCGCCGGGCGAGGGTGCCGCCGGATCTGGAGGAGGATCTTCCCTTTTTGCACGCCCAAGCTGCTTACGGAGATCCTGATTTTCACGACGGAGTTCCTGGTTTTCGCGACGAAGATCCCTATTTTCACGGAGGACGGCGTCGAGCTGGAGCTGCATCTGGGCGAGCATGTGCTCCAGGCGGTCCACCCGGGCGCGCAGGTCATCGATCTCCCGGTCCTTGGCCTGGAGGCGCTGCTCATAGGAATCCCGTTCGACATCGTGCATGAAGGAAGGAAAGCACAGGCTTTTCCGCCCGTGAAGCCCCACCGACAAACAGGTGTCAAAAGAGATCGATCAAGCTCAGCTATTTCAGGGTGATTTTTTCGGAGAAGGAAGTTGGAAGCGTATTCTTCGTGGAGCACTCAGGTCGATTCCTTCGAGAATCATGGCGAGGAGGGCAGGATCCACTTCGAGGCGGGTGGTGCCGGGGGGAGCGGAGGGGAGCTGGAAGCTGCCGCGTTCGAGACGTCGGTAGTAGATGACAAATCCGGATCGGTCAAAGAGGAGAATTTTCATCTTTGTTCGTGATTTATTGAAGAAGGCAAAGAGGTCGCCGGACAGAGGGTCTCCACCGAGCCTGGATCGGACAATACCGGCAAGTCTATCGAAGGAGAGATGAAGATCGATAGGTTGAAGCGCAAGAAAGATACGAACGGCGGCGGAAAGGGTCAACATGAGCGGAGGAGGCGGATGAGCCTGGCCAGGGTGTGGTCCTGGAAGTGGTCATCGACGCGCAGGGTGAGGTCGCCGAGCTGGAGTTCGTAGACCGGCTTGGGGGGTGGCGTGAGGACAGGCGATGGAGCCGGGGTGGAGGTGATCTCGATAATTTGAGGGGGAAGGTTGTGTTCTGCGGTGCCGAGGATTCTACGCCACCGGTAGAGGGAGCTGGCAGAGATGGCGTGGTCTCGGGCATAGGAGTAGGGAGTGGAGCCTTGAAGTTCGATTTTTCGGAGCAGGTCGCGAGCATCCGCTTCGTCGCGAATGGGCCTGCCGTTGGGATTTCTGGGCAAAAGTCACCTCCGCCACCAACGTGCCCCGCCCACCCGGGGTCAGGCTACCGGGGGTTGGGAAGGGGGACACACGTTCCCTTCCCCCTTGGGGCTGAGCCTTTGGGCGATCCGCGGGTCCCGGTGGTGGATGCGAACGGGGCAGTTGCGTGGCGAGTGGGCATAGACTTCGTAGTCGG
>JBEIQS010000291.1:0-6036 GCA_040376425.1 Alphaproteobacteria bacterium | reverse complement strand
GATGTCGGCGATCAGAGAGTTTCGACGATCTCCCGCCAACGCCGATCCCGCTTCTGTAGGGCAGTATACACTTCCGCCGCTGTCCACACACAGTCCCTTGGCCTCCTTGCGGTCGGCACCGGCCATACCGGCGAACACACCACCGGTAACGGCGCTTGCTCCACCCACTCCGATAAAGACCCAAGGTAGTACGCGTGCTTTGGGCTTCTCGGGCTGCGGGTTGGCTACCTGGACGGGGGCTGTGGTGGTGGTGGTCGCGGGCGGATCGCCCTCCGCGAGGCGACGCTCCAGGTTGGCGATCCGACGGTCCAGCGTTTCCCGCTCGTTGGCGCTTGCAAAAGCGCGATAGCGGTTCAGATGATCCAGCGCCTCGCGGTACCGGCCCAGGCGCTCCTCGGCTTGGGCGATGTTGAAGAGCAGGGTGGCCCGGTTGGACAGGCGATACGCCTCTTCCCAAGCGGCGATTGCGTCTTCGTAGCGGCCCTCGTCATAGAGGGTGGCGCCGTTGTCGTACAGCTCACGGGCCCTGGCGTCGTCGGTGTCGTCAGCGGCGGCGGTGCCGACGAGGAGGCAGAGCAGAAGGGTGATCATCACTGGCTCCAGGGATCCTTCAGGTCAGAGCCTGCTTTTTTAGGCGGAGGCTCGGGGGTGGGCTCGGTTTTGGGAGCAGCCGTCGGCTCCACCTTCGTCTCGGTCTTGGTTTCGCCCTTGGGCTCGGCTTTGGGCTCGCCCTTGGGCTCGCCCTTGGGCTCGGTCGTGGGCTGGGCTTTGGGCTCGATCCGGGGCGCGACTTTGGGCTCGGTCGCCGCTTTGGAGGGGGCTTTGGCGGCCTCTGTGCGGGCCGGCTCCGCCATTGGGGGTGGCGTACCGGGCGCGGCCGCGGGGGCCGGGCCGGCAGCGGGTGGTACCGGCGTTGCCACGGTAGATGCGGGCACTTCGGCCGGTGGGGTCATGGTGGCAGGCTCCTGGTCGGGGCGAAGCAGCAGCCACAGGCCCACCAAGAGCAGCATCCCGACAAAGGCACCCATCAGCAGGGTGGCGCCCGCCAGAAGCGGCAGGCGTCGATCCCTCTTTCGGTTTGCCAGGGAAGAAACAGAGCTTTCTGAGGGTGGAGATACGGGGAGCGACGAGCGGGAGATACTGCCGGAGTGGGCGGACATCGGCGCCATCGACGAGGAAGATGTCCATTCTTCGCCGATCATCAGCTTGCCGTTCTCCAACACCGGGGCGGGGGGGTGTTCGCCGCGAAGCTGACGCTCCGCCACCCGCATGGCCTTCATCAGCTCTTCCACGCTTGCAAAGCGGCGTTGGGGCTCCTTCTCCAGGCAGGTACGCACCACCCACTCCAGCATGGGCACTTCGGTCAGGGCCGGACAGACCGGCGCCATGGGCGGCGGAGCACTGTTCAGGTGCGCCATCATCACCTTGACCGGAGATTCGCCTGCGAAGGGAGTTTTCCCAACTATGCAGGTGTACATCAACACCCCCAGCGAGTAGATGTCGCTGCGCTGGTCCAGGCGTTCGCCGCGGATCTGCTCGGGCGACATATAGGAGGGCGAGCCGACCACCGCGTCCACCTGGGTCAGCTCTGAGTCACCCATCACCTGCCGTACCAAGCCAAAATCCAGAACCTTTACAAAATCAATTTCATCCCCATGACGGGTGAGCATGACATTGGAAGGCTTCAGGTCGCGGTGGATCAGCCCCGCCGCGTGGGCCTCGCGGAGCGAGCTGCACATCTGCCGAAGGATACGGATCACCCGATCCAGGGGAAGGGGAGCTTCTTGCTTGATCACATGGTGTAGCGTGCGTCCGTTGATGTACTCCATGGAGATGTACAGCACGTCATCCCAGGTCTTTCCGTAGTCGAAAATACGTACTGTGTTGGGGTGGTTCAGGCGGGCGCAGGCGGCGGCTTCCAGGATGAAGCGCTGCCGCATTTCCTTGTCCGTCTCTGGGGTTTTGCCCGTGTCCAGTACCTTCAGGGCCACCACACGGCCCAGGGGCGCCTGCTCGGCCTGATAGACCCGCCCCATCCCGCCTTGGGCCACCAGGGAGAGGATGCGATAGCGGTTGTCGATCACCTTGCCGATGAGCGGATCGGAGGGCGCAGTGGTCTGGTTCCCCCGAAGCTCCCCGGGCGGACTATCTGTTTTCTGTGCCGGCGGTTCTCGGCTTCCATTCGGACCGGTCAAAACAACCTCCACGGCCACGCCGTGTACCCCACTATCCGGGAAAGGCGTTCCCACAGCATAGCAGAAAGACAGGCATAGTATAACCCCACCGGCGATGGGGTGACGACTGACGGCTTGTTGCGCTGCTCGTCACCCAAAAGCCACACGGATGCCCTCTGTGGTGGTTATTTTTGGCCGAATCTGGTGGAACGTGGAAAAAGGGAATCCGATCCTGGTGGTGGACGACGAGGAGGACATCCGCAACCTCCTTCTCTACCAATTGCGGCGCGAAGGACTACCTGTACGGGCAGTAGGCACCGGTCCTGAGGCCATTGAGGCTGCAAAAAAGTACCTTCCGTCGCTGATTATTCTTGACCTCATGCTGCCGGGCATCTCTGGCACGGAAGTGTGCCGGCGCCTGCGTGGTGATCCGGCCACGGCCGAGATCCCCATCATCATGCTCTCTGCACGGGGAGAGGAGATCGACCGGGTTGTTGGCTTTGAGGTGGGGGCCGATGACTATGTTACCAAGCCATTTTCTGCTCGGGAGCTGCTGCTGCGTGTGCGGGCGGTGATGCGACGGGCGCCCGCCGTGGAGGAGCGTCCGGGGGTGCTGGATCGCGGCCGGGTGCGGATGGAGGAGACATCACACCGCGTGTGGGTTGAAGAGGAAGAAGTGGCGTTGACCGCGACAGAGTTCAAGTTGCTCTTGACGCTGGCGCGGAAACCCGGGCGCGTGTACGGGCGCGGGCAGTTGTTGCAGGAGGTCTGGGACATGCCGCCGGACCTGCAGACCCGCACGGTGGACACGCACGTCAAGCGTCTGCGGGAGAAGCTGCTGTCGGGCGCGGCGCACGTGGAGACGGTGCGCGGCGTTGGCTACCGCTACAACGTGAACCCGCGTCTACCAGCCGAAGGCGAGCAGCGCGCGGTAGATGAGGGTGCTGAGGAGCGCGCAGACCGGGATGGTGAGAATCCAGGCCCATAGAATCTTGCGGGTGACCCCCCAGGAAACCGCCGAGAGGCGCGTGGTGGATCCGGCGCCCATGATGGCCGCGGTGATGCAGTGGGTGGTGGACACGGGCAGCCCATTGGCGGCCGCAACTTGGAGCACCACCGCAGCCCCGGTTTCGGCGGCAAAGCCGTGGATGGGGCGCAGCTTGAAGATTTTGCTGCCGAGGGTGTGGATGATGCGCCATCCACCCGCCGCCGTACCCAGACCCATCGCCACCGCACAGCTCACCACCACCCACAGGGGAACGTCATTGTTCGGCGCGAAGTCGGCGCTGTAAGACAGCAACGCCATGGTGATGATACCCATCGTCTTTTGCGCATCGTTTGTTCCATGTGAGTACGCCATCAACGAGGCAGATCCGATCTGTAGCACCCGAAAGATCTTGTTGATGCGGGGCAGCGGCGCGCGCCGGACGATCCAGGTCAGGGCGATCATGATGACCAGGGCGGCCAGAAAGCCCGCAAAGGGGCTGAAAAGAAGCGCGGAGATGGCCTTTTCAATGCCGGCGGCCTGGATCCCGCCCATGCCGGCCACCGTGACCCCCGCGCCAAGCATGCCGCCCAGGAGCGCATGAGAAGAGGAGGAGGGAATACCGAAATACCAGGTGATCAGGTTCCAGGCTACCGCGGAGACCAGGGCCGAGAGCACCATGGTCTGGTTGACCACAGAGGCATCCAGGATGTCCGTGCCAATGGTCTTGGCCACCGCGGTGCCGTGGAATGCGCCCGCCACATTCAGGACTGCGGCAAGCAGCACCGCCGTGCGTGGACGCAACACGCCGGTGGACACGACGGTTGCAATCGCGTTTGCCGTGTCATGGAAGCCGTTTACAAAGTCGAAGATCAGCGCGACGATGACGACCATGATCAAGAGGGTGAAGGCGGTCATGGCTCACCCGTTCTTGACGACGATGGCTTCCAGAACGTTGCCGACCTTGGCGCACTGGTCCACCGCGGTCTCCAGACCCTCCAGAAACTCCTTGTGTTTGATGAGCTGGATCGCGTCTTTTTCGTGGGCGAACAGGTCGCCCAGGCGCAGCCGGAAGACCACATCGGCCTCGTGCTCCAGGTAGTGCAGGGCGCGGCAGTGGGCGCGAATGCGCTCGCCCCCCTCGCGCTGCTTCAGAAGCTGCACGGCGGTCACAAACTCGCCGGTGGCTTTCAGGAGGATGTCGCCCAGCTCCCGGCTGCCCTCGGGCAGGGTGTCCATCTGGTGGACCGTCAGGTGGTTACAGGTGGAGGCGATGAAGTCCGAAACATTTTCGATCGCGACGGTCAGGTGGTAGAGGTCCTCGCGATCGATCGGCGTGACGAAGCTTTTTTCCAGAGCTTCCATCATGTCTTTCATCGCTTTGTCGCCGTCATGCTCGGCTTCGCGGATGCGCTCGACCAGCACCAATTGGGTCTCCCGCCCCTGGCAGCGCACCAGCTCGCCCAACAGCACCGCCGCCTGCTGTGCCGCCTTGGCAGCATTTTCGACGTAGTCGAAAAACACCAGCTCAACCGGTAGGAACCACTGAATGATGCTCTCGATCCACTTCATCGGTACCTCGGTGTGCGACAGGTTAGGGACGGGATGCGCCGGAGCGTGGAACTAACCCGAGGTTACACTCTTGAAACTACTGCGTGTCATTTCTCTGACGATTGCCATTCTTGCCGGCTTCGTCCTGTTTACCGCAGGGATTCGGCAGCTCATCTTGGGTGAAGGTGCTTCCTCCTTCTTTGAGCTGGGAGCGGCCGCAGCCGTCCTGATGTTTGCCTTCGGGCGGTGGGTGGATTTGGTGGCCACGCGCCAGCGGTTGAAGGTGCTTTTGGAGGCGGCCCAGCGTATCGAAAATGGGCAGGATCATGTTCACCTTCCTGAACATGCTGACAGCTTGGGGGATCTGGCCCGCCACTACAACCGCCTCGCCGACCGCGTGCGAGAGGCGAACCTGGGCCTTACCCGGGAGCAGATCCTGGACCAGGCCATGGCGCGGGAGAGCCCCAACGGTCTGGTGGTGGTGGACCGCCGTGGTTTGATTCGTCGCTGTAATCCTTCTCTTTTGAGGATTGTTCCGCCCCGGATCGAGCCGGTGGGCAACATGCCCGACCGCGCCTTTCCGCTGCCGGAGCTGGCGGAGGTGCTGGAGGAGGTGAACCGCACCCGCACCCCTTCGGAGCGGAGTGTCAGCTTTGGGAGAAGAGAGCTGCTTCTTCGCGGGATTCCTCTCGCCGATGGGGTCGGTTCGCTGGGGGTGGTGCTGGATTTGACCTCGGTGCGGCAGGCCGAGCGCGCACGTCGTGACTTCGCTGCAAATGTCTCTCACGAATTGCGTACGCCAATCACCACGATCATGGGCTACTCCGAGAGTCTGCTGGACGAAGCGGACCAGCTTCCCGAGCATGTACTGCCCATGGTGCAGGCCATCGACCGCAACGCCCGGCGTCTGCACGCACTGTTGGAAGACGTGCTGGCGATCTCGAAATTAGAGGCGCGTACCCGCGATCTTCCGTTGGAGCGGGAGGCGCTATCGCCCCTGGTGGCAGAGGTGGTCGATCGCTACAGCCCCCGCGCCATCGAGCGCCACCAACGCATTCGCGTGGAGGTGCCCCCCACCATGGAAGCCCTGCTGAATCCGGACGGCTTCCTGCATGCCCTCGGCAACCTGGTGGACAATGCGCTCAAGTACAGCCCCCCCGGGGCAGAGGTTCGGCTGCGGGCCCGCCCGGTCGGCGACCGGATCGAGCTGGAGGTGCAGGACGAGGGCCCTGGCATCGCCGCAGAGCACCAGGATCGGATTTTCGAGCGCTTTTATCGGATTGACGAGGGGCGAGCACGGGCGGTGGGCGGCACCGGGCTGGGCCT
>JBEIQS010000253.1:0-7594 GCA_040376425.1 Alphaproteobacteria bacterium | reverse complement strand
TGATCGTGGTTGGACTTGCCTTTGCGGCCTACGGCGCGCTTGCACTGCTGCGCGGCACGGGACTGGGCATCGTGGCTGTGGCCATGGGGCTCGGTGCGGCTGCCTTCGGACGGAAGCATTGGCGTTGGTTTCGCGCCCCGGTGGCCTCACGCGCGCCCTGGGTGGGCGAACACCTGGGCTCCATCGGCGGCGGCCTGATCGCGGGGCTCACGGCCTTCGGAGCGGCAGCCGGAACGAATTATCTGCCGGAGGTGCCGGAGCCGGTCTATTGGCTGGCACCCACGGTGGTGCTCAGTCCGCTGCTGCAGTGGGCTTCGGCCCGGTATCGAAGCGCCGGAACCCATCGGTAGCCCTTGCCCCGCTCTTGACAGGTCAAGGCTGTGCGAGGCCGAGCGGCGCGGCATAGGTGGGTCCGATGCTTCTCCTCCTCGCCTGTGTAAGCTCTCCCACTCCGGGTGAAGACAGTGCCGTTGCGGACAGCAGCGCCCACAGCCGTGCGGACAGCAGCCTGCCCACCTGGGAGAGCTACGGGCTGATGAGCTTGAACCTGCACTGCTTCAAGGTGGAGGGGACACCCTACGCCGACAACGATGCCCGCTTTGCGGCCATCGCCGCCGAAGCGGCTGCGCGAAAGGTCGCGGTGATGGCGGTTCAGGAGGCCTGTGTCAATGCCACCGAGGGCGACGCCATGGCGCGGCTGGCATCGGCGTTGGAGGCGGCAGATGGGCACGGGTGGGAGACCGCCCGGGTGGTGGTGCACACCGCCTGGGAAGGCACCGCGGACGAGGCGGAGGAAGGTGTGGGGATCCTGGTGCGGGGAAGCCCATTCGAGGCGATAAGCCTGGACTACGCGGTACAGGGCGCGCTGACCCGCCGGGCCATCGCGGCCGACCTGCCGGCGGAGCAGGGGGGCCTTCGGCTGATCAGCACCCACCTGGACTACAACGACAGCACCGCACGGCGTTTGCAGGCCCGGCAGACAGCGGTTTGGGCCTATCAGGGTCGACCTGATGGAGGGGTGTTGATCGCGGGAGATCTGAATGCAAACGTCGGCAGCGAGTCCATGTTAGACCTGGCGGCGATGGGCTTTGCTCAGCTTGGAGATCCGGGCGAGCCGGATCGCATCGATCACCTGCTTGCGCCCGCCGGGGCACCGGTGGTAGCCACCGCAGAGCTGGTTTTTGATACGCCGGAAACAGCCGTTTCCGATCACCCCGGACTTGTGGTCCACCTTCGCCCGGCGCCAGGGCAAGCACCCGAGCTGACGCGCCTGCGCGCCGAGGTCGACCCGGGTGCCGGACACTACCTGAGCCTGCGCGGAAGCCAGGCTCCGCTGGATTGGGCGCTGGGTTGGCCGGCGGTGCAGATCCCGGGGCAGAGGTGGGAGGCTGCTTTTCCCGGAATCTTTGGTAGTCTGGAATACAAATGGATGCGGGATGATCGGGACTGGGAGGCGGGGGAGAACCGGCAGGTGGAGGGGGGAGAGGAGCAGAGCGCGCAGCCGCGCTTTTGAGCTGCGGCCGGCGCTGACCCGGAGGGGAGCGAGGAGCGATCAGCGCCGGGGACGCCGATGGCGCCGCAGGCCGGAGGCCAGGACAAAAACGAGGGCCGCTCCCGCACCGCCACGACAGCCCAGCTCGGAGAGCGGGGTGGGGGAGCCCGGCAGACCATCGCCCGGCGCCGTCTCCCCGCTGCCTTCTTCCCGGCTCCCGCAGCCGAGCCCCCCCAGTGGTACACGATCCCCCGGTAGACCCGACCACTCGGTTCCGGCTGCCGTGTCGTCCGTAGGGGAGACCACCGAGTCCCCCGTGGGATCGGACTCTTGGGGTGGATCGGTATCGGGTGGGGGCCCGCCCGTGCACTGCGCACTCAGGTTGAAGGTGCTGGTGGCGCCGTCCCAGCCATCCACCACGATGGTGTAGACCACGCCGGCCGTGGCATTAAAGGAGAGCGACTCGTCGTTGCCATCGGGATTGGTGGAGCAGCCGATCGCCCCTGAGCCATCGCAGGCGGCCGAGTTCAACAAGAACATGTCCAGATCGGCGCCCAAGCCCGTGAGGCCGATGGTCACCGGCTCGTCGATATTGGTCGCGAAGGAATAGGCAATCTCGGGTCCAGAAGAGGGGGAACCACAACCGTAGACGCTGTGTGTCTGCGTCGCGCCCGCGGCATTGTTGGCGGCGGAAATGGTCTGGCCGCAGCCCAGGGTTGCCACGGCGTAGCAGGGGCCCGTGTAGGGACAGGACGCGCCGGGGAGGTCGCCATAGGCCCCCTGGTCGAGCCAGTAGCTGGGCGGCGCGCTGCAGGGGCCATCAAAGGGGTCGCCCGACGCGCCGCTGGGCTCCCGAACGCCAAAATGCAGATGTGGACCGGTACTGTTTCCGGATGAACCCACATAGCCGAGGTGGGTGCCGCAGGTGACCGCCTGGCCCGGGCTCACCGCCACCGTCCACTGCTTCAGGTGCCAGTACAAGGTGCTGCGCCCGTTGGCATGTTCGATAATGACATAGTTGGCATCTCCACAATCGGCGGTACTGCAGCGGTCGTACTCCCCGTCGTTCGTCGCGACCACGGTCCCATCCGCCGCCGCGACCACCCGGCGCCCCTCGTCCATTCCTGCCCAGGACCCTACGCCGAAGTCACTGCCCGTATGCCCGCTGTAGTAGATGTTGCCACAGTTCCAGTCTCTCCCGCCCTCGTCCTTGTAGGCGGTGGGGTAGAAATAGCCATAGTGCTCGTCCCCCGCCGGAAAACGGTAGTCCTGAGCGGTGGCCATCGCGGGGAGTAGGAGGAGGAAGGTGCTCATCGCCAGCGCACCGACTTGGGGCCCTCGGCACTGTCCCAGCGCAGAAAGTCTCCATCGAAGCGTAGGCTCTGCCGCATCGGCGGGGCCACGAAGCCCACCGGCGCCTGGCCGGGACGGTAGTCCAGGCCCACATTGGTCAGTGCCCGTGCGGCTTGTGTGCCGTTGACCGGCGCAACAAAAATCTGCGGCAGTCCCTGTGGAGAGGCCACCCAGGCCAACCATGCCCCCTCCAGGGCCAGACGACCGGGCCGTCCGCCGGTGGCCAGGGTGGTTGAGCGAAGGCTGGGATCCCAGCAGCGCAGGCGGCCAAGTGCGGTGGCCGTTTCATCGGCTGCGCAGAGGCTCTGGCCGTTGCTGACGGGGGGGCCATAGAGGCCATCCACCAACAGCTCGCCGTTGGCGAGGCGGATGCTCTGCTGCTCCACCCGCAGAATCTGGGTGCCCAACGTCAACGTGCCGCTGCCCGAATAGGGGACATCCGTCTCGGGTGCAGCTTGAAGGGGGGCAAGAGCGAGAAGGAGCAGCAGCATCCCGATGTCCCTATCCCGACGGACGCATGCCCGCCCGCGTCGTCCGGTGAAGATCGTCGGGGGCGGCCCCGCGCCGTGGTGGCGGCCCTTTGGCGAAAACCGCGCAAACATGGTAGAAATCCCCGGCCGATGATAAATGCGGCCCACCTACAATGAGGACGATATGGCGAACGGCAGCATCAGCGCATTGACAACTGCCGGGGTCAACTTCCGGCAGAGCCCGAATGGCACGATTCTGTTTTCGCTCGCCAAAGATGCTGCTGTAGAGATCAGCGGGCATTCTGGGGATTGGCTGCAGGGAACAGCAAACGGAAAGGTGGGCTACTTACACTGTAAGTATGTGAAGGCGACGGGGACCGGAAGCTGGTCCGGGAAGGTGATTGCCAGCAGTTTGAACCTGCGGAAGGCACCTGAATCGAATGCCGCGGTGGTGGCCGGGCTGAAAAACGGCACCCTTCTCAGCGTGGAGGGGTGGAGCGAGGGTTGGTTGGCGGTGCGTGTGGGAGACAGCGCCGGCTTTGTCAGCAGTGCCTATGTGGAAGCCGTGCGGTCGGTGACCCAGGCGCCAAAGACCGTAGCGCCCTCCGTCCAGCCGAAGCTCAGCGCTGCCCAGCTCAAGCAAAAAGCCGCCGAGATTCAGCAGATGTCGGACCTTAACCTTCGGGGGCTTTCCTTCGAGGCGCTGCAGGCCATGGCACCGTACTACAGCCAGCGGGACAACATGGCGACGGAGGGCGGAAAGCTGATTGAAACCTCCACCGGAAACATGTGCAATCTGACTTCGCTGGCGATGTTGTTGAGCTTTTTGGGGGTGGAGAACCCTGGTCCGGCTGCCCAGTTTGAGGACAGCCTGGAGGCGCTGCGGCAGGCCAAGCAGCTAGCCGCGCGCACCACCTCCAGCGGCTGGGGTGGGGTTGCCAAGGCGATGGGCGTGAGCTGGAACTTTATCAGCTCCAACCCGGTCACCCAGGGGCAGAGCTGGTGGGAGGAGAAAGTCCGGCCGTCGCTGCGGCAGGGCAACGGCGTGATGATGAGCATCACCGGGCACATTGTGCGGGTGCAGGCGGTGACCGCACAAGGGCTGGTGGTGGATGATCCCTTTGGGTACAGCCTGTTGGGCGCGGGGACGGCACGCAGCTTCAAGAGTCGCAATCCCGATCGTGGCGCCTCTGGGGTCATGAGCGGGAAGGACCTGGTCTACCCCTGGGCCGATGTCGCGAAGCACCAGATGTTGTGGATCGCGGAGTTCTATCGCCCGGATCCCAACATGCCGCTGTCCTTCGCCGATGAGGAGCTGCCCGAGGTGAGCGACGACGAGCCCTCGGATCCCAACCCATAGTGGGCTTGATACATCGGTTGCTGATACATCCCGGCAGCTTCAGCCCTCGAAGGCAGCGTGGGTCACTTCCAGGCAACGATCGATGACCGCGAAGGTCTCCCGGATTTGGGCTTCGGTGATGTTCAGCGGCGGGTTGCACATAAAGCCGTTCCAGCGCACCACCGTGTAGATGCCGGCTGCGTCGAAGGCTTTGGCCAGCGCGGTCATCGCGGGGGCGCCCGCGTTGTAGCCCGCCATCGGGGTGCCCTTGCTGTCGCGTTGCAGCTCGACAATTCCGAAGAGGCCGATCACACGCGAGGTCTTGACGGTGGGGTGGCGCGCCGCCAGCTTCGCCAGCTCCTCGCGCATGACCAGCTCCATCGCTGCTGCATTTTCGACGATTTTCTCTTCGATCATCACCCGAAGTACCGCCTCGGCCGTGGCCAGACCCACGGGGTGCGCATTGTAGGTGAGTCCGCCCCAGAAGACGTTGTTGCGGAAATGATCGGCGATCTTCCTCCGGAAGCCCACCGCGCCGACCGGGAAGTACGACGAGGTCAGGCCCTTGGCCATGGTGACAATATCGGGAACGATATTCCCATGCTCAAAGGCATACCAACGCCCCGTGCGCCCGTAGCCCGCCATCACTTCGTCGCAGATCAGCAGGATCCCGTGCCGGTCGCAGAGGGCCCGCAGACCCTGCAGCCACCCGGGGGGCGGAATCAGGATGCCGTTGGTGCCGGTCACCGACTCGATCAGGATGGCGGCCAGCGTCTCCGGCCCCTCCATAGCGATGGTGTCTTCCAGATAGCGGAGGTGGTTGGCGCAGATTTCCGCGTCGGTCTTGCCGAAGTCAAAAGCCCAGGGAAAGGGGCCGTGCGCATGGACCACCCCCGGAGGGGCGGGCTCGTTGGCCCAGCGGCGCGGGTCGCCCGTCAGCGCCACCGTCAGGTTGGTGCCTCCGTGGTAGCTTCGGTAGAAGCTCATCACTTTGTGGCGTTTGGTGTAGAGGCGGGCGGCCCGGATCGCGTTTTCGTTGGCCTCGGCTCCGCCCAGGGTGTAGAAAAAGCAGTCGATGTCGCCGGGACTCAGCTCGGCCATCAGCTTGCCCAGGCGCGCGCGGGGGGCGGTTGCCGTACCGGGGTGCACAAAAATCAGCTCGTCAAGCTGATCTTTCATCGCCGCGATCACTTTCGGGTGCGCATGGCCGATGTTGACGCTCATGAGCTGGGAGTTCCAGTCCACATAGCGCTTGCCCTCGGGGGTCCAAAAGTAGATCCCCTCGGCGCGGGACACTGGCGTAGGGGCCAGACCATCGGCTTTAGACCAGGAATAGAGCGTGTGGTCCAAGCAGAGCTGCACCATCTCGGGGCCGGTCATGGGAGGATCAGGTTGTTTGGTACTGTGCATAGAAGGCCCGTCCTGTTCTTGGGGACGACATTGTAGGGGAGAGGGGGGCTTTTGTCCAGGGGGGGGCAGGCGTGGCAGTCCCCGAGCGGGATTTTGTCCCTCAGCCGTGGATTTGTCGCTCGTACTCGCGCAAGAGCGCTCGTGCCCGACGTTTGGGCACGGGGAGTCGTTGGGCGATCGCAAAGTAGGTGCTTCGTTCCGCATCTTCCATGCGACGGTCAGCCACGGCAAGGCTGGCCGCCACCCGCAGGATGAGCTCACTCTCTCCATCGCTCAGCGCCCCGGGAAGGAGAATTTGTTCGGCCTTGTCGGTGGCCCCCGGGTCCAGCTCAGAGACGCCAGTCAGGGCCTTCAGAAAGCTGCGGGTGTTCTCGGAGGGGGGGCCGGCGGCCTGCGCCATGCAGGTCGCGGTCTGGTGAAGGACGGGACGAAGGTGCTCCGGCGCTTTTCGGATGTCGGCCAGCAGTACAGGGGTGTGGCACTCGGGACAGATGCGGGCAATTCGCAGCGGCCGGTAGGTGCAGGTGCTACAACTCACGCGGGCACGCCATCGAAAAGCCCGGCGCATGCCGTACACCACGATCAGGGCCGTGACCGCGCCCAGCCAGAAGAGTGCCAGCACAGTCGCGGCGATCCATGGGGCATAGTAGGCGAGCGCGACCATTCCGACGGCAGCGCCGAGGCGGACGGGGAGGCTTGCGAGCTTGATGGTCTGTCGAGTCGCCAAATTACACCTATCCGGGCAGGATCCACTCGACAATATTCTTGAACTTTTCCACGGCTCCGGCCTTGATCACGCCGGTCGTGATCCATGCGGCAGCTAATGTGGCGACCCGCTCCGGCGGATTCAGCTCCACTGCCAGGGTGTGGACCACCACCACTGAAACCACCGCCGAGAGCACATGCTGCAGGACCGGCCATGCGCGCCGAAAGAAGCGCCGTCGTCGGTCTGCAACGGTGTCGATGGTGATCTCGGCCGCGGTGATGGCGATGGCGATGGCCAGCATCCACCACGCGCCCATCCACTGCAGCCGACCATCCACCGGGACCCACTGCAGCACCGCGAGGGCGGTGCACATCAGCAGGGGGAGCGAGAACAGGTCGGCGCCTACCCCACAGAGCACCACAATCGGCACAAGCTCATCCACCCGACACCTCCAGCGGCGCTCCATAAAAGGACCAAAGAACAGCCGCCAGAAGCGCGAAAGGCGGCAGAAGGACCACCGAAAGAGTGCCGATGACGCCGGCCAGCTCGATCATACTCGGCAGCCGATGCTCGGCAGTCTGCCGGAAGTGGCGCCGGCAGTAGGCATCATTAAAAAACCAGTACAGCCCAAAAAGGAGTGCCGAGAGCGGGCCGGACAGTCCTGGAAGGAAGACGTTGAGCGCCGTACAACCAAAGACAAATACTAAAAAGGCAAGTGTAGAGTAGAAATCGTTCACCAAGCCGTGCACCAATCCAAAGTGCTCCTTGTAGCGGATGGTGGCGCGCTCCATACTGAACATTTGTATAATGGGCAACAACAGGAG
>JBEIQS010000132.1:0-16788 GCA_040376425.1 Alphaproteobacteria bacterium | reverse complement strand
TGCGCTGCATCAGGCTGTCCAGGTTCTCCAGGCTGCGCTCCCGCACCGGCCGGGTGGTCATGCCCGCCTGACGAAAACGGCATCCCTGCGTGCAGCCACGCAGCACCTCCAACGAAATGCGGTCGTGCACCTGCTCGGTGAAGGGCACCACGTAGTTCACAGGGAAGGTGGCGCCATTCAGACTTTTTGTAGTCCGCTTTACAATCATGTCGCCACGGGGGATCAACACGCCGTCCACCTCCTCCACCGGAGTCAGAGCAGGAACGTAGATCCCCGGTACTTCGGCCAACGCGCGCAGGCGGCTGCGGCGATCGTGGTGCTGCCGCATCACGGCGGCGATCTCCACCACTACATCCTCGCCGTCCCCGATGACAAAAAAATCCATGAAGGGAGCCAGCGGCTCCGGGTTGAACACGGCCGGGCCACCTGCGAAGGTGAGCGGGTCGTCCTCACGACGGTGCTCGGTGCGCAGGGGGATACCCGCGAGATCGATCACGTTCAGGATGTTCGTGAAACAAAGCTCACTCTGGAGCGTAAAGCCGATGCCGTCAAAAGACCCCAGGCTGTCTTTGGACTCCAAAGCAAACAGCGGTAGCTTGCGTTGCCGTAGGGCGGCCTCCATGTCCTTGGCAGGCGCATAGGCGCGCTCGGCCCAGACCCCGTCAATGCCGTTGAGGATGGCATAGAGAATGTGGAGACCCAGGTTTCCAAGCCCGATATCGTAGAGGTCGGGAAAGCAGAGAACCAGGCGCAGCTCCGCCCCGGGCTTGTGGATGGCATTCACCTCGGTCCCCAGGTAGCGGCTGGGCTTTTCCACAATGGGCAGCAGCTCTTCCGACAGGATGCGCCCCATGTTCAGGGCCCGCGGAGCAGGGTAGACAGCAGACATCGGTCCTCGCACGAGAGCGGCGGATAACCTGAAAAGCCGCTCGCGGCGCCGTCGGCTCTGTAGCGTCGGGCGCTGACAGGATAGTTTGCGGTCATGGCCCCGCTTGCAGAGACGGTCATCCACCGTCGTGTGTTCTGGTTTCTGGTCGCACTGGTCGTGGTGCCCACCCTGGTGCTGGCTTTTTTCGGGATCACCGGGGTGGTGGACCAGCGGGCCGCCACCGAGCAGCGCCTGCGCGAGCGCTACCTCTTGCAGGCGGGGGCGATTCAATTGGGGATCGTGTCTCGGCTGGAAGAGGAGGATGGAAGCCTGAGAAACAGCCTGCTCCCGCTTCGCGATACCGAGCTGGACCAGACCTTGGACCGCCTCAACGCACAGGACCCGGTGCTGGGCCAGATCTGGCGGGTGGGCGACGACGCGATGCCCGAGAACCTTGCGGCCGCAGTGACGGCACGGGTGGGTGACTTAAGCTCCAAGACCCCGGTGACCTTCCTGACCTTGGAAGAGGGAGAAGTCCCGATGACGGTCGCCGTTTCGCGCGTCCGCGACGACCTGGTCGTGGCCTATGAGCTGGATGTGCGCGCGATTGACGCCCTGGTGGTCCCGGAGCTGGTGGGCAAGTTGTTTCCCAATGAAGCAGCGGAATACCACCTCCGCACCCGCCTTGTGGAGATCTCCAGCGCAGTGTCCTTCACGCGCCTGCGGCAGGATCTGGGTCTGCGGTTGGCCGAGGAGGAGGGCCTGGTGGATCGGGCCTTGAACCCTCCCTTCGGTGCGTGGCGCATCACGATCTCGCCCACGGCCGACCCGCCGGGCGCCCGCTGGCGCACCATCGCGGTGGTACTGATGGCGGGCATGGTGGTGGCAGGGGTGTGGACCATGGGCCGGGCCATCGCCCAGCAAGCCAATATGTCCCGCTTGCAGACCGATTTTATCTCGTCGGTGTCGCATGAGCTGAAGACGCCGCTCACGTCGATCCGCATGTTCATTGAGACCCTGCAAAGTGGGCGGGTGCGGGATCCCAAAAAAGTGCAGGAATGCCTTGATATTATTGCGGCGGAGAGCGAGCGGCTGTCGCGGAAAATCGAGCGGGTGCTGTCCTGGGCGCGCATGGAAGCGGGGCGTAGGAACTATGATTTTGAGGTGGTGCCTCCAGCCGAGGCCATCCAGGAGACGCTGGCCGCCTTTCGCACGCAGCAATTGGATGGCGGCCATCCGGTCCATGTGGAGATTCCCAAAGCCCTGCCACCCATCCGCATCGACCGGGAGGCCTTCGGGGAGGCGCTGTTGAACCTGCTCTCCAACGCCCGGAAGTACGGTGGCCAGGATGTGCGCATTCGCCTGGATGCCTGGGTGGAAAGCCGCTTTGTTGCCATCCGTGTGGCCGACGATGGCCCGGGTATTCCCGAGTCTGAGCTGAAGCGGATCTTCGAAAAATTCTACCGGCCGAAGATCCTGCTGTCGCAGAATACCCAAGGTTCGGGGCTGGGTCTGGCCATCGTGCGCTCGGTGATTGAGGCGCACCGGGGGCGGGTGACCGTGGAGAGTGTGGTCGGCAAAGGAGCCGCCTTCACCCTCCGCTTTCCGAAGGGGTGATCCCCTCAGCCTGCCGCGGTGCTGTCGTCCAGCGGCTCGCGCAGCGTAGCCATGGCCTCGTCGCACCAGGTCAGCATCGCCTCTTCCACCAGCTCGGCGAAGCGCAGGGTCAGCCGGAAGCGGCGTGCTCCCTCGGGATCTTCGGGGCTGCGGTGTTGCACACCTTGGCGCTGGCGGCGGCTCTCCACCAGGGAAGACCGCAAGGTGAGCACATGGCGCAGCCCCAGTCCCGGACCCGAAGCACCTGAAAAGAGCAACTTCAAGAGCACTTCCTGGCGAGGAGCCTCCCACTGGGCCACCTCTTGCAGCCAGGCCTCCAGCTCCCGTTGGCCCTCTTCGGTGAGCTGGTACACCTGCCGCGGGGGCCGGCCCTCGCGCTGCTCGGTGTGGTGGGTCACCCGGCCTTCCGACTCCAGGCGCTTCAGCACCGGGTAGAGGTTTCCGTAGCTTTCCCGCCAGAAGTGACTCATCACCTCTTCGGTGTACTTCTTGATGTCATAGCCGGTGCGCAGGCCCAGGCCAATCATCCCCAACACCGCGTAGCGCGTCTTTCCCGAAGCAGACATACAACCTCCGTACCGATATATTCAGATCAAGAATAGCACGGTACAGAATATTCTGCTACATCATCTATCGGAAAGATATATATCGCTCAGAGAGCCCGGACCGCTCAGAGGCCACTGCCCGAATAGAGGTGGACGGCCCCCGCGCCAAGGGTGGAGGCATCATAGCCGGCGGCCCCCAGGAGGAGGTCCGGAACCCCGTCGTCGGTGACGTCGCCGGGCCCGCCCACGGCCCAGCCCAGGTAGTCCAACGCGCTGTCGCCCACGAAGCGGGCACCGCTGCTGCCGATCAGGGTGGAGACGGCCACGGTGCCAGAGCGCGTCGCGCCATCAATCAGGTAGACCGCCCCGTTGTCGGCGATGGCGCTGCTGCTGTTGTAGGTGCGAGCGCCCACCAGCACGTCCACCCGGCCATCCTGGTCCACGTCGCCGGCGCTCGCGACGGACCAGCCGAAGTAGTCACCCAGGGTCTCCCCCGTGAATTTCACCTGGACCGGGGCCGCTGTGCCCAGGTTGGCGTTGGAGGTGGGGCCGTCGACAAAGTACACGGCCCCCACCCCGCTGGCGTTGCGGTAGGCGCCGATGATCAGGTCGTCGGTACCATCGTCGTCGGTGTCCGCGACGGCCAGCGCCGCGCCGGCCAGCTCGGCGGTGGTGCCCAGCAGGCGGGTGCAGGTGGAGCCGCTGTTGACACTGTGGCTGCCCGAAGAATATCCGCCCTCACACACAAATACGGCACCAACATCGCTTACGGTTCCGTTGAAAAGAGGCGCACCGATGATCAGGTCGGGAACACCATCGCCGTTGACATCGCCCGCAGCGAGGGTGGTCCCGATCTGGTCGGTAGAGACCGAGTGTGTAAAGTACGCGTACGCCGTGGCTGCACTGACGTTCTTATCCGCAGTAATCGGCAGGTTCATGACAAAAACCCGTCCGGCGTCCACGGTGCTGTAGGTGGGGGCGGCCACGGCCAGCTCCGAGATCCCGTCGCCGTTGCTGTCGCCCAGCATCGCCACCGGCCCCAGGGCATCCCCGCTACTTTCTCCCTTCAAACGTACCGCAATGCTGGATAGGGTTGGCGTGCCGGGCGCAGGATCTTCCAACAGGTAGACCACCCCTGCCTGTAGCGCCACCCCATCCGCCACCGGTGCACCAATGGCCAGCTCCTCGTTGCCATCCGCATCCACATCGCCAAGTACCGCGAAGTACCTTCCGAAATCGTCGGCGGAGCTCTCGCCCCTCAACACCACGTCGGCGGCGGACAGCGCGCCGCCGCCCGTGCCCAGGGGGCCGTAGAGCAGGTAGGCGGCTCCCGCCGTGGCAAAGCTGGAGCTGTCGTCGGCGGCGCCCAACAGAAGATCGTTGTAGCCGTCGCCATTGATGTCCAGCTCGCCCGTCCAAAGAGAGGAGCCCGCAGCCGCATTGTTGTTCACGCCGGTATACAGCGCCATGCCCTCGCCCGCATCCCAGGAGCCCGAGAGCGCACAGACTGGATCCGGGCCGCCATCGCAGTCATTGTCAATGTTGTCCTGGCAGATATCGGTGGCCCCGGGCGAGATGGCCGAATTGGCATCGTCGCAGTCGTTGGAGGCCGCACCGTAGCCGGCGGGGCCGTTGCAACGAAGGACCGCCGCGCCATTGCCATAGCCGTCCCCATCGGCGTCCGCATACCAGGATGTTTGTCCGGTCGCGCCGGCATCGTTGTCGTCCGCCAGGCCGTCGCAGTCCTCGTCCGCATCTGCTGCATCACAGATCTCGGTTGCTCCTGGGTTGGTGCCCACGGCTGCATCGTTACAGTCGGTGCTGTTTGCCACATAGCCGGAGGGCTGGTCGCAGCGGGAGAGGCTGCTGGTGGACAGACCGTAGCCGTCGCTGTCACTATCCCGATACCAGGCACTTTTTCCGGTGGCGCTGGTATCGGCGTCGTCGGCGAGGCTGTCACAGTCCTCGTCGGTGTTCGTCGCGTCGCAGATTTCCACGGCGGCCGGAGAGATGTTGGCGTTACTATCGTTGCAGTCAGAACTGTTGTTTACATAACCAGCAGGGCGGGAACAGCGGGCCAGGGTGGAGGAGGAGAGCCCGTAGCCATCGCTGTCGCCGTCGCGATACCAGGTGCTGGTGTTGGTCACGGAGGGGTCGGCGTCCTCCGTCAGACCGTCGCAATCCTCGTCTGTACTGCTGCCATCACAACGCTCGATTGCAGCGGGAGAGATCCCGGAGTCGCCGTCGTTGCAGTCCCCTCCCCGTGCCACTTCCGAGGCCCCCGCGTCGCAGGCGGTGCGGAGGCTGCTGTCGCTGCCATAGCTGTCGGCGTCGCGGTCGCTGTACCAGCTACTCTGCCCGGTGGCGCTGGGATCGTTGTCCTCGGCCACACCGTCGCAATCTTCGTCCGTGTTGGCCGCGTCACAGAGCTCGGTGGCGGCTGGGGAAATGGCAGCTTGTGCATCGTTGCAGTCGCCTGAGCTGCTGCTGTAGCCCGCCGGCGGATCGCACCAGTCCGCCGCGAGGCCTGCTCCATAGCCATCGCCATCGGCGTCCCGATACCAGCCGGGGCGGCTGGAAATGTTCGCATCGGCGTCGTCTGCGAGGCCATCGCAGTCTTCATCGGTATCGGCAGCATCGCAGATCTCGGCTGCACCCGGATTCACCGAGGCCGCCGCGTCGTCACAGTCGCCCGGGGTCAACGCCGCGGAGGGGGCATCACAGGCAGAGGTGGCCACCGATGCATTTCCCCAGCTATCTCCATCCAAATCTTCATACCAGGACTGCTGGCCACTCGCACCGGCATCGGCATCGTCGGCCAGACCGTTGCAGTCCTCGTCCACATCGGCGGCATCGCAGACTTCGGTGGCCGCAGGAGAGATGGCGGTGGTCTGGTCGTTGCAGTCCGAGGCATCGGCCACGGTGCCGGCCGGGGCGACGCAGGCCGCCGTACTCCGCGAAAAGTCGCCAAAACCGTCCCCGTCGTCGTCTGCATACCAAAGGGCGGCATCAACCGCGCTGGCGGGATCGGTGCTTCCATCGCAGTTATTGTCCAGGCCATCGCAGCGCTCCGGCGCCGCCGGGAAAATCCCCCCGTCCGTGTCGTCGCAGTCCGACCCATCGACGACTGTGCCCATGGGTGCACTGCATGCGGGCTCGGCGGCCGCAGGGTCGCCGTAGCCATCGCCGTCCGCGTCCAGGTACCAGGTGGGTGCATCGGCCGCAGTCCCTTCGTCGGCCGCCCCATCACAATTATCATCGTAACCGTTGCACAGCTCGGTGGCGTCGGGAGAGACGGCTGCATCAGTATCCTCGCAGTCTCCCCCCAGGGCGGTATAGCCCGCCGGGAGCACACAGGACACCAGACCGCTTCCTCCTCCCCAGCCGTCCCCGTCGCTGTCCGGATAGGCCACAACCCGGCCTACCGCATCGGGATCGTCGCCATCCACCAGACCGTCGCAGTCCTCATCGGCGGCAAGGTTGGCATCACAGATCTCAGTTGCAGAGGGTGAAATCGCCGCATCGCCGTCGTTACAGTCACCCTCCACGGCCACATAGCCCGTGGGCTGCTCGCAGCTTCGCACGGTCTGGCCGCCGTCCCCATAGCCGTCCTGATCCACATCCAGGTACCAGGTGAGGGCGTCCGCCGCCCGCACCCCATCCACCAGGCCGTCGCAGTCGTTGTCGATGCCGTCGCAAACTTCGATACTACCGTTGTTCAAGGCCGGATCGTTGTCGTCGCAGTCCTCGCAGGCGGCCACCCCATCGCCATCGGCGTCGGTATAGCCGGTGGAGCCGTCGCAGTTGAGATCCACCGCGTCGGAACAGCTCTCTGGCGCACCAGGGTAGGCCCGGGCATTGCTGTCGCTACAGTCGGAGTCCACATCGGCGTAGCCGGGGGGCTGACTGCAGGCAGTGGTGCTGGAGTTCCCGTCGCCGTAGCCATCGCCGTCGGCATCCCGCCACCACGTGGTCGGGTCGACCGCATTGTTGTCGACGGTTCCGTCGCAGTCCTCGTCGCGACCGTCACAGGTTTCGGTAGCAGCGGGAAACACCGCACCATCGGTGTCATCGCAGTCATCCCCACTGCTCAGCCAACCGGAGGGGCGGATGCAGGGGAAGTCGACCTGAGCGCTGCTGCCCGCCCCATCCCCATCGGCGTCGGGGTAGGCGGGGGAACCACCGGCCTCGTCCACCGTGCCGTCGCAGTCATCGTCGGCACCGTTACACACTTCGGATGCCCCGGCATTTCGGCTTGCATCGCCATCATCACAGTCTTCACAGGCGCGATAGCCATCCCCATCCTGGTCACCACTGCCCACAAAGCCGTCGCAATTGTAGTCCAGCTCGGTATCGGCGCAGGTGGGCTCGGGCGCGCTGGGGTGGAAGGCCGCATCTTGATCGTTGCAGTCGCCGCCCCAGGCCACATAGTTGCTGGGCGCCGTACATCGCTGCAAGACGTCGTTGGTCTGGCCGAAACCGTCGCCATCGGCATCGTGATACCAAAGACCGGCATCGGCGACGTCGGGATCGGCGTCGTCCAGGCTGCCGTCGCAGTTGTTGTCCACTCCGTCGCAAAGCTCCGCTGCTTCCGGCTGGATGGCGGCATCCCCGTCGTTACAGTCCCCCGCATCGGGCGTGGAGGCTGCCTGGTCACAGGAGGGCACCAAAACCTCGGGATTCCCCGCCCCGTCCCCGTCCAAGTCCTGGTACCAGTTGATGGCCGGGTTGCGACGGGCATCGGTGTCGTCGCAGTCGTCGCGGTTGTCCACGTAGCCTTCGGGCGCCGTGCAGTGGATCGTTCCGATCTGGCCACCGTAGCCGTCGCCGTCGTCGTCCGTATACCAAAGGGCGGTGCCACCCGGGCAATCGCTCTCCTTGACCCCGCTGTCCTCAGGCTTGGGACAGCCGACCAGAACCAGGAGCAGCAACCCCGCAGGTCTCCAGCTTTGTCCGGTCATCGGCATGTTCCTCCCCTGAGGATCGTAGCATGTCGGGGCCCCCGCACGCACCCCGATGCGATGTATTCCCGCGAAGCCCGGATCTATTGACCTGTCAAGGGTTTTGGGTGGGCGCGGCAGGAGGGGTAGCAAGAATCTGGAAGGCTACCCGCCGGTTTTTCTGGCGTGCCCGCTCAGAAGATCCCGGACTCAGAGGGCGGCTGTTGCCGAAGCCCTCGGTCTCCAGCCGCGCCGGATCCACCCCGGCCGCAATCAGCCAGTCCCGTACGGCCGCGGCCCGTCGCTGAGAGAGGTCCAGATTGTATGCCTCGTTACCGACGTCGTCGGTGTGGCCCTCGATCCGTACCCGCAGGCCGGGCTGTAGCTTCAGGGTGGCCGCCACTTCAGAAAGCACCGGGTAGGAACGCTCGTCCAAGGCGGCGCCATCGAAGGAAAAATAGACCTGCTCCCGGATCTCCACTTGGGCCTCGGTCAACAAAACCCGCGTCCGCCCCAAGCTCAGCGGCAGGTCCAAGGGCTCACCCCCGGGCAGCACCTCGACCGGTCGCTGCAGAGCCTCCAGGCCGTCCCCTGCGGAGGCCAGCATGCCCCAGGTACCCGGCATCAGCGCCACATCCTCCACCCCATCCGCCCCAAGGTTCAGCTCCTTCCGACTTTTGCCCTGGGAGAAGGACAGGCGTGCGTCCAATGGCGTCCCCGCGGCATCGGCTGCCCGCACCCGCACCACCCGGGGCAGCCAGCGCATCGTAAAGCGCCGCTGTTGGGTCCCCTCCACCAATGGCACTTCCTGCTCTTCCAAGGGCGCATAGCCTGGTGCGGTGGCCGAGACGCGCAGCGGCTCCAACGGCAGCTCTGGCAACAGAACCCGGCCGCCCAACCCCGGCAACTCCTGCCCCCCCACCTTCAAAACCAGACCTTCCACCGGCTTTCCGGTGGGCCCCAGCACCTCCACCACCAAGGCCGCCTTGCTCGGCGGCGGCGACGCCAGACGCACTGCGACTGGCTGCTCTCCTGCTGCGGCGCGCACCTCCACGTCCTCCTCGCCCACACCATAGCGCTCGGAGGAAGCCACTACTGTCCACCGGCCGGGGTCCACCGAATACAGGCGCGTCCCGTCGTTCCCCACCGGAAGCGGCGGCAGCACCACCGCCCCCACCATGCGCACCAGGGCATCCCGTACCGGCCCGTCGGCGGAGACTGTGGCGACACGCACCCGCGCCGCCCCCCACTCCGTGCGCAGCTCCAGACGATTTTCGCCACTGCGCAGCTTCAGGTTCTTCTTTCCAGCGGCAAAGCGCTCGCTGGAGTAGTCCACAATACAGGATTCTGCGGGGAGACCCTCCAGACTCAGCGTCCCGCCGCTGCTGGTCCGACCGATCGGACGACCGTTGAGGCGCACCTCCACCCCCTCCGCAGGGTTGCCATCAGGGTCCACAAAAACAAGCTCCAAGCGGGACTCTCCCTCATCCCGCAACAGCTCCGCGACGATCTCCACCCGCTGCACATCGTCCGGTTGCACCACCACTTGCCGCTCTTGCAGCCCCAGCGAAGGCGAGGAGAGCACAAGGGTCCAGTTTCCAGGCTCCAAGGCATAAAATGCCTCGCCGTCCGGGCCAAGTGTGGAGTCCTGCCGACCGGTATCGCCCAGCCAACGGACCGCCGCATCCACCGGCGCCCCTTCGGGACCACGCGCATGCAGCTCCACCGAGCCCGGCTTCCAGGCCATCCCCACCTGCACCTCGCGAAGGCCCGCCACCAGCTCCACCTCGCGTGGCTCGGAGGGACGCATCCGATCGCCGGAAACCAGGATTTTCCGCTTTCCAAGCTGAAGACCACCCACCCGCAGACTACCACCGGAGCTGGTACGGCCCAGCGTTTGACCGTCCATCTCCACCTGTGCTCCCTCCACCGGCAGACCGTCGGGGTCCACCACGCGAACCAGCAGCTCGGCCACCCCACTTTCCTCGGCTTGGAGCAGGAATTCCAGCGTCTGATGAGGGCTGTCGGGCTCGATCAGCAGCTCGCGCTCTTGGGTACCGTAGCTGGGTGCCGAGATTCCCACGGTCCAGGTGCCCGGCCCCAACACCAGGCTTTGTTCCCCCTCTTTCCCAAGCTCTAAGGGTGGTTTTTCCTCCGGCCCAAAGAAGCGGACCACGGCATCGGGCACCGGCGCGGCCTCCGTGCGGGCGACCAGGGTCACCGTGCCCGGTGCCCGGGAGAGGTAGAGCCGCTGGTTGACCAGCTCCCCCTGCAGCGACAGGGTGGCCGGCACAAGTGTCTCAAAATTATCAGCTTCAACCGTTATTGTTCGCGAACCACCTTGAAGATCCAAAAGGTCCAGGGTGCCGCCGGTGCTGGTCGCACCCCGGCTCGCACCATCGATACGCACGCTGGCTCCTTCCACAGGAACACCGTGGATATCCAGCAGCTCCAAGTGCAAGTCGGTGGCGCCGCCCTCGGCAGGCGGCAGTACGGCGTCCAGGTCGGCCGGGCGATAGCGGTCCACCGCCAGCGAGACGGTGCGACGCTGGCTCTCGCGGCCCGGCGCGGCGAGGTCCACCTGGAAGAGACCGGGGGCCAGCTCCAGGCTCAGCTCTCCGTCCGCCCCGGTACTCAAAGGACTATCTTGTCCGGTAACAGTAACGGTGGCATCCAGCGGCACGCCCTGTTCATCGCGGACGTGGATGCGCAGCTCGTAGGGGTTCTGGCGGGGGAGCTCGGGCAAAGGCAGGGGATCGGGCGGTGGGGCCGGCGCGGCCTTCTTGGCGGCCGCCCAGCCCAGGCGAAGGTAGGCGCGGCTGGAGGCCGCTCCCGGGGCGGCGATCACCCCGCGGCCTCCGGCAAGGCTCAAGGAGAAGCCTCTGGGCAGAGAAAGACCAGCACGAAGCAGGACTTCGGTAGGCGCATCGCTAGGGTAGCGTGTGGAAGGACTGCTGTTGGCCTCCACCCCGATCCCCAGCCAGGGCGTGGGCACCCAGCCCACCGAAGCGCCCAGGCGGTAGGAGGCGGTGCGATCGAAGTCCACATCAATCTCCGAGCTCAGCTCCGGGTCCCGTGCCGCCTGCACCCCCAGGTTCAAGGCCCACTGAACCGGCCCCCGGGCCATTCCCACCCACAACAATGCGCCGCCGGCGACCCCCTGCGCGCCCAGGTAGCGGTCCTGTGCGCCCGAGGGCAGCACCAGCTCCGGGACCAGCCCCACACCGAATCCACCAGGTCCATCTGGAACAAAAGCCACCGGCACGGCGAGGCGTAAGTCCCCCGCAGCCGGGCCGTCGCGGCCGTCCTGATTGTTGCTGGTCAGAAACAATGGCATGTCGAAGGCCACGCCGACATAGCGGCCGAAGGGCACCTTCCCCACCACGGAAAGGCCCACCACATCATCCAAAATGGGAATATCTTGGGTATTTTCCCCGATCTGTAGCCGGCGGACGACCATGCCATCCCCCCACTCCATCGCCATGCCCGCCGTGACGGTGGAGAGCGTGTCGGGGGTCCAGACGGTCAGCGGCTCTGCGGGCTGGTCTCCAGCGGGGGGCACCACCGGGGGGCCATGAAGATCGAGCGCAAAGGCCAAAGAACAGAGACTGATCAACCCTTCCTCCGCCTCAGCATCGCCAGGCCCAGCAGCCATAGCGCCCCCGTCGGTGCGGCCGCCGCTCCACTGCAGCCACACACCGCACCCACAAGGCTGGATGTGGTATCCAGACCGTCACAATCCTGATCCTGGCCGTCGTTGAAAATCTCTGGACCTCCGAGCTTCGGATCCTGATCGTTGCAATCGTCACTTGCAAAGATTCCGTCGCCATCCTCATCAATCGCGGAGTCGCCGCCCGAGTCCCCGCCGGGGTCGCTGTCCCCCGAATCTCCGCCGCTGTCCTCCGGCATCCCCTCTCCCTGGTTGAACCAGCGGCCAATGTCCGTCAGGCCGTCGGGATCGCCATCCGCATCGTCGCGCAGACCCCGATTGATCAGCGGCGAACCGAAGTAGGGAATGGGCTTACTCCCGCAGATCGTCGGATCGTAGCTGGAAAAGAGCGGCTCCCCGAACTGATCGTAGGTGCTCTCCCACTGCTCGGTGGCACCTAAAACGTCGGTTCCGTTGCCGTCCCAGTGGTTGTGGGTGATGCCTCCACCCGCAAGATAGCTTGGAAGAAGCAAGCCAATAGAGTTATTCACCACGGAGTTGTTGAAGAAGTACAGACTCGAGGTGGGGCTGTCGATGCCGACGATCCCAGCCGGAGCTGACACGCGGTAGAAGGTATTGTTGTTTACATAAAAAAAGCTGTTGCCGTCGTAGTCCATCATCAGGCTGGTCGGCAGGGCCAGCTTTTGGAATACCGAGCGCGAGAGCATCACGTTGGACGAGAAGGATGCAATCAGCGGATATTGGTACTGTCCGGCCACAGTATCACAGACGGTGAGGCGCTCCAACGAGGCTGACGAACCGCTGATCTCCACGAGGGAGCCATCCGCGTCCATCCCCTTCAGGTTCATCGTGGAGTCGGTGAAGGCCGCCTCTGCCAGATTGTGCGCCGTGAAGATCGTTGGAAAGCTCTCCACGTCGAAAACGTAGTCCAAATTACGGAGGTAGAATTTCCCGCCAGTGTCCGGAGAGTTTGCGTACACTTTGAACACCCGACCCCAGCTACCGACGTCAGGAACAAAGGTCACACCGTCCATATCGACCGCCTGCTCCTCCACATACATATACATCCCGTTGGCATCACTGCCGAGGGTGTGGTCGAAGCTGAGCTGGGTGGCGTCCACACTGGAGACCCGCCCGGAGATCGGTGCGGCACCGACGTAGCGGGTATAGGAAAACGCGCCGGCATAGCTGTTGGAAAAGATCAGGTTGTTGAGGGTGACATCTCGGCCAAAAAACTCGAGATCGGAGCCCCCTTCCGCCGCATAGTTGTAGCGGAAGGCGGTTCCTTCAATCCGCACCTCCTGTCCATCCCCACGGGCGCGGATGGCGGTGCCCTCGTTATAGAGAAACTCGCCTCCCATCACCTGCAGGCTATGAGCGCCAGGATCGGCAGAGCTGCTCCACGCGAGTACGGCCGGGAGGATGTGGCCCTGCGCAACCACCTGCTTCAAGCTGAGCGCGCTGTTGATAGACAGCACCGCCATGGCCGTGGGATCGGCAAAGCCGGCGTCTTCGATCAGCACCGTGGAGTCGGTCAGGCATACGGCGCAAAAGGGCTCGACATCCATAAAATCCAGCCGGAGCAGGTCCACCGGCACGTCCGGCAGGGTGGCGCTGTAGAACGTCACCTGCTGGAACTCCAACTCGGCCCCGTTGTCCGCTCGCACCGCCGGCAAATACAGCGAGGTCTCCGGCGGCTGCGGCGCAAAGGTGAGCTTGCCCGAGAGACCCCGCCCGCCATCGATCTCCAGCACCAGCTCGTCCATCTGGTAGCCGGAGTCGATGTACAAGACATCGTCCGCGGGTGTGGCCAGCGCGGCGGCGACGGCATCCTCCAGCGTCACATAGTCGTCGTTGGCATCGTAGGTGCCGACATTGTAGTCGCGCGCCAAGGCAGGGTGGATGATCAATAGCAGGTACAGGCCGGGGCTCATGGCATACCTCCTCATTTCCAACATGACACGGTAGCCCGGCCCCTGAAAGGGATTCTTCGCGCTTTTCCTCGGCGCGACCCCGACGCGGTGACCGCAACCGGCAAGCGGCGGGGGCCCGGCCCGGTTATGAAACGGGTTGGAGGATGTTCCGATTGCTTTCGATCGGCGAGGAAATCGATATCTGGGTGGTGGAAAAAGCCCTGGGCGCAGGCGGAATGGGCTCGGTCTACCGCTGCCACAATCGCTCGGCCAAGCGCATCCTCGCTGCTGTGAAAGTTCTGGATACTGGACTGAAAAAACACCCGTCCATCCGGGCGCGTTTTGTGCGCGAAGGAGAGCTCCTTTTTTCGCTGGATCACCCCCACATCGTGAAGGTGCGGAACATCCGCATGGATGCGGACCCGCCCTACCTGGAGATGGAGTTTGTAGAGGGGGAAAGTCTGGAAAGCCGCCTGGAGCGGGGCGCGGTCCCGCAGATAGAGCTGGTGGCGCTGGCCACTCAGCTCGCGGACGCGCTGGTCTACCTGCACGCGCGCGGCATCCGGCACCGGGATGTCAAACCCTCCAACATCCTGATCCAGAAAGATGGGCGGGCAAAGTTGGTGGATTTTGGCATCGCCACCGAATCGGATGGGTCCACGCTGGCCGAGGGCGGTAAGGTCTTCGGCTCGGTGGCCTTCGTGCCGCCGGAGTGGGTGCAGCCCGGCGATCTGGACCCGGCCAAGTGGGATATCTACGCGCTGGGCGTGTGCATGTACGAGGCGCTGAGCGGGAAAATCGCCTTTGATATCCCTGGATCTGGCTCCGCCTCCCAGCGATTTTATCAGGTTATCACCGCAAAGCAGGCCCATCCCCCCTTGGACCCCGGCCCCGGCTTCCCGGAAAATTTGCGGTCCCTGGTTCGCGGAATGACGCACTCTGACGCACGGCTGCGGGTGCAGACCGCGGCCGAGGTCCTGCGCCGCCTGAAAGACCTGTCCTCCGCCACAACCACGGGAGAGGTGACGGTCGCCGAAACGGTGCCGCCGCTGCCCACCGATCCGCGGGCGCGGAGTACCTGGACAGAGGGCCGCTCTCCGGTCACCCTGCTGCCCGTACCCATGCGCTCCCGCGGGCTGCTGTTGGGTGCCTTGGCGGCATCGATGGCGCTCATCGTCGGGTTGGTCGCCACGTTGGTCTGGTGGAGATTCGGCAACCTTCCAGCGACCCGCGCGCTGGAGCTGCAGGTGAAATCCAGTGGCCCCTATCGCATCCGCTTGGGCGCGGAGGAGGGCCGCAGCATCGCGGGTGGTGTGGCGTTTGGTCCGCTAGAGCCGGGGACCTACAAGCTGAATGCTCTGGTTGGAAAGGACTGCGAGCTGCTTCCAAGCTCCTGTGAAGAGGCGACGCTGGACGTCGCGGTGGTTGCCGGAAAGGAGCCGCAGCAGGTGGAGTGGCAGCTCCCGGAGCCCAGCATGCGGACCCTCTCTCTGACGGCGCCCGCGGGCAAATTCCGGGCCTGGATCGGGGGAGTTCTGAAGGGAGAGGGCGAGGTGGTGAACATCGAGAGCCTGCCTGGTCAGCTCAGCCTTCGTGCAGAAGCGGGCACATGCCCAGAAAAAACCCCGCCTTGTACGCCCGGTACCGGGGCAGGTGCCTGTCCCCCCGGTTGCTCGGTGTGGGAGGGCAACGTGGATCTTTCCCGGGGCAGCGGCCCCCAGAAGACGGAAATCTCTCTTCTGAAGCCCATGACCGCAGCCGCAACATCCAAGCCTACCCCGCCTCTCGCCACCCCGGTACGGCCGCGCCCCTCCACCGTGGTCAGCAACAGCAGCCTTGCCCGCTGGCTGGCCTCCCATCCGGAGTGGCAGCGCGAAAATGCCACGACAGACGGTAAGGCCGACGCCCGTTTTCTCTCAGGATGGAACGGCGCCACCCCACCGGCCGGCAAGGAGGGTGCGGCGGCTGTGAACCTCAACTGGAACATGGCCAAAGCCTACTGTGGCGGCCGTGGACTGGCCGATCTGGATGCGGAACCGCTGCAGTGGACCGAGTCCGCCACTGCGCCGTGGCACGAGTACCGGCAAAAGGACGGGCGCCCCGCCTGGCGTCGCAGCGACGGCAGCACATCCACATCGGTAAAGACCGGGGAAAGCTCCAGCTTTACCGGAATTCGCTGCGGACCCTAGTCTGGCCCCCGGCCAGGAGGATAGAAGAACACGATGCCTGCCCCCGACCAGTTCCAGGGTTTCCGCGCCGTACCCCGCACCGGCGTGATCTATGTGATGAGCGAGGCTGCCAAACGCGGCTTTCACTATGGAAATCCCGGTTGGGCGAACCTGGGACAGGGCGCGCCAGAGACGGGGCCCCTCCCCGGCTCGCCGCCGCGGCTGGAGCAGGTGCAGCTGGAGGTCAGCTCCTACGAGTACGCGCCTGTGGACGGCCTGGGTGAGCTGAAGGAAGCGGTGGCCGCGCTCTACAACCGCCGCTACCGCCGGGGCATGCGCTCGCAGTACACCGCAGAGAACGTCAGTATCTCGTCCGGTGGCCGAAGCGCCCTGACCCGCATCGCCGCCGCCCTGGGCAACGTACACCTGGGCCACCTGCTGCCCGACTATACAGCCTACGAAGAACTGCTTGGGATCTTCAAGGAATTCGTCCCCATTCCCATCCCGCTACGGCCCGAAGACGGCTTTCGGCTGTCCCCCGAGTCGCTGCGCGAGCGCATTGTGGGCATGGGCCTGGGCGCCGTCCTCTTCTCCAATCCCTGCAACCCCACCGGCAACACGGTGGAGGGCGAGGAGCTGCATCGCTGGGTCAGCATCGCCCGCAAGCTACAGTGCAGCCTGCTGATCGACGAGTTCTACGCCCACTATATCTACGGACAAGAAGGTCCGGTGAGCGCTGCCCGCTTTGTGGAAGACGTGGACCGCGACCCGGTGGTGCTGGTGGACGGGCTGACCAAAAACTGGCGCTATCCGGGCCTGCGGCTGGCGTGGACGCTCGGTCCGAAGGAGGTGATCCGTCGCATCGCCTCGGCCGGCTCCTTTTTGGATGGCGGAGCCCCCCACCCGCTCCAGAAAGCAGCAATTCCCCTGCTCAAACCGGAGGTGGCCGATGCCGAGGCCACCGCCATCCGCTCCTGCTTCCTGGAAAAGCGGGATCACATGGTGGCGCGCTGTAGGGCCATGGGAATGACCCTGGATGATCCTCCCGAAGGTGCCTTCTACGTCTT
>JBEIQS010000286.1:0-6249 GCA_040376425.1 Alphaproteobacteria bacterium | reverse complement strand
AGCTCTACTTCTGGAAGCAGCTCTACTTCTGGAAGCAGCTCTACTTCTGGAAGCAGCTCTACTTCTGGAAGCAGCTCTACTTCTGGAAGCAGCTCTACTTCTGGAAGCAGCTCCAGCACGGCGGCCAAGCCGGCGACCACCCACACGGTGGTGTCGGGCGATACGCTGTCGGGGATCGCCTCCAAGTATGGCGTGACCATTGACCAGTTGAAAGCCTGGAATAAGCTGAGCTCGACGACCATCCAGGCTGGGCAGAAACTGGTGGTGCGGCCGGCCAGCACCAGCTCCAGCAGTGCGAGCAGCAGTACCAGTGCCGCGACCTCCAGCAGCGCGGCGGCAAGCTCCGGATCGACCACCTACACGGTTCGAAAGGGCGATACCCTGGGTGCCATCGCCGACCGCTACAATTGCACGGTAGAGCAGCTCAAGGCATGGAACAAGCTGAGCAGCTCCACCATCTATCCTGGTCAGAAGCTGAAGATTCAGAAGTAGCGAGGGGCGAACATGCTGAGTGTACAAGAGGCCCTCGATCGTATCCTCCGGCATGTGCCCCCGGTGGCCACAGAGCGGGTACCGTTGGGTCTGGCGCTTGGTCGGGTCTTGGCCGAAACGGTTGTTTCCACGATTGATCTTCCCGCCTGGGACAACTCGGCGATGGATGGTTTTGCGGTGCGCGGGGCGGATCTGCCCGGGCGCCTGCGGGTACTGGAGACCGTTGCCGCTGGGGCGGTTCCGCGCCTTGTGGTGGAAAAAGGGACGGCAACCAGGATTATGACGGGTGCTCCCCTGCCAGAGGGAGCGGACGCCGTGGTGATGGTGGAGGACAGCGAGGTCGACGGCGAGGAGGTGAGCTTCCGCCATGCACCCCGCGAAGGGCAGCATATCCGCCGGAAAGGCTCGGATCTGCGCGCGGGTACCGAGGTGCTGCTTCCCGGCACCGTGCTGGGCGCTGGCGCACTGGGCCTTGCGGCGGCCGTGGGGGTGCCCAGCCTGCGGGTGGTGGTGCAGCCCCGGGTGGGCATCCTCTCCACTGGCGACGAGGTCGTAGAAACCGGCTATCCCCTTGAGGTTGGTCAGATCTGGTCTTCCAACAGTCGCTCGCTGGCGGCGTTGGTGGAGCAGGCGGGGGGTATACCCGTGGATCTGGGCATTGTGCGCGATGATCCCCAGTCCCTGAAGGCCGCGTTCCGGGAGGGACTGCGCTGCGACATCCTGTTGTCCACCGGCGGCGTGAGTGTGGGGGACTTCGACTTTGTGAAGGAGGTGCTGCAAGAGCTGGGGGTGGTCATGGACTTCTGGAAGGTCTGGATGAAGCCCGGGAAGCCGCTCGCTTTCGGCAGCATCGGCAGCCGCCCCATCTTCGGGCTGCCAGGCAACCCGGTGAGCTGCATGGTGAACTTTCTCCAGTTCGTTCGCCCGATGATCCGGAAAATGCTCGGTGACCCCCGGCCCTTTCTGCCCGTGCTGCGTGCCCGTTTGGAGGCGCCCATCAAGCGTCGCCCCGACCGGCCGGAGCTTCTGCGTGTGTCGCTGCGTCACGATGGGGAACAGCTCTGGGCCCGTGCGGTGGGGGGGCACCAAGGCAGCGGCAACCTTGCGGCAATGGCGGAGGCCCGCGGCTTTGTGCTGGCCGATGCCGACGAGACATTGTTGGAAGATCGGGTTTGGGTCCAGGTCTTTGACACCTCCTTCCTCAGTGCCGCCGAGCCCTTCTACCCCTGGTCGTCCGAGGTTCCCGCCCACGACCAAAGCTGCTGATGCGTGGGTGCATTCTGGCCGGAGGCTTGTCCTCCAGGTTTGGCTCGGACAAGGCACTTTTTCCGATCGATGGCCGGCCACTGGCCCTGCACATCGCGGAGCGTTTGGCGGAGGCCGGTTTGGAGCCGGTCCTGGTGGGAAGACATGTGCGAAGGCTCGGAATCCCCGAGCTACTGGAGGAGGATCGCCCGTCGCGGCATCCGCTCTGGGGTGTGGCCGCAGGCTTGGCCGGGGGGCCGGCGCTCTTCTGCCCCTGCGACCTGCCGGATCTGGAGGTGGGTACCCTGCGCCTGCTGCTGGCGGGTTGGGCACAGCATCCGGGGGGCGTCTATGCGGCGGGGCAACCCCTGCTGGGGGTGTTTCCCGCCTCTCTCCTGGGGAAAGCGCAGAGCTTGGCGGCAGATAACGGCCGGGTCTACGATTTTGTAGCAGAAATTACAAAGCTGGAGTTAGGTCCGATCAAGAACCTGAATTTTCCAGTGGGAGCCGAACGGTAAACACCGTGCCTTTGCCGATGGTGGTCTGGACGTCCAGCTCACCGCGGTGGGCCTGCACGATACGTTGGCAGATGGGCAGGCCCAGGCCCGTGCCGTCGGCGCGGGTGGTGAAGAAGGGAACGAAGATCTGATCCAGGTCGGAGGGCTGAATTCCGGGCCCGGTGTCCTCGACCGCCAGCTCCAGGCAGCGGTGGGCCCACAGTTGTGGGTTCTGAAAGCGTCCCTGCCGCACCCGAATGCGCAGTGTTCCGTCTCCCTTCATCGCCTGCACGGCATTCTGGCACAGGTTCAAAAGCACCTGCTTGATGCGGTGGGCATCCACAGAGATATCCGGGAGATCCTCGGGAAGGTCCTCCTCCCAGCGAATCTCCCCCAGGCCCTGCGCGCGCAGAAGGCTGGCCACCTGCGCGATGAGCTGGTCCAGATGTACGAGCTCCAGGTTCAATTGCAGGGGCCGTGCGTAGTCCAGGAATTGGGTGACCACTCCGTTCAGGCGGTCCACCTCGTCCACAATCACCTGCACCATTTCCCGATCCGGCGGTCCCTCATCGGTTTGCAGGTACTGCGCGGCGCCCTTGATGCCGGCAAGGGGGTTTCGGATTTCGTGCGCCAGACCGGCCGCCATCGTGCCCAGCGCGGCCAGGCGGTGCATCTCCTTCAGGCGCTCGAAGTCGTGGAGATTCTCCAAGATAATACTGACTCTTCCCGTCAGCGCCTCCAGACGGCGCATCTCCTCCACCGAGAAGCCGCCGCCATCACCATCGGAGAGCACCAGCCAGCCCAATAGTGTCTCGCCGGTGCGCAGGGGGAGGGCCGCATCGGCGCGCATCCCGTCCAGAATCCGAAGGATGCCATTGGCTTCTTCCATCTGCGCCGGAAAGTGGCGCCGCTCCACTTCCAGCCAGGGACGCACCAGCGCGTTACGACGGGGCAACACCGCGCGGAGCGGCTCTCCCGCCAGCCGCTCCAATTGGCCACCCTCTCCCTCGCCTCTGCGGCTGTTCAAACGGTAGGAACCCCGCTCTCCCTCCCAGAGATACAGAGAGGCCGAGCGGATTCTTCCGCTTCCCACCAACCTTCCCAACATCTCATCCGCCAAGCCATCGGTGGAGATCACCCGCGCCAGCCCCGCATCCACCTGCTGCATCGCCTCGCGCAGACGTTGGCCGCGCCGATCCAGCCACTCCAAGGCCTGCCCCTCCAGCCAACCTCGCACCGGGTCCAGCGCCAATAGTCCAAGGAGCACCGCCAGAATCGCCTGAAAGGAGGAGTGACCCGGCATGGAAGGTCCCACCTGGATCAGGGTCACCGCCCCCAGGGCGGCCGCCGCCGCGCCGATGTTGCCTACCTGGGTAAGCCCTCGGGAAACCACCAGAATCAGCTCGTCCAGGTCCAACATCCGCTGGCGGCTGACCGCCTGCGAGAGGATGTAGATGGACACGGTCGTCAGAATCGCGCTGGTGGGCGGCGCAACCCCCTGGAGTTGGACCGCACGATAGAGCAGGTCCAGATTGTGCTCTACCGGACTCGCTTGAAGGCGTCCAATGGCCTCGATGCCCAGGAGGATCACCGGCACCCCCATCAGCACCAGCAGATTGCGGAGGCGGCCCTGCTCCAGCGGCAGCTCCTGGACCGAGGCCAATCGCAACAATCGTAGGGCTTCTACGCCTAAAAGTCCCAGTAGTACGCTGCCCAGCACCACCTCGGTACTGCGCGCCAGCCAAAGCACCTCCCACTGCTGCGCAGAGAGGGAAAATCCAAGATAGACAAAGAAAATCCCCCAGGGAAGGGCAGGGGATCGTAGGGGCCCCGGCAGCTCCTCGGGCCTGCGCTCCGGCCCCAGCAGCGCGTCCAGAAAGTCTCGGAAGTAGAAGGGGACGGCGATGGCGATAGACCCGCGCAGCAGCCGAAGCAGGTCCAAATCCAGGAGTAGATAGGCGCAAAAACAAATCCATACGCCCGCAATCGCCATGGCCATGCGGGCAAAAGCCAGGCGAAGGGGCTGCGATGGATCGCGACGGAGGGTCCGCGCAGCGATGACCAGGGTCAACAACCCGGTCAGAGCATAGATGAAGACATTCACCCCAGCCGGTTATCCCGTCTGCATGGATCCTCGCGCCCTTCCCGCCATCGATCGCCTGCTCCGCCAGGTGCCCCAGCTTCCCCGCAGCCTCGCTCTGCGCGAAGCGCGTCGTCTTGTTGCAGATGTTCGTGGTGGGATGTCTGCCCCAGAAGATTGGGTGGAAGCCCTGACCCATCGTGTTCGGGAACAACAGCTACCGACGCTGCGCCCGGTAATCAACGCCACTGGCGTCGTGTTGCACACCAACTTGGGTCGGGCACCGATGTCCGCGACCGTGGCCAGGGCCGTGGCAACGGCTGCCGAGGGCTACCTGAACCTGGAGCTGGACCTGGAGACCGGCGAGCGGGGCGAGCGCTTGGGGCCGGTGCGGGGGCTGCTGAGCGAGCTTTGTGGGGCTGCCGACGCACTGGTGGTCAATAATAACGCTGCGGCCGTACTTCTGGCGCTGTCGGCTATCGCCACCGGGCGAGAAGTTGTGGTATCGCGGGGGGAGCTGGTGGAGATCGGTGGCAGCTTCCGGGTGCCCGAGGTGATCGCGCAGGGCGGCGCACGGCTGGTGGAGGTGGGGACAACCAACCGAACTCGTAGTGCAGACTACGAAAATTCCAGCGGGGTGAATACCGGAGCCTGGCTGCTGGTCCACCCTTCCAACTTCAAAGTGGTGGGCTTCACCGAGCGTCCGGATCGCAAAAAACTGGCCGAGCTGGCGCATCTTCGCGGCATTCCGCTGCTCGAGGATTTGGGTGCGGGGGCGCTGGTCGGCGGGCTGGGTGAGCCCACCGTAGCCGAGCTGCTGCAGCAGGGCGTGGATCTGGTCATGTTTTCGGGGGACAAGCTGTTGGGGGGGCCGCAGGCGGGCATCCTGGTGGGTCGGGCGGATCTGATCCAGAAGCTGCGGAAACATCCGCTCTATCGGGCGCTTCGGGTGGATCGCCTTGTGCTGGCAGCGCTGGAGGCCACCCTGCGCGGCTATCTGGCGGGCGAGCTGCCTCCGGCGGTGCAGATGATCCAGGTAGAAGGTGCCAGCTTGCGTCCGCGGCTGCTGCGCTGGCAGGAGCGGCTTGCGCAGGCGGGCATCCCGACCACTATTGTGGAAGATGTAGGCTTTGCAGGAGGAGGATCGTTGCCGGGGGAGGGCTTGCCGGGCCCGGTGCTTTGCCTGGGGGGGCCCGTGGCCGGCCTGGCCCGGACGCTGCGTCTGGGACGCCCGGCCGTGTTGGGGCGCATCAAGGAAGGCAGCCTGCGGCTGGACCCGCGGACCGTGCGGGAGGAGGAGGAAGAGGCGCTTTTGCGCGCCGTGATCCTGGCCTGGTCGTCGGTGCCGGTCTAAGCCCGCGCGGCAGGGCGGGGCCGACGGTCCTTTTCGCTTTCATTTCGGCCTCTAGCGGGTTAGCCGGAGCTTCTTTATGGGCGGCCATGTCGATCGGCTTCTACGAGCTCCTCCAGGTTCCAGCGGATGCCAGCCTCGATACCATTCGGGTGGCCTATCAGGATCAGGTTGCCCAGGTGGTGCGGAAAGCCCGCGCTGCCGAGGCACGCCAGGCCGACATGGCAGCGGTGGAGGCGCGCCGCCAGAGCCTTGCCGAGGCCTTTGCGGTGCTGTCCGACGCGCCACGGCGCCGCCGCTACGACCGCTTCCGCGAGCTGTCCAAAGGTCCCATGCCCACCGACCCGGAGGAGCTGTGGAACCTCGCGGCGCCCTCGATGGTGGACCCTGCGGCTGCGGCTGCGCTGGAAGTGGTGCGCACCCTGACTGAGCTGAAGGTGGGAGATCCCTTCGGTGTACGTGCGGAAACTGAGCCCAAGCGCCCGGCGGAAGCCCGTCCCGAGCCCCGCCCCGAGCCGCAGCCCCGCGCCCGCGAAACCCGCAGCGCCGAGCCTCGCGTGGCCGACCCGCGCCCCGAGCCGCGT
>JBEIQS010000033.1:0-38425 GCA_040376425.1 Alphaproteobacteria bacterium | reverse complement strand
TTTGGCGGGGTGTCGGTCGAACGAAAAAATCTCCAGGCCCTTCAAAAAGTGATGGAAGATGGGGGTATTCTGGCCTCCGATCGCATCTGGGCCTTGGCGCGTGGCGCCCATGCCCAAGCCGAGCCGCAGCGGGTGAGCGCGCTGGTGGAAGATGAGGATCAAGCCTACCAAATCCTCGGTATCCTGCTGGAGGGAGAGGAGGAGCGCATCGCGGTGGGCTGCTACAGCTCGGTGGTGCGGGACGATGATCTGCCCGAGGCGCAGGTTGCGGAAAAGCTCCGCCAAAGTGGACATCTCCATGAACCGGAGCGCTGGGTATTGTTGAAGGAGCTGGTCAGCGCCCGCGGGCGTCCCATCTCGGACCGCCTCCGCGCCGAGCTGAAGGCCAAGCTGGAGATCGCCGCGCGCGGCAGCTTCGAAGAATGTACGCTCGCCGAGATGTACTATCTGGAGGACGCGCTCGCTGCGGACGCCCGATGGATGAGCTGGATCCCCGGCAACATTGAGGAGCTGCATATTGATCGGGCTGAAGTGCGGCGCCAGCAGGCTCCCGGCACCTTTTGCGGCGTCCGCCCCAAGGTGCAGGCCAGTGTAGAGCAGCAGCTGGTGCCCGGTCCTGAGGGGTTGGGCTTTCGCGTGCTGTCGATCCGCACAGAAGGCCGAGAATTGCGGCTTGCTGCCCCGGCACTGCTGCGTGAACCGGCCACGCCCGAAGCGGTGGCGTGGATTGCGCGCTTCCTTCCTGAAATGTGTGATCCGCACACCCAGTTGGTGCTGGACGAGCAGAATCGTCGGTGGGTGGCCGAGGTGCACTCCCATATCCCAACGCGTTGTGGCGCTCCCGAGCCGCTGCCTCCTGGACGTTCGTTGCTGGTGCCTCCTTGGATTTGGTTTCGCGCTGCAAATGCACTTGGACAGCGCTTTTTTGCGGGAAGGCGCAAGGTCGCCAAACAGGCTTGACCGACGACGATCTCTACGCGGCATTGCGGCCGCGGGGTCTGCGGGAGCGGCTGTTCCCCGGGCTGTCCGCGGGGCAGGTCTATGCACGGCTGCCCGTCGAGATTCAGCAGGAACTCGGCGGGGAAGGCCCATCCGTGGTGCAGCAACGGCGCGGTATCGATCAGGTCTATCGGCGCATGAAGGAGTTGGTCCGTCTGGAAAAGCTGCGCTGCCGTACGGCCTCCCTGTGGATGAACCTGCGCAGCAAGGGCCACCGAAGTGCCGTGGTGGATCTCTTCTCGCTGGTTTGATTTTGGTATTTTATACTACAAAGATGACCGGATGCGCTCCAAGGCATTCCACACCCGCTCCACGGGCAGTTCTTTCATACAGCGAAAGTGCTTTTCTGGGCAGGACCGGCGGCCATAGACCGAGCAGGGGGAGCAGGGGAGCTCCTCCCGCAATACCTCCACCTGTCCCAATGAGAAGAGTCCCGGGTCGGTAGAACCGAACAGCCCGATGGTCGGGCGTCCCAGGCCGCGGGCAATGTGCAGGGGGGCGGAGTCGTTGCTGACCACGGCGGCACAGCGCTCCAAAAGGGCGGGAAGTTCACGTAGGGAGAGCCCTGCGAGCGAACGTGCCCCGGTGACGGTGCCGGCGATGCGCGCACACAGCCGCTCCTCCGAGGCGCTGCCCTGCAGCAGCACCTGCCAGCCTGCCGCCTGCGCACGTCCCGCCAGTGCCACCCAGTGCTCTTCCGGCCATCGCTTGGTCTCCCAGGCCGCGCCGGGGCACAGGGCCAAGAGCGGTAGCCCTCCCAGATCGCCGAGTTTTTCCGCCACGGGCGCACGACCGGTGGGATCCACCCAAACGCGGAACGGCGGGATGGGCAGGGAACGTCCCACCAGCTTTTCAACTGCCGCATGCTGGCGCTGCTCGCGACTGTCCCGATGGGAGGCACGCTGCCATCGTAAGCCTACCGCCGCACGGTAGAACATTCCTGGACGACGGATGTGCACAAACGGCACTTCCGGGAGTAGCATCCGCAGGCTGTGGCTGCGCAGACTGCCGTGCAAATCCAGCACCACGTCCGGTGCCCGGGCACGGATGCGTGCCAGGTAGCTCAACAACAGCTCGTCCTCCTCCAGATCCAGGATTCCGTCCAGGGCCGGATGGGCGCTCAGGAGCGGCACCAGGGCGCTTCGCGTGCCCAAGAGCAGCTCGGCGTCGGGGAGGGCGTCGCGCAGCGCCTGGATGGCGGAGCCGGTGACAACCAGATCGCCCACGGCTGAAAAGCGCAGCACCAGAATACGAGGCATCTGCTCCTATAATCCCCCGCCCTGCCCCTGTGCGACTCAGCCGCCGATCATCCGTGCGCGCAGCGGGCTGTCCGCCGGCACCCAGCGGCGCAGGCGACTCTCCAGAAACAACGGCTTTTCGGCAAGCTCCCTGGGGGTCTGCGCACCTGCCAGCAGGTGCGCTACCCGCAGCTCTGCGAGGATTTCCCGCAGCTTCTCTTCGAGCCGGCCCGCTGCATGCGCCTGCAACAAGGGCCGGGCGATCCCGCCAATGGTGGCACCCAGTGCCAGGGCCTTCGCCACATCCAGCCCGCTCTGAATACCGCCGGTTGCGCAGATCTCCAGCCCCAGACCTGACATTTGCGCCACGGAGGCCGCCGTGGGAATGCCCCAGTCCCAGAAGCGCTCGCCCAGGGCCCGCTGCGAGCTCTGGGCCCGGCCGGTCTCCACCGCCACCCAGGATGTGCCGCCGGCGCCGCTCACGTCAACGGCGCCCACCCCCAGCTCCAGCACCCGTTGCCCCACTGAACGGGACAGCCCACAGCCAGTTTCTTTGATAATGATCGGGCGATCCAACTCTTCCACCAAACGACGGATCGTCTGCAGACCGTGGCGGAAGTCGCTGTCCCCCTCGGGCTGCACCACCTCCATCGCCGGGTTCAGATGGACGCACAGGGCGTCTGCTCCCGAAAAGTCGAGCAATTCCTTCAACTTCTGGGTCGGGGTTTCGCGTGCCTGCACCAGACCGATGTTCCCGAGGATCAGGATGTCCGGTGCCACATCCCGTACCTTGTACCCGGCAGAAATGCCCTTGACCAGATAGGGCCGCTGCGAGCCGAAGGCGAAGCCCAGGCCCAGACGCTGCGCGGCGGCGGCCAGATCCCGGTTGATGGTCTCGGCCTGCTCGGTGCCCCCGGTCATGGCGGCGATGATCAGGGGCGCTGAGAGCGACTTTCCTACAAAGGAGCTGCGGAGATCGATGTCCTCCATCGCAAGCTCGGGCAGAGCGTCGTGCAACAGCTCCACTTCTTCCAGCAGCGTGGTCTTCTGGCGGAAGCCCACATCTCCATCCAGACACAGCCGGATGTGATCGTCCTTCCGGGAGGAGATAGTTGCCATGAGAGCCCTCGGGTTGCCGAAGATAAGCGCCCCGGGGCCGCGGGCAACCGGCTACCTTGCGCGGATGTGGCGGCGTAGACTTTTCAGTATTCCCCTGTTGATTCTTCTCTGCAACCTGTGGACGGGGCTGCTGCCCCTGCTGTTGCCCCTGGCCCTGCTGGTGGATCTGCTGCGATGGCGGCGTTTTGCGGCCACGCGCACACTCTTCTTCTTTGGAACCTATTTGTGGGCGGAAAACCTGGGGATTCTGGCGAGTGCCGCCATCTGGCTGCTGCCGGCCACTCCGCCGGTCTACCTCGCGCGCAACTACGCCCTGCAATCCGCCTGGAACAAGGTTCTTTTTGACGCCGGTCGGGTGCTGTACGGCATGAAGATCGAGCTGCACTGGGAGGACCCTGCGGAGGAGGTGGGGCGGCGGCCGCTCCTGCTGCTTCCCCGCCATGTCTCTACGGCGGATACCGTGCTTCCAGTGGGGATTTTTTCGGCCGGACATGGTATCCGGCTGCGCTTTGTTCTGAAAGAGGAGCTGCTGTGGGACCCCTGCCTGGATATCGTGGGAAATCGGGTTCCCAACTGCTTTGTCCGGCGGGCACGCACCGGCAAGACCGGAACCGTGGGGGCCGCCGAGCAGGCCGAGAAGATTAAGGCGACCAGTGCGGCTGAGCTTCAACGGGTGGCTCAGCTTGGCCGGGGCATGGGGCCGGGGGATGGGGTGCTGATCTACCCGGAGGGAACACGCTTTACCGAAGGCAAACGCCGTGCATTGTTGGAGAAGGCCTCGCCGGAGCTGCGGGGTCGGGTGGAGCGCTTCCGACAGGTGCTGCCACCGGTGCCGGGGGGAACGCTGGCGCTGTTGGATGCAACTCTTCCCGGCGTAGATATCTGGTTTTGTGGCCATGTAGGCTACGAGGCGGCGGGCAGCTTCCGGGAGCTGATCAACGGTGGCTTGATTGGCAAGGTGGTCAGAATCCACCTGTGGAAGCGCCGGGGTGAGGATGTGCCGGCAGAGCCCGCCGCGCGCCTGGATTGGCTGGACAAGGAATGGGAGCGGATGGACCGCTGGGTGCAGTCGGTGTCGCCGGATCCAAAAACAGGTTAGCCCCGGGCAGCTTCGGAGTCATCATGCTTCTTTCTCTCCTTCTCTCCTGCGCCTCCACCTCGGAGGGTTTTTGGGCACAGGCCGGGCCGTTGTACTGTTCCCGCCTTGAGGAGTGTGAGAAGTCCCGGTTCGAAGAAACCTATGATGACCAGGCGGAGTGCAAAGAGGGCTACGCGGACTACGCAGAGGACATGCTGGATTGTCTGGACGAAGGCGACTGCGAGTATGACCCGGAGGATGGTGCGGATCTGCTGGCCGACTATCGCAAGGCAGACTGCAACGATCGCGGCGACGAAATTGAGGACATCACCGAAGTGTACAACTGCGATGATGAGATCTCGCTCGCGATTTGTCTCCTCCAGGTCTCGCTCCCCTAATAGGGTAGCTCAAACTCCAGATAGATCTGCATCGGGGGTGGATCCACGCCGTCGGTCCACAGCGGCCACGCAAAGGTGAGTCCTACCAGGCCGGCGCGGGTGCCCAGGCCCTCGACGATGGGAAAAACCCCGACAGTCCCTCCCACGGCGCGCACCCACTCCCCGTCGCGGTAGAGCATTCCCGCCTCGACGCCGGGGCTCAGCCGTAGCTCGGAGAGCCAGCCCAACAGCAGCGGGATCGACGCATGCCGCAGCAGGGTCAGGCGGTATTCCAGGTTCAGCGAAGCAGCCCAATTGCCCAGCGCCGCATCTTCGGGCAGGCAACGCAAGGCATCCCCACCCCCCAAGGAGATCAGGCGGTGGTCCACATCGCCGCTGGCGGCAGCCGTGCTTCCCCGCAGCGCCAGCACATGCCGCGGATGTAGTAGAAAATACTGAATCCCCAGGGCTGAGCCCGAGGCCCACAGCTCGGTAGAGCCGGGGATCCAGCCCGCGCCCACCCCCAAGGCGTAGCGATGCCCGGCCAAGGCCCGGCTCTCCTGCCGGGTGTCCCAGGCGTAGCGGGTGCCCAGACCCAGGGCGAATTTCCCATCGGGAGTGGGACGAAAGGCAGGATCCAGGTAGGCAATGGAGCCGGAAAAGTTGAGGCGGTGCTGCCGAATGCGTTGGTCCAGCAAGGGGCCAAAGTAGCGCAGGTAGCCGGGAACGATGGCCACCACATCCTGCTGGTCGTGGGTGGCCGCCAGATAGTACAGGTTGCGGGTGTCTCCTTCGCGACGGGTATACACCTCTACCAGGGCGTCAAAACTCTGCTGAGTGGGCGAGATATTGTAGATACCCCCGGTAAAAATGGGACGCCAGCGCGCCGGCCAGTGATCGTCCACACGCTCGCGCTGCACCGCGTGGCCGCCGGGATCCACCCGCACCGGGCGAGGCTCGCCAATACTCCGCGAGGAAGGCCCCGGACCGGTCAGCCACAGCTCTCGGCGGCCCTGGTCCTTGATCTCGATCACCTCGGGTGGAGCGTCCACGGGCGCATCGCGACGCAGGAGCAGCTCGCCCTTCTCCACCACCACCTGATAATTCTGGTCCCGCGGGTAGGTGCGGGTCCAGCCCTCCAGCAGGTCCACGGGGATGTCCCCCGCTAAAAGTGCTGCCGGGTCCAGATCCCCACAGGCGGGGCCACCTTCCGGGGCGGTACCCGGCACATGGTCACAGGCGACCACAGCGGCGTTTACGGTCCGTCGTGCCAGCCCGGTGGCCGCACCGTTGCCCAGCAGGGCGTCAAGCTGTAGCGCCGCCGCGCGCGGGGAGATTCGTGGCGTCTCGATGCTCTGCACTCCCGACGGCGGAGAGTCCGGTAGATCGAAGATGTCCTGGTAGTAGGGCAGGGTGCCGTCGTTCAACAGCGCATCCACCACCGGGTTCCAGGAGAACCATCCCAGCAGCTTTTGGACCGAGGGCGCGGGGAGGGAGTCCGCCAGGGCACTGGCCGTCCAGGCCCGCCACCAGCCCGAGGCCAGCGGCACCGAGGCCTCGTGTGCCCGACGGCGCACCGCCCGTCCATGCACAAAGCCCAGCGGCGGGGTCAGCCGGGCCGCCCGGTCCGAAAGGTAGAGGACCCCCGGACCACTTGTAGCCAGGTTCACAAAATCGAGGTCTTCCACCACCACCAGGTCGGGGGGGCCGCTGAGTGCCCACTCCTCCAGCAGCTTGGGCAGCCAGCGGTGCAGGTGCCGCTCGGGCAGCACATCCCGGGCCTCCAGAAAACGCAGGCGCCCCTCGCCGACCGCCACCTCGGTCACGATGGGACGCGCGATGGCGGCGATGGAGAGCCGGTCTGAAGTCCCACTCCACACCAGCCGATCCTCCCCCAGCACACCGTTCAGCACCCCCACCACCCCGGCCGGCAGGCTCAGCTCCACCTCCCACTGCCGGATCGGCAGCCGCCCGCCCGGCAGCTCCTGCGGATACCAGCCTCCGTTGGCCCAGGCACCCCGTCCGGGCAACCAGCCGATGTCCCCAAATCGGTGCGGAAGTCGGGTATGGAAGTGATCTTCCTTCCATTCCACCCGACCCGGGTTCGGGCGCCCCGGCCACAGGCGGAGCTGGCCACGCTCGTCCGTCGGCATCCACAGCCGCGCCAGCGGATCCACGACTTCCGGGCCTAGACCCTGGATGGTTCCGTCGATCTCCCGCAGGTCCTCAGAAAATGTAGCCCGGACTACAATCGTTGGAATTTCTGCGGCGAAGGCCGGAAAGGCGCAGAGCAGCCAGAAGAGGAGGACGATCCGGCAGCAGGCGTACAGGGCTCAGTACACGAAGCCGAAGCCGGTCCGCACGGTCACGATGCTCTTCAGGGCGTAGTCTGCAGAGGCGGTAAAGGTGAAGCTGCCGGACTGAATCCGGAAGCCGCCGCCCAGGGTGAAGGGAGAAAACTGGGGGTCGAAGACTACTTTATCGGTGGCGGGGTCATCCGCCGACTTCCAACCCGACACCTCGGGGATACGCCCCTCCAGCGCGGTGTCGGTCAGGTCCACACGCGGGGCCGCGTGGAAGCGCTGCAGCCCAAAGCCCACAAAGGGGCTGAAGATCGAGCTGTTCATCTCTGCGCTGCGCCCGAAGGCGAGCTGGTAGCCGATGGTCACCGACGCATCGAAGGTGCCCAGCTCCAGCTCCTCGTTGCCCACGTAGCCGGAGTAGCCGAACTGCAGGGTGACATCCGGGAATTGCTTCCAGCCTTCCAGCAGACCCCAGCGCCCGTAGCCGCTCACCACGGCGGTCTGCGTCACCGCAATCCAGCCCAGGTTCACCCCCGCCTCCAGCGAAAAGGGCAGGCCCTTGCGGAACTGAAGCTGCGGGATCAGGATCAGCGCGGGCGCACCATCGTCTTCCGCCACCAGATCCCAGCCGGAGGGGTTCACCCCATCCAGCGTACCGGTGCGGATGAAGGCCGTGGTGTTGGAGAGGGTGAAGGCAAAACCGTTCACGCCCAGGGTTTGCGCGGGCAGCGAGGGCTTGTTGCCGATGGCCGTACCCAGCTCCCGGACCACCTGCTGGTAGCCGACGGTCACATAGTCACTACAGTCGGAAGCAACGGGATTTTCACAAGGATCTCCCTCCGTACTGACTGCGGTACCGCCCGTGGTGGGGTAGTCCTGCATCGCCAGGATGGAGATCTCGTCAAAGGTCGCGGCGTGGGCGAGGGAGAGGGCGAGGAACATCGGTAGCAGCGTAGCCGATTTCTGGACAACCGCAACCTTGTCTTAGGTCTTGGCGTTTTGTGCCCGGAGCTTTTCCAACTCTTCGTGGCTTACGGCGCGGTAGATCGCCGGTGGCCACACCAGAGGTAGACCGCCGGGAATGGACAGAGGAACCTTCTCGATCCAGAAGCCCAGGTGCCCAATCAGGAAGGCCTTGGCCGCGGTGGTACGCCCGCCCAACAGGGCCACAAAGATCAACTCACGCACGCCCTCTCCCGACGCGGACGGCGCCAGGAAGGTACCCAGGGTCATAATCGCTGAGGCGTAGAGCACCTGAGCCATGGTCACGCCTTCCACCTGCAGTGCCATCGCATTGCCGAAGTACATGAACATGGTGGTGATCTGCCCAAACACTGCACATCCCAGCGCGATCAGCAGCGCAGAGCGCCGCTGCGAGTACGCCGTTGCGGCGGTGATTGCGGAGTCCAGGAACTTTTTCAGCTTGGGGTGTGGCATCAGGCGGACCAGCCCGCCGAACCAGGTGGGCTGTAGCAGCAGCAGGATGCCGAAGATCATGCCGGCCGCCAGCGGGATCGCCATCGCCTGCGCCAGCTCGCCCAGGCTACGATCGCCCAGGTTCGCAAAGGGCATGAACAGAAGGATCACCACAAAAAGCCCCACCAACCCGATCAAGCGCTCCACTGCGAGTGCGGTGGTGCACTCCACCGGCTTGCCCGACAAGCGGATGGTGTCGTACAGGCGCCAGCCGTCCAAACCCATGGTGGAAGGCGTTACAATACCGAAATAGCGGCCAACGGCATAGGAGCAGGTCAGCCAGCCGAAGCCGAAGTCCTGGCCCTGCCCGCGCAGCAGGATCTGCCAGCGGTAGATGTTCGCAAAGATCCCCAGCAACTTGATGAGGGTGGCGAAGAGGAACCAGGGCACAAACACCGCGGGGTCAATCGAGCGGATCTCTCTCCACAGGTCCTGCAGGTCCATGGGCACGACCTGGAAGCCCTTTTTCCGCAGGTAGACGGTGTCTCCGGTGGCCTGGTCGAGGGGAATGAACTCTTTGGAGGTGCTCGACGCCATCAGCCGGGAGAACCTGTCATCTTCGCAGTGGGCCAGCGCCTTGATGGGCAGCACCTTCCCGTCCGCCACCGTGGCATAGACCTGGGACTCAGCCGCGGCTTTGCAGACTTTGTCCGCCTCTAAGGGGACCAGTGGCGCAGGCAGACTCTTTCCGGTCAGGCGCGCCTTGGTCTTGCCCACGATGCCCGGCATGGCTGGGTTGGCCTGCTGCCAGATGGTGCCGGACTCAAAATCGCTCCGATTGACGGCCACCGGTCCGCCACCGAACTCCGCAAAGATCGCGACAAAGATTCCGACGGTGACGCCCAACTTGAGCACCGTCTTCAGGTTCTGCTTCCAGCCCATGCCACTTCCGTCAAGGGCACCTCTTTGACCGGAAAAGGGCCGCGCGTCAACCGCAGAATACAAATGCTGTCGTGGACAAAGCCCTTGCGGGTCCTGGTGATCCCGGCTACTTTCGCGCGCTGTGGTCGCGCCTGTGCCTCGCCGGGTGCCTGGACCGCCCACGCGCCGCCGCTGGAAGGCGCCCCACCCCCTCGGCTTCTGCAAGCCCGGTTTTTGCTATGGATCTGTCTACTCGTACCCTGGAAGCGCTGGATTGGCCTGTGCTTCTTGCCCGCCTGGCCTGGCACTGCCGTACGCTTGCGGGCGCATCTGCCGCTGTGCAGCCCGACCTGGCGGACAGCCCCGCCGCGGTCCGTCGTCGCTACGCCTGCGTGCAGGAAGTGCGGGTCTTGTTGGCCAAGAACGAGCAGACCCCGGTAGGCGCGGTCGGGGACGTGGCCGGGGTGGTGCGGCGGGCCGGAGCCGGTTCCGTGCTGGACGGGGTGGACCTGCAAGATATCGGTCACACACTTGTGGCCCTTACCGAGCTTCGACAGTGGCTTTTTCTGCGCTCTGAGGCTGTACCGTTGCTCTGGGCGATGGCCGGTCCCATTTCGGTGGAACCCGAGCTTCAAGGCTTGCTCTCCAGTAGTTTTGAGTCCAATGGCGATCTGTCGGCTACCGCCTGGCCGGAGATCGGGATGTTGCGCGCGCGCGTACGAAGCCTGAAAGATCGCATCCGCTCCACCCTGGAAGATATTCTTCGATCGCCCGATTTCGCGGAGTCCCTGCAAGAGCGCTACGTGACGGAGCGCGGCGGACGCTTTGTGATCCCGGTCAAGGCCAGCCACCGCAGGGGCCTGGGGATCATCCACGATCGCTCCAATTCGGGGGAGACCGTCTATGTGGAGCCGGGTGCGGTGGTGGAGCTCCAGAACGAGCTGGGAGAGGCGGAAGTAGAATTACTGGCGGAACAACGGCGAATTCTGGGCGTGCTTTCGCGGATGGTGGGGGCTTGTGAGGCGCCAATTCTGCGGTCGTTGGATGCGGCGACGGCTATTGATCTGGTAGGCGCGCGCTCGCGTTTGGGCGATGAGCTGCGTGGATGCATCCCGACGGTGGGGGAGGAGGGGGTCCTGGTGCTGGACCAGGGGCGCCACCCCGTGCTGAGCCTGCGGGGCATCGACGTGATTCCCAACGATCTCCGCCTTGACTCGGCACATCCGGGCCTGGTGCTGACGGGGCCCAATACCGGCGGCAAGACGGTGGCGCTGAAGCTGCTGGGACTGGCGGCCTTGTTGGCGCGTGCGGGCATTCCCGTGCCCGCCGCCGAGGGCAGCCGCGTGGACTTTTTCTCGCCGATCCTGGCCGATATCGGCGACCTGCAGTCGGTGTCCGGGGACCTCTCCACCTTTTCAGGGCATGTGATGGTCGTGAAAGAGGTGCTTGCGACCGCCCGTCCCGGCGCCCTGGTGTTGCTGGACGAGGTGGCGGTGGGCACCGATCCGGCCCAAGGGGCGGCGCTGGCGCGCGCCGTGATGGAGGCGATCCTGTCGCAGGGCGCGCGGGTGGTGGTCACGACGCACTACGGCGAGCTGAAGGTGCTGCCGCTGACCGACACCCGCTTCCAGGTTGCGGCCGTGCTCTACGAAGAAGGGCGTCCAACCTACCGTGTCCAAGGGGGGCTTCCCGGCTCGTCGCATGCACTGGCCATTGCCGGGCGCCTGGGCCTGGCGACGCCGGTGATCGAGCGCGCGCGCGGCCTTCTGGATGAAGCCACGCGGGCTTTGGACGAGGCGATGGAGCGGCTGGAGGAGGAGCGGACCCTGCTGTTGACACAGCAAGAGGAGATGCGAAAAAAACTGGTCGCTGCGGAGGAAAAGGCCAGACTTTTGGAAGCCAAGGAGCGGCGTTTGGAGGAGCGGCTACGGCAGGTGGAGGGGGAGGTGCTGTCCCGTCACCGCGAGCGGCTGCGCCAGCAGGAGGAGGAGCTGCGGGCTCTGGTGGCGAAGCTACAGCAGAACCCGGATATGAAGCAGGTGAATACGGCACTGGAGACGGTGCGCGCCACCCGCAAGGCGGCGACGCTGGACCTGCCCGAAGCCCCCATGGCTCCACCGGAGGCGCTGAAGGTGGGCGAGAAGGTGCAGGTAAAGAACATCGCCAGTCTGGGTGAGATTCTGGCGATCTCGGGGGAGAAGGCGGAAGTGCGGGTGGGGGCACTGCGCCTGTGGGTGGCGACGGGGGATGTACGCCGCGTTTCCGGCGGGCAGCTCCGCAAGGCGGAGCGGAAGGAGCGGGCCTTTCAGATGGACAGCCGGCCTACGGGCCCGGCGCCCAAGGTGCGCACGCGCGCCAACACCTGCGACCTGCGCGGGCAGCGGGTGGAGGAGGCGATGGATTTGGTGGATCTTTTCCTGGACCAGATGGTGCGCGATCAGCAGGCGGTGGCCTTTCTCCTACATGGTCACGGAACTGGTGCGTTGAAAGAGGCGATTCGGCAGTGGCTTCCCAAGAGTCCGGCGGTACGCACCTACCGTGCTGCCGCCGCGGACGAGGGCGGGGATGCCTATACCCTTGTGGAGCTGGCCTGATGTTCGACCTTCGCAAGCAGACCATTCTGCTGAGCCTCGCAGGCTCGCGTTGCTACGGGATCCATACCGATAGCTCGGATGTGGATGTGAAGGGGGTGGCGATCCCGCCCAAACACTTCCTCTTGGGCTTTGTAAACCGCTTTGAGCAGGCCGATGGCCCGGCGCACATCGCCCTTTTTTCCGACTTTCTGACGGCAGAAGAACAGAGTGTAGTGTGGAATACAAAGCTGGAAGGCAGCGTCTACGAGCTGCGGAAATTCCTGGATCTGGCCTGCCAGGCCAACCCGAACATTCTGGATTTGCTCTTCTGCCGGGACGAGGAGGTGCGCCTGTGGACCCCGGCGGGGCGTCGGCTGCGCGAGCATGCGCACCGGATGATCTCCGCCAAGGCCAAGCACACCTTTTCCGGCTATGCGACCTCGCAGCTCAAGCGCATCGAAACGCATCGTCGCTGGCTTCTGGATCCGCCGGACCATGGACCGGAGCGCTCGGAGTTCGGACTTCCCGAGCGCACGGTGATTCCCGCCGATCAACTTGCGGCGGCGCAGGCGGCCATCCAGAAGCAATTAGACGGCTGGGAGGTGGACTATTCCGGGGTGGAAGAGCCACTGAAGATCGATCTGATGGGTCGTATTGCCAAAATGCTCACCGAAGTGCAACTCTATGCGGATGAGCGCTGGTGGTCCGCCGGCCGATCCATCGGCTACGAGGAGAACTTTCTGGTGTTGCTGGACTGCGAGCGTCGCTACAAGAACGCCCGCACCAACTGGGAGCAGTACCAGAGCTGGAAGAACCACCGGAACCAGGATCGGGCGGCCTTAGAAGCCAAGTATGGCTACGACACCAAACACGGCGCCCATCTGTACCGACTGATGAAGATGTGCCGGGAGATCCTGACCACCGGCAAGGTCCATGTGTGGCGCGGGGACATTGACCGTGAGCTGATCCTGGGGATCCGCCGGGGCGAGTGGTCCTACGACCGGCTGGTCGACTGGGCGCGGGCCGAGGACCTGGCGCTCACCGACCTGTATGACAAGAAGGCCTACGTGGTGCCCCACCAGCCTGATCGGGTCGCGATCGATCGCCTGTGTGTGGAGCTGATTGAGGAGGTCTGGCGAGGGGAAGGCTGATCACCACCCCTCCGTCCCCACCACCTGCCCGCCCTGCTCGCCTCCGCCCGGTCCCAACCACAGGCGGGCGTCGCAGGCGGCCAATAGCGCGGGATCCGGGTCTACAATCCACACGGTGCCACCCGCTGCCACCAGCCCGCGCAGGGCGGTGAGCAGAAAGGCCAGGTCGGAGGGGTGTAGTCCGACGCTGGGCTCGTCCAACAGGTAGAGGGTACCCGCAACGTCGCTGCTGCGCTCCAGCTCGCGTGCCAGCCGCAAACGCTGGCGTTCTCCGCCGGAAAGGGTGGAGCCCCGCTGCCCCAGGCTCAGGTAGCCCAGGCCGAGATCTTCCAGGCGCTGCAGCACCCTGGCGATGCGACGGTGGTGCGTGAACAGGCGGCGGGCCTCGGCCACACTCAGGGCCAGCAAATCCGCGGCGTTTTTGCCCTTCCACCGAACGGAAAGGGTGGAGCTGTCCCAGCGCTGCCCGCCGCAGCGGTCGCAGGGCAGCTCCAGGGTGGGCAAAAGCTCCAGGCTCAACCTGCGTAAGCCCAGCCCCCCGCAGGCTCCGCAGCGCCCCGGTCCGGCCCCCAGCCCAAAGCGCTCTGGCCCGAAGCCCCGCGTTTTGGCCTCAGCAGTCATGGACAACAAGAGGCGGATGCCCGCCCATAGTCCGCACAAGGTCGCCACCGTGGAGCGGTTGGAGCGGCCCGCCGGTCCCGGATCCGCCACGATCACCCGGCTCACCGGCCCCTCTACAAGCTGTACAGGCAGGGGTGCCGGGCCCCCCGCCCCAAGCCGCTGTTGCAGCGCCCGCCCCACCGTGTCGAAAATCAGGCTGCTCTTTCCCGCACCCGAAGGGCCCCCCACACCCAAGAGCATTCCGGTTGGGAGCGTTAGACTCAGATCCTTCAGGTTATTTCCAGATGCACCCTTGACATGGATAAGTCCGCGACAAGGCGGAGATGGAGCCGCAATAAGGCTCTCCCGACCGGACAACCACCGCCCGGTAATTGTCTCCGCCTCTTCCAGCCCCTTCGGGCTGCCCTCAAACACAATCCGGCCGCCCTTTGGCCCGGCACCTGGCCCGAAGTCCACCACATGATCCGCTGCTCGCACCACCATGGGGTCGTGCTCCACCACGAGCACCGTATTCCCGGCCTCCACCCGTTCCCGCAACAGATCGAGAAGGGGCTGCACTTCCGCCGGCGACAGGCCGGCCGTCGGCTCATCCAGAATGTACATCATCCCAGAAAGAGAGCTTCCCAGAACCGTACTCAGTCGTAGCCGCTGCAATTCACCGCTGGAGAGGCTGTCTACCCGTCGGCCGCAGCACAGGTAGCCCAGTCCGCAGCGGTCCAGAAAAAGCAGTCGTTTGTCCAGCTCTTCGGCGATCAGGGGCGGGCCGCCCGGGTGCTCTTGTAGCCGGCGTTGCAGGCGCCGCAGGGGCATGCCCTCCAGCTCAGCGAGGCTCAGGCCCTCCAGCTTCAGCGATTGGGCGGCCGGGCGCAGGCCAGTCTGGGCGCAGGTGGCACAGCCCACACCCTTGCAGTCCGCGCAGGCTCCGGCCGGACTTTCCCGCGAAAAAAGCTGTGGCGAAAGCTCTGGAAGTGCGGCCTCACACGTAGGGCAGATCGGCCGCCCCACAAAGTGGGTGGCTACACCGTCGATCTCCGCAATCAGGCTTCCTTTTCCAATGCGCAGCCCCGTCTCCACCGACTCCCGCAGGCGGTCCAGCCGCTCGGGAGCCAATTTCAGGCGATCCACCAGCACTTCCAGGTCGTGCGGTTGACGGCTGTCCACCGGGCCCACGTCTTCGATCTCCAGCAGCTCCCCGTCCAGCCGCACCCGCACGAAACCCGCGCGGGACAGCTCGGAGAGGGTAGCTTTGAACCCGCTCTTCTGGCCCCGCATCACCCGCGCGAACAGCAGCAGCTTGGCTCCGGGGGGGCCGGCTGAGAGCAGCTCGGCGATACGGTCGGGGCTCCGCACCTGCACCGCGGTCCCGCAGGCCGGGCAGTGCGCCTGCCCCCGCGCCAAAAGTTGAGCGACGAGCAGGGGCCGCAGCTCTCCCAGGTGGCCGACCGTGCTCCGCGCGCCCCAGCTCTCCGCTCCCAGTTGGGCCAGCCCAAAAGTGGGCGGCAGGGGCAGCAGACTCTCAAAATCCGGGCGTGCTGCCTGGCCCAGGCGTCGCCGCAAGCTGGGCGATAGCGTCTCAACAAAGCGCCGCTGCGACTCGGTGTAGATCGTAGAAAATGCAAGGCTACTCTTTCCCGAACCAGAGGGTCCGGTAAACACAATCAGCTTGCCCAAGGGCAGGTCGAGGTCCACCGAAGCCAGGTTGTGTACGCGCGCCCCGCGCAGGTGCAGCCACATCGACCTGCTTTCACATGTTCGGGCGGGCTCTGCCAAGCTCCTGCTCCAAAGACTTGCGCACCAACGCAGAACATGCCACGTTCCCCGCTTCTGGAGTCCTGATGCTTCTGCTCGCCACGCTGATGTCCTGTTCCGAGGCGCCCGCCCCTGCTCCGGTGGTTGTTCCGCCGCCGCCGCTCCCTGCTGTGGCGGTGCGGGGTCCGCGCGAGCCCGGTCTGGCCGGTGTGAAGGCCCGAGGCGCACTGAAGGTCGCAGCAGACCCGGATGCCCCTCCCTTTCTGTCCAAGACCAAGGAAGGCAGCCAGGACGGTTTTGAATACTCCATCATGAAGGCCATCGCCGATCGCGCGGGTGTGAATGTTCAGATTGTTCCTGCCAAGTTCGAGGAGCTGGTGGACAAGGTGAAGGATGGCGAGGCGGACCTGGCCATCGGCCAGCTCTCCCAGTCCGCGGCCTGGTCGGGCGTATCCTGGTCTGTCTCCTATCTCCAGTACAGCTTTTGCTTGGTTACTCCTGCGGAAAGCACCATCAAGGGGATGGCCGATTTGAAGGCCAAGCGGGTGGGCATGTATGACGATCCGGTGGCGCGCCAGCTGACCGACGTGCTGGTGGGCGCTCCTTACGATCGTGTGCTCTACAGTGACTACGGCTACTTCGAAAAAATGATGCGGAATCAGCTAGATGCGATGGTCTACGACTGCCCGCTGGCCCACTATGAGATGTCCACTTTTGGCGACAAGCTCAAGATTGTGGACGACTCTCTGAACGTCGCCTCCTACGCGGCAGTGGTGCCCATGGAGGATATCGTCCTGCTTGGCGAGGTGAACGGAGTCATCCAGGATCTCGGCCAGCAAGGGCTGCTTGCCGTGCTTGCGGACCGCTACCTGGGTCAGGCGGCGAAGGTGGAGGATTTTGAGTCCGACGCCGGCAAGGTGGTGGTGGTGAAGAAGGGGGAGACCCTGTCGATCATCGCGGGTCGTGCGCTTAAGAACGCCGAGAAGTGGAAGGAATTGTACGCCGCCAACAAGGATGTTATCGGTCCAGATGCCAACCTGATCTATGCCGGGATGCGCCTGCGGCTGCCGCGCTGATGTTGCGCTGTCTCCACTGTCAGTCGTCGGTCCCTGAGGGAGAAAGCCGTTGTTCTTCCTGTGGATCCGCTCGTCTGGAGCGGATTCCGGACGGCAGCGCGCGCCCGACGCCGCCGGCCGCGCCGGTGCCCGCACCGGCGCCGCCGCCGGTCCAAACGCCGCCTCCTCCGAAGAAGCCTGCGTCGGCCCCGGCAAAAAAGGCCTCGCCTTCTTCGGGCGGCTGGATGCGCTGGGTAGCGGCCGCGATGGTGCTGTTGGTCCTGGTGGGGGGGGCGGTGTTGGGGGGGCTGCTGTGGGTCGGTGGCCTTCAAAAGGGTGCCGGTCCCGGGGGAAGCAGCCTCGCATCGATCCAGGCCCGCGGGAAGCTGCGGGTTGCGGCCGATCCCAACGCACCGCCTTTCCTGATGCCCGACCCCGCCGGGGGCTATAGCGGCTATGAGTGGGCGGTGATGAGTGCCCTTCAGGCGGTCGCAGGGGTACCGGTGGAAGTGGTGCCTTCTCCCTATGCAGAACTACCCAAACGTCTGCGCCGGGGGGACGCGGATCTGGCGATTGGCCAGCTCACCTGGGACCCTTCCTGGAAGGACCTGACCCCGTCGGTGTCCTATCTGCAATACAGCCTGTGTCTGGTGGTGCCCGCGGCCAGTGCGGTGAGCGGGCTCGGCCAGCTCACCGGGCAGAAGATCGGCATCTATGAGGATCCAAGTACCAAGCGAATCATTCAGGCCACGCTCGGCGATGCCTGGCAGCCGGTGATCTTCAAGGACTATGGCTACTTCGAGCAATTGGCCACCGGTCAGATTGCAGCCGTCGTGTACGATTGCCCGTTGGTTCGGCACGAGCTGCGTCGCTTTCCTGCCTTGAAGGTTGCAGACGATAGCATGTCCGTCGCGTCCTATTCGGTGCTTGCCCGGTCGGACAGCACCGATCTGATGGCCAAGGTTAACGCGGTGCTGGTGGATCTGGGAAACCAGGGTCTGCTGGGGAAAATGGAGGATCGCTGGCTGGGATCACGTCCCCGTGGGGTGCGCGGTCGGGTGGTGGTGGTGCTTCCCGGTGAAACGCTGGAGAGCATCGCCGCGCGCGAGCTGGGCAGCGCGCAGAAAGCCACCGAGCTCTATGAACGTAACCGCGATGTGTTGGGTTCGGATCCCACTGCGGTGTACGCGGGGATGCGCCTGCGCCTGGGACCGCGTTAGGCGCCGAGGCGTGCCTGCAGCAGGGCCTCTACCTTGTTCTGGTCTGCGGAGCCCAGGTGCCGGACCACCGGAGATCCGCTTACAAAGAGCAGCATCGCGGGCAGGGTCTGCACGCCCAGCCGGCTCGGTGCCTCCGGGTTTTCGTCGACGTCCAGCCGCATCACCTTCAGGCGCCCCTCCCACTGGCCTGAGACCTCTTCCAGCACCGCACCCAGGCTGCGGCAGGGGGCGCACCAGGAAGCGCTGAAGTCCACCAACACGGGTAGCTCCGAGCGGAGTACCTCGCTCTCAAACGTACCATCGGTTACGACTGTTACTCTCTGGGGCATCACCGCTTCCTCCAGGACGATGTAAGATGCCTCTCGCCGGGGCACAAGGCCGGGCGCAGAGGTTCGGATGGCGGTGGCGGGATCCTGGAATGGTCTTGAGTTTCTGGCTTCGGTGGACGGTTCTTTCGGTCTTTTTCCTCCGGCACAGGTGGTTTTCCTTGCCGGGCGTTTAGAGTCGACCGGACTTCTGCAGGTAGAATGCCGTGATCAGCGGGTGGAGCTGGGGATGCACCGCGGCAAAGTGGTTTTTGTAGAGGGTCTGGACGGCATGCTGAGCCCGCCGGTCCCCGGCAGTCTGAGCCAGCAATTGGGGGCGGCGATCGCGGGAGGTCAGCCGCCCGATCAGGCGATGTCGGCAGCGGCTGCGGCCGTGGGGCGCTGGTTGGGGGCGCTGGTGGCGGAGAGCGAAGGCCAGATCCGCTATCGGGTGTGGGCACCGCCCCCGCGGAGTATGCCGCTTCCGGGCTCCCTGGTTCGGACGTTGATGGCGGGGCTGCGGGCGGCTCGGCCGGATGCGGCGCTGCCGGCGCTCTGGTCCGGGCGCATGGAGCTGGGGATCGAGCTGGCGATTCCCGAGGACAGCGCTGAAGATCGGTGGGGGCTGGATGCCCATGCCCTGCGGCTGTTGAAGCTGGCGCCGCGGGCGCGGAGTGCCGAGGTGCTCCTGGATTTGGCAGGCGGGGGCGATGGTGCGCGCCGTTTGGAGAGCTTTCGGGCCATGGACACCCTGAGCTGCCTGGGCATACTCCGGCAGGCCACCGGCCATGTGGCGACACCACAACTTCGGCAGTCGCCCGCGCCTTTTGCGAATACCGCTCGGCCTTCGCCGACGCCGCCGGTGCAGCCTGCCATGGACCTGCGCAGTGCGGCGCCGCGTCCGATCCCGCCCGCCCCGCCCGAGGACGTGCCGCTCCCGTCCCGCGCGCCTGGAGCTCCCCCTCGGGCCTCCCGCTCCATTCCGCCTCCCGCCGCGGAGCTGGATCCGGCGGTGAAAAAGCTCTTTGATGCACTGGAGGCGGTGAAGCAGGCGCACCCGGTGGAGATTTTGGAGCTGACCGATAAAAAGCGGCTTACCGAGGAGGATGTCTCGGCCGCCTTCCGCGATGTGTCTCGCCGGTCTCATCCTGATCGCTTCCCGGATCAGCCTGCCAAAGCCATGGCTGAGGAGCTGTTCGGGAAGATCAACACCGCCTATGAGTTCCTGAAAAGCTCCGCGGGCCTGAGCGATGCCAACCGCTTCCTTCAGGCGCGGGCCTCTGGCCAGCCCTACGTGCCGGAGAAGGACCACCTGTCCGCGCGGGTGTCCTTCCGAAAAGGGGAGATGTTGGTGCGCAATCGCGACTGGCAGGGGGCGGCACCGCTCCTGGAAGAGGCCTTTCGCCTGGATCCCGTCTCCTGGCCCCACGCGCTGTACTGGCACCAGGCCCGCTACTATACCCGGCGTTCTCCCGGTATTCCGGTCATTCACGACCTGGAAGCCCTGTTGAAGGTCATGGAGCCGGGCCCGGCGCCGGAAAACCTGTGGGACAAAGAGAAAGGGCCTGCCCCCTCGGTGGTCATGCGCTTTCAGCGCTTCGCGGAGGCCGCGGCCGCTTTGGGCAACGTGCTGAAGTTGGAGGGGAAGACGGCGGAGTCCCTCACAGCTTACAAGCGCGCGCTCGCCGCCGACCCGGAGAATCGCGATGCGCAGCGCGAGCTCCGTCTCACCGAGCTGCGGTCGGCCGCTGCCCCGGAGAAGGACTGGCTGGGCAAGCTCTTCAAGCGCTGAGGGAGTGGTTCAGCCGTAGAAAAATCAGGATCATCCCCGCGTCAGGTCGCGGGTGATGTTCTTCTGGTGGCTCTCCAGCGTACCGCCGCCGATCTCCAGCAGCTTGGCATCGCGCAGCAGGCGCTCTACCGGGTACTCGGTGCAGTAGCCCGCGCCCCCCAGCACCTGCATGGCGTTGTCGGCCACCTGCTTTCCGACCGGGGCACCAAACAGCTTGGCGGCATCGGTGCCCAAGCGGTTGCGACGATCCGGGCCCACGGTGGCGGCCACGGAGTAGACCAGCGCGCGCAGCGCCTCGGTCGCCGCATAACTTTCGCCGATGTAGCGCTGGATCTGGCCATGTTCGGCGATGGGCTTCCCAAAGCTGATGCGCTGCTTTGCGTAGTTGACCATGATCTCCATGCAGCGGTCGGCGATGCCCAGAGACATGGCAGCCAGGGTCAGCCGCTCGATCTCCAGGTTGCGCATCATGTGGGTGATGCCCTTGCCCTCGCCACCCAGCAGGTTCTCGGTAGGAACCTCACAATTCTCAAAGATCAGCTCGGACATGGTAGAGGCGCGCATCCCCATCTTGTGGATGGGCTGGGACACCCGGAAGCCCGGGCAGTCCCGATCCACCATAAAGGAGGTGATCCGACCCTCCACCTTTGCATAGACCAGGAAGCAGTACCCATCTGGCCCGTTGGTGATGTAGGTCTTGGTGCCGTTGAGCAGGTAGTGGCTGCCCCGGTGCACGGCCGTGGTGGCCATGCCCAGCACATCGGTGCCGTAGCCGGGCTCGGTCATGCCCATGCCACCCACCCACTCACCGCTGATCACCTTTTCCAGGTACTTGGCGCGTTGTGCGGTATTCGAACAATAGTAAAAATTGTTTACGAACAGCATCGCGTGCGCGAGGTAGGCCAGGCAGAAGCCCGGGTCTGACTTGGACAGCTCGTGGTGCGCGATAACGGCGGCGGTTGCATCCATTCCCGCACCACCGTCTTCGGCCGGGATGGTGATGCCCAGCAAGCCCAGCTCTCCCAGACGCGAAAACAGCGGCCGATTCAGCCGCTGCTCCCGGTCAAATTGTTCGGCCTGAGGCTCCACCTCTTTGCGGGTGAAATCCGCGACCATCTCCCGCAGAAGTTGGTGTTCGGAGGTGGGATGGAAGAGGCTGTCGCTCAGCATGGGACCCCGCAGAAGGGCTCCCAATTAACCGATCCCTTCAGAGCACGCTGGCCTTCTTCACGTAGTCAAGCTGCGGAAACTCGGCCTTCAGGTAGCTGTTCCCCTCGCCCTGAATGCGGCCCTGATCGGGGCCACGGCCGCGGGGTGCCCCTTCGCCGTAGCCCTTGTACAGGCTGTCCACGATTTCCATGCCCGAGGTGATCTCGCCGAAGGGGGAAAAGCCCATTCCGTCCAGGTTGGAGTTGTCAGCAAAGTTGATGAAGACCTGGGTGGTACGGCTGTTCTTCCCCGACGTGGCGAAGGTGATCTTGCCGCGGGTGTTGCTCTGGGTCACCGGGTCGTCCTGGATGCGGGCGGGGCGCCACTTGCCGTTGACCGCCGGGTCACCATTGATGCCGAACTGAACCATAAAGCCATCTACGACCCGGAAAAAAGCGACGTCGTTGAAGTAGCCCATCTTCACGAGGTTGTAGAAGCGATCTGCACCGAGGGGGGCCCAGGCGCGGGTGACCTTCACCGAAAAATCACCCTTGGTGGTCTCAAATTTGACCTCGTAGGTCTCTGGAGCCTGGGCCGTGGCGGCCGCCGGATTCAGCAGGGGGTTGGCATCGGCGGTGCCGTCGGCCGCAGGCGTCCCTTGCGTGGCCGCTGGGGCCGCAGGCCGAGGCTCCGGCTTCGGTGCCGGGGTGCTGGTGTTCTGGCCGGAGCAGGCGAAGAGGAAGAGGACGAGGCTGAGCATAAGACTCCCGAAGTGGCGGGCGGCTAACGCGCCTACAGTCTCTCGACCAATTGTGCCTGGATCCAGCCCTCGCCGCTGGGCTTGCAGCTTGCACAAAAGACTTTTTTGCGGATGGGCTCCTCGGCCCGCACTTCCACCTCGACCAGTGGTTTGTCCAGCACGATCACCACCTTGCCATAGTCGTCCACGATGCTGGCGGGTGCGGTGATGATGCGGGCGCGGTAGGGCTCCATCGGTGGCACCTCCGGTGCCTCCTCCTCGGTGTTTTCGGGTTCTTCCGCCGGGGCTTCTTCGGGGTTGGCCTCTTCTGTGGCTTCCGCGTTCTCAGCAACCGGTTCGCCCGCTTCGGGGACCTCCTCCCCAAGCTGAGCCAGGGCATTTGCAGCCTCCTCCGGCACTTCCGGGGGGCTGTAGGAGCTTGGGCGCCAGCAGGCGAGGAGCAGCCAGATCATCTCGGAAACGTAGCGTGTTGAGGGGCAGGGGTCGATGGGCTCCCACACGCGGGGTCGAAGGAGGCGCGCCCTTGCGCGATCGAAGCGGGTCCTCTACGATGGCCCTTTCCGGGGTTCCCATGCTGCTGATTTTTCTCGCCTGTATCCAAGAGACCGGGCTGATCAAGGAGAACGACTGCCCCACCTCCACCTGGTATCCGGATTTGGATGGCGACGGGGTGGGAGCAGATGCGCCGGTGGAGCTGTGTGGCGCGGCGGACGGCTACGTAGAAGAGCTGGGTGACTGCGACGATACGGACGCGGCGGTCTACCCCGGTGCCACCGAGCTGTGCAATGGTGTGGACGATGACTGCACCGGGGTCGCAGACGATGGTCTGCCCCTCGGCACCTGGTACAGCGATACGGATGGGGACGGCTTCGGTGGCGCGTCGACAGAAAGTTGCGCACAACCTGCAGGAACCATCGAGCAGGGTGGGGACTGTGATGATAGCGTTGCGACGATTTTCCCGGGGGCCGTGGAGCTGTGTAACAGCCTGGATGACGACTGCGACGGCACCACCGACGAAGAGGCCGCCGACGCGCCGCTCTGGTACATCGACGCCGATGCCGATGGCTGGGGTGCGGACGACCCCAGCGTCTACGCCTGTAGCCAGCCCGCAGGCTATGTGGCGATCAATGGGGACTGTGACGACGCCGACGGGAGCCGCGCGGAGAGCTGTGTGGAAGAGCCCACCGGCAGCTCGGCCTGTGGCGGTACACTCTATACCTATGTAGCGCAGACTACAACTGAGCCGGAGCTGCACATCCTCTCGGTCTACGAGCCCAACCCGCGCGGCACTCCCATTTACGTGACCATCAACCGGGAAACCGAGATGGAACTTGTACTTTCCAGCTATGAGCCCGCGGAGTGGATCATCACCACTGCGGCCAACACCGTGATCGACCGTATCCTGGCCAACGGCTACAACCAGCAGGTGGTCACGGTGGCAGGGGGTATCCCCGTGGAAACCCGTACGGTGGCGGATGGGACCGGGTACTGGGGCTATCCCTGTGGCTACTCCTGGCCCTACAATGGGGGGGGCTGCGACACCGGTCTGATGGTGGCCGCGCTGGAGAGCTATACTGGACTTACAACCTCTTCCTTCACCGGATGCTACAACGCCTCCGCCTTCCTCCTGGAGTAGCCGATGTCGGGAAAGGCCATGTGCCAGCAGCACCCGGAAAGTCTGGCGATCAACCAGTGTATGGACTGTTTTGCTCCCCTGTGCCAGCCCTGCACCCTCTTCGACGGCTTCCAGGCGGTGTGCCGAAGCTGCTTGGAGAAGCGCAAGAAGGAGAAGACGCAGGGGCGGATTTTGCGGGCCCTGGTGGCAGCGGTGGTGATTGGAGGCGTTGGCGGCGGTATCTGGTGGATGCAGAATGTGTATGTTCCGCCCTTTGACTACGGGGAGTGGACGGCGGGGGTCACCAAGTGGACGCGGGTGCTGGAGAAGGAGCCCTGCGATCGGAATGCTGTATTGGAGCTTACCGAAGTGATGCTTAAGGCCGGGGACAACCGGGGGGTGGTGGATCGGGCCAACCAGTTTCTGGCGGCCTGCGGGGACTATCCGCGCCTGCGGTGGATGACCTACGAGGGGCACAAGCGCCTGTCGGAGTGGGATCAGGCGGCGGCCGAGGCCACCAAGCTGATTGAATCCGATCCCTACGACAAGGACTTCCGGTGGTGGCGTGGTTTTGTTTACGAACAAAAAGGGGATTTGGACAAGGCCGCGGAAGACTACCGGCAGTCGATCATCCTGGAGCCTCGACTGAACAGCATCCCCATCAACCTGGCAGACGTGGAGGAACGCCGCGGCAAACCCTGCGATGCCATTTTTCCGTTGGAGCAGCTACTCTTTTACTATCCGGACGCCCGCAGCGCCGACAAGCTGCGCAGTCGGGTGAGCGATCTGAGCAAAAAGGGCAACTGCGGCGCGGACAGTGGGACCGCAAAAATTCAGTTTACACCTGGCTCAGGTATCATCACCGCGCGTGTACAGATCAACGGCAGCACCACGGGCACCTTCATCGTGGACACCGGTGCATCCTATGTGGCGATGACGGAAAAATTCGCGTCCTCCCTGAATTTGACCTCGCCTTCCAGCACGGTGCTGGTACACACCGCCAACGGCAATTCTACGGCCCAGCTCACCAGCCTGGATAGCGTGCAGGTGCAGGAGCTACGCGCCAACCGCGTGCAGGCGGTGATTCTGCCCGACCTGGGACCGGGTGTGGATGGGCTTTTGGGGCTGTCCTTCCTGGGCCGCTTCAAGATGGTGACCACCGACGGGATGCTGGAGCTGAGCGCTCAATCAGCGCATTGAAGGCCGGGAAAGCCCTCGGGGTCTCCCTGGTCCACCCACCAGGTCTCCGTCTGCGAAAAGGGCCCCGCGTAGGGGTCGATCGCCAGTCCGGCGGCGTCGGCCAGCTCAAAATGCAGGTGGGGCATGGAGGAATTGCCTGAGGAACCCACCAAGCCCAGCGTGTCGCCACAGGGGATGGTCTGGCCGACCACCACAGCAACGCTGTCCTTTTTCATATGCCAGTACTTGGTGCGGAACCCGCCTTCATGCTCCAGGATCACATAGTTGGCCTGCATGGGGTGGCCGTCGCAGTCCACCCCGTTCGTGGTGGCGTGGCAGCGGTCGTAGTGGCCGTCGTCGGTCTCCACCACCACGCCATCCAAGGCGGCCAGAATGGGCGTATCCTGGCTATCCATCGTATCAAAGCCGCCGTTCAACAGATAGTCGGAGCCGTCGTGGCCGTCGTAACACCAGGGGAATTGCCGCCCCAGATAGTCGCCGCAGATGATCTCTCCCGCACCTTCGTAGTCGGTGGGGTCGTGGTCCACACCGACGGTCTGGTTGAACAGCGCAGGATCAGGCAGGGGAAAGCGGAACTGCAATGGCCCGCGGGCGACCTCCTCCACCGGGGAATCTGTACGCGGTTCTGACTCAGTGATTTTGTCAGCGGTACAAGCGAGCAGCATCCACATGGGCATCCTTGCGGCTGTCCTACCGCGGTCCGGCGTAGAGTCCCTCGATCAGGGCGGCGTAGTGCGCGGCGATGGGCTTCCGCCGCAGCTTCAGGCTGGGGGTCAGAAGACCACTGGCCGGGGTGAGGGGCTCCGGCAGCCATGCCCACCTTTTGATTTGTTCGAAGGGAGCCAATTGGGCATTGGCGCTCGCCACGCGTGCCGCTCCCAACGTCTCCGCCTCTGCAGGGCTCAGCTCCAGGCCGGGCTCGGGTGCGAAGAGCGCCACCAGATAGGGCCTTGCATCGCCGATCACCACCGCTTGCGCGATCGCACCTCCCTGCAATTTCTGCTCGATGTTCACGGGCGGGATGTTTTTGCCCCCTGCCGTGACCAGGATCTCCTTCTTCCGGTCGATGATCTTCAAAAAGCCATCTTCCCAGGTGCCGATATCTCCGGTCTGGAACCAGCCGTCCGTGGTCATCACCGCCGCCGTCGCTGCAGGGTCCTGCCAGTAGCCGGCAAAAAGCCCGGGGCCGCGCACCAGGATCTCGCCGTCCTCGGCGAGTCGCACCTCGGTCCCTTCCAGCGGCTCGCCCACCGTGCCAAAACGGAAGTTACCGGGCCGGTTCATGGTGGCTGGGGCCGACGTCTCCGTCAATCCCCACGCCTCCAGCACCTCAATTCCCAGTGCATGGAAGAAGCGCGCCACCTCCGGATTCAGGGCCGCACCCCCCGTGGCAAAGCGCTTCAGCTTCCCGCCCATCCGGGCATGAACCGTACGAAAGACCGGCTGCGCCAAGGCCCAGCGCAGCCGCAGACCCAGTCCCGGCTGCTCCCCCCTCTCCAGGAGCATGGACCGCTCCCGCCCCACCCCCAGCGCCCAGCCGAAGATCCGCTGGCGACGCTCAGGTTGCTCCCGGACTTTCCCCTCGATCCCCGCCTTGATTTTCTCCAACATGCGCGGCACCGACAGCATCACCGACGGCTGTGCCAGGGGCAGTACCTCCATCACCTCTTCCACCCGCTGGCAGAAATAGGCCGAGATATCCTCCAAAAGAGCGCGATATACGCCGATACGTTGGAGCACATGCGCCAGCGGCAAAAAGCAGATCGAGCTCTCCCCGGCATTCAAGGGCATGGCACTTTGAGTAGCCTTCGCTACAAAAGCCAGGGCGCCATGGGTCAACATCGCGCCTTTGGGGTTGCCCGTGGTGCCAGACGTGTACACCAGGGTTGCGACGTCGGTGGGCTTCACCTGCAGCGCGCGCTGCTCGAAGGCGGCTGGACTCAGCGCTTCTCCCCTGGTTTCTTCCCAATGCAACACCGCGCGAAGTGCGGGCAGGCCGGCGCGGATACCCTCCACCTTGGCCTGCTGGGCCGGGCCATCCACCAGCACGATGCAGCTTCCGCTCTGCGCGAGCTGGTAGGCGGTCTGCTCCGCGGTCAGGCTGGGGTAGATGCCCACCGTGATTCCGCCCAGCCCCATGATGGCAAAATCGGCGTTGACCCAGCCCGGATGGGGATCGCCCACCACGGCCACCCGCTCCCCGGGCTGCAGACCCAGGGCCAGCAAGGTTCCCGCAAGCTGGCGCAGGTGCCCGCCCGCTTCGCGCCAGGAGACACTTTTCCAGTTTCCATCTTCCCGATAGTGAAAACCCGGCCGATCATCTGCGTGGGCGAGCTTTGCCAACAACATCTGGTTCAGGGTGGACATCGGTCTCTTCTAACCGATGCACGAAAGCCTGCGTGCGGGCTTGAATCTGCCACCGGATGCGCTACGATCTTCTCATGGCTACTGCATCCTCCTTTCCCTCCCATAAGCATCCCCCCGTTCAGCCCGGTCAGGCCTCTGGGGGTGTGCCCAGCGACGGTGGTAATTCGGGGGGCGGCGGAGGTGCCGGTGGCGCAGGCGGGGCTGGAGGAGCGGGTGGTGCCGGTGGTGCCGGTGGTGCTGGGGGTGCCGGCGCGTCGGGCGGGGCCGGCGGCGGTTCGGGTGCGGGGCCGATGAATGGCGAGGCGGGCAGCCACGGTGCGGGTGGCAACGGCTCGCGCTCCCGACAGGGGGGTCAGTCGGGCCAGGGTGGTACCGGCCAGGGCCGTCAGTCGGGCCAGGGTGGTACCGGCCAGGGCGGGCAGTCGGGCCAGGGTGGCACGGGCCAGGGCGGGCAGTCGGGCCAGGGGGGTGCCGGTCAGAGCGGGCAGATGGGAGGCGCCGGTGGCGGTGCGGGGGGGCGAAGTGGAGCGGGTCAGAGCGGGCAGATGGGAGGCGCCGGCAGCGGCGCGGGCGGCAGTGGCCAGAGTGGCGCGGTGGGCTCCGGTGAAATCGGCACCAAGAGTGCGGCGGCCGGGGGCGGAGCCGGAACCGGTGCGGGCGGCGGCGGGGCCACGCCCTCCACCACCCTCTCCACCTCCAAGGGGCGGGTGCAGGGCAGCTACAACAATGGTGAAACCAGCGCTGCGGGCGAGGTGGGCAAGGACCGTGCGGCCGCCTCGGTCAAGAAGAAGGACTCCTGGGCCTCGGCGAGTCTCCAGCGTGATGGCTCGCTGGCGATTGCGGGGGGCAACAAGAATTTCTCGGGCAACTTCAACAAGAACTCCCGAGGCAGCTCCGGTTTTGCGAACATCCTCACCGGCAAGAACAGCAGTGTGAAGCTGGGTGGCGCATCCAACGGATCCTTCCGCCTGAAGGGGGTCAGCCCCGATGCGGTGGGGGAGATCACCCGGAACGGGTCCAGCGGCATCACCAAGGGCATGGGCTGGGTGCGCGATGGCAACACCCGCTTTGAAGGCAATGGCGCTTCCGACGGATCCTTCGGGCTCTTTGGGGAAGAGGGCAAGAGCAATGCCTATGTGGGGCGCACCCCGGAAGGCGCGATCCACACCTCCATGTCCGACGACGTGCGCCGCGCCATGGAAGCGGCCCTGACCCTGGCCAGAGAAGTGCAGCGCCGGACCCGCTGAGCAGCGTCAAGAGTATCGCTCGAATGTTGTTGAGGGGTTGCTGAGCAAATGGCTGCAACGGCATTTATTTTGGCAGCAGGGTTGGGCACACGCCTTCGGCCGCTGACACTTTCCACGCCCAAGCCGCTCTTGCCTGTGCGTGGCCGGCCCATGCTGGATCATGTGCTGGAGCTGGCCCGGCGCCACGGCCACGACGAGGTGGTGGTCAACGCATTCTGGTTGCCGGAGCAGATCCAGGCCTGGGCCCTGGGTAAAGCTGGGGTGCGGGTGGTGGTCGAGGCGCCGGTGGTGCTGGGCACCGGCGGTGGACTCCGCAATGCCGCGCCGCTGTTGGCTGAGCGTTTTGTGGTGTTGAACGGCGATATTTTGTGCGATGTGGATCTTTCGCTGCTGTACGCCCTCCCCACCCCGGCGGCGATGGCGCTGCGGGCACAGGCACAACCCCGGCATACGGGTATCGGCTGGGACCGGCAGCAAGGCCGGGTGACGGGCATCGCGGGAGTGGTGGGCATCGGCGACCCGGCTTGGCATTTTACCGGGGTGCATGTGCTGAACCGGGAGCTGCTGGAGACCGTTCCGTCGGGAGAGCAGTGTATTATCCGTACGGTGTACAAGGCCTTGGTGCCGCAGGGCCAGGTGGGTGCGCACCTTCACCGCGGGGCTTGGGCGGACATCGGCACCCCGGAAGAGTACGCCGCCGCGCAGGCCGAGCCCTAGAGATCGAGCTCCACGGGGGTGTTCACCGGCAGCAACCGGGCGTTGCCGCCCAGGGCCTGCACCACCCGCTCCGGGTGAGGCTGCGGCAGGCCCAGATGCCGGCGCACATCTCCGACCAGGTCCGCCACCCACACCTGTTTGGCGGCGAACATCGGCACTTTCTGCGTGACCGCCTCCTCCTCTCCTGCGTCCACTCCCACCACCAGAACGTCGGCATTGGCGAAGCGTTTGGCGGCTTGCGCCAGCCAAAGCTCCGGGGTGTCCCGGTGCAGAGACAGGTTCAAGTGCAGAAGCCGTCGTCCATCCGGACTGGTCACCAGCGCGATCACCGGCTTACAATCTGGTAGCTCCATCCTCCGCATCAGCCGCTGGGCAGCACGCACCGGCCGCCGCAGCGCCGAGAGTCCCTTCCAGGCCACTTCGAGTCCCGTGGCATAGGGAATGGGGGTGTAGGCCAACAGCTCCACAGACCAGCCGTCAAACTGCACCGGCGGAATGGTGCCCTCCACCCGGCCCAGGCCTTGCAGCCAGAAGAGGATCGGCTGCAGTGCATAGACCGTGGGGCGCAGGCCGGTATGCGTGGCGCGCGCGGTGGCATCCACCCGCTCGAACTCCCCCCACAGCAGCACCACCCGCTCCTGCGGGTCGGGGCAACGCCGGGGATCAAAGAGCAAGGTCTGCCCGTTGCCGCGGAAGCGGAGCGCGTAGTCCCCCTCGTGGGTGAGCGTATACATGCCGGGGATCTAGCGCGTCTGGCGCAGGCCGCCCGCTTTTTCTGCGCTCAGGCCGCGCTGCCCATACGAGCCTGGAAGGCCGCCACCTGGGCGAGGATGTCCTTGTTGGGCACCGTCTCCCAGTCTTTGAGAAAGGCGGCGTTGCCCTTGTCGGTCAGCGGGTGGCTGTACAGGGCCTTCAACACCTTGAAGGGCAGGGTGGCCACATGCGAGCCCACCGCCGCCACCTGCACGATGTGCAGTGGGTGGCGGATCGACGCGGCGAGCACCTGGGTCTTCAGGTCGGGATACTGCCGGTAGATGTCCACGATAGACTTGATGAGCTGTACGCCATCTTCGCAGATGTCGTCCAGGCGGCCCACAAAGGGGGAGATGTAGGTGGCGCCCGCCTTGGCGGCCAACAGGGCCTGGGCCGGCTGGAAGCACAGGGTCACGTTCACGCCGATTCCCTCGGAGGAAAGTGCCTTGCAGGTCTTCAGACCCTCGATGTTCAGCGGCACCTTCACCACCACGTTCTTGTGCAGGCTGGCCAGGGCCTTGCCCTCGGCGATCATGCCGGCGGCGGTGGGCGCGATGACCTCGGCGGAGATGGGACCGTCCACCAGGCCACAGATGGTGTGGATGGTTTCAATGAAGTCGCGACCTTCCTTTGCAATCAGCGAAGGATTCGTCGTAACACCATCAATGATGCCCCAAGAGGCAGCTTCGCGGATCTCGTCGAGGTTGGCGGAGTCGATAAAGAGCTTCATGGTCCTTCCGGTGCAGGCGCGCTTCTACGCTGTACCTTCGGTTTTCGCAAGGCGAAGTGTGTACAGGCTGCGCAAAAGCAGGACGTTGTGCCACGGCGTCGGCTAAGATCCGTGTGGAGGTTGACCATGCTGCTTTGGATTCTGGCCTGCAAACCCGAAGAAAAAGAGTCCGTCCCGCCCGATCCGCCCTGTGGTGAGGTGGAGAGCTCCGGTCAGGCGCCCTGGGATCCTCTATGGGCCCGCGGCTGCGACGCGGCGGAGCGTGCGGCCGAGCTGCCCCAGACCGATGTGCCGCTGCTGCCGCTGCTCTACAACGATGAAGTCTATGGATGGCGTCCATCTATCGATTTTTCCGATGGATTGCATCGCGTAGCGGACGGTGCCCACTTCATCGGAACCGCATGGTCTACCAAGCCTTTCGGGAAGGAGAGCAGTTTTGTGTCCGAGTCGGTCATAGGGAAGGTGTATCTCCTGGAAGCCACCGACCTTGGCCTTCCGCTGGCCGCCGGCCTGGTGACCAGCCTCTTCCCCCTCTACGTGCAGATCCTGTCGGCGGCGGAGGGAAAGGCGACGCTGCGGCTGGTCGCGGAGGCCGAGGAGGACTGCGAAGTCTTCCGGGATACCGTGGATCTTTCGGCGACGGGCATGGTGGAGTGGAGCAGGCCCGAGCTGGAGGTGCTGACCACGCCGGAGAGCCTCTATGTGCAGGATGCGAACTTCCGCCTTGGCTTTTTGGGCGATGGGTCGGCAGGAGCGGGTTTTGAGGGGGAGGCGATCCTGGATGTGGACTACCTCGATGCGCTGTTGGCTGAGCAGGGTCTGGACGGGGGGCTGTGCGCGACCTTTGGGGGAGAGTGCTTTGATTGCCGGGGAGATGGCAGTGATTGTGTCCGAATCGTCGTCTATGCAAATCGCTTGATTCCGTCGCAGAAGATGGTCGCCGAGGAGCTGCCCATGTGTGGCGTGGATCTGGAGGGGACCGCCGGAACGTTGCCTCCGCTGGATTGCAATATCGAGCTGGATTTGGGCTGTGCCAGCGTGCGGCAGCAGTTGGCGTTGCCGGTGCTGCTGGGGCTGGGGGCCACCCTTCTGCGGCGTCGTCGTCGGGGGTGACATTTCTGCCCCTTCATGGCATCATCCGTGGATGCGCACACTCCTTTGGGGCAGCCTGCTGCTCGTGGCCTGCTCTGACTACCAGCTCAACGAAAAGCAGCAGAACGTGGGGGGAGGGGAGCCCATGATCGAGGTGGCTCCGGCCTCTATCAGCCTGGAGGGTCTCTGTGCGCCAGAGGAGCGTCAGGTAAAGATCCGAAACAGCGGTGATTCCACCCTTACAATCACGGCAGTCGAGGTGCAGGGAGAGGGTTGGGTGCTTCAACCTATGAATCTCCCCATCCAGCTTGAGCCGGGTGAGGCCACGGTGGCCCTGTTGGAGGGCAGCTCCGGCGAGGCTATTCTGGTGATTGCGTCGGATGATCCGGATCAAAGTACGGTGGAGCTGCCGTTGTCTGCGGTCGCGAACCAACCGCCGGTGGTGTCGATCACCACGCCGGCGTTGGGCGAGGTTGTGGCCGAAGGTCAGGATCTACAGGTGCTGGGCACGGTGTGGGATGTGGAGGATGCGGAGGAAAGTCTGGTTCTAAGCTGGACCTCGGACACACAGGGTCTGTTGAACAGCGACCCGGCGGCGGTGGACGGCAGCACCACCTTTTTGTGGCCGGGCAGCGGGCGCAGCACCGGCCGGCAGAGCCTGACGCTGAGCGCTACCGATTCCTGCGGCGCAACCACGACCGTCCAGCACAGCTTCTGCCAGGATGGTGCCTATACCTACGATGCATTGACTCTATCTTCCTGGAACTTTGAGGGATCGGCGAGCTGGGACAACACCAACAGCAGCCTGGTATTGACGGAGGCGGTGACCAATGTGGTGGGATCCGCCTTTGAGACCTCCAGTCCGGTGGACGGGGCCTTGGTGGACATCGCCTTTGACTTCTTTATTGGAGGAGGAAGCGGCGCGGACGGCATCTCCCTGACGGCCCTGGATACCGCACGGATGACCGGCTTTTTGGGTGGTACCGGCTGCGGCATTGGCTTTGGTGGGGATGCACCCTGCACCAGTGGACCGGCGCTGCCGGGATGGTCTATCGAGGTAGACACCTACTACAACGGGGACGCCGATCCCACAGAAGCGGATCATATAGCATTTATGTTTGACGGGGATGTGGATGACCCGGCCCTGTGGGCCACCCTCCCCGAGATCGAGGACACCGGCTGGCACCGGATGGAAGTGACCGTCGCCGCGCCGCGGGTGCGCGTGAGCATCGACGGGGTGGTCTATTTGGATGGCGATGTGGGCGGATTTTCCTTCCCCGCCTATGTGGGCTTCACGGCCGGTACCGGAGGCCAAACCAATCGCCACCTGATCGATGAGCTGACGGTGACCGACTACTTCTGCGAGTAGGGCTAGGGCGTCTCCAGGTCTTCCACCAGTGCGCCGCGCAGGGCGGCGGTGAGGGGCACCTGCACCTGATAGGCCGGGTGATCGACCACAAAGGTGGCTTTTTTGCCAAAGTCCAGCAGGGCCGCCCGCTGCTCCGCGCTGAGCGGGATGCGCAGAAATTGCACCGAGGAGATACGCTTCTCGTTGAATTGTTCTGCATCAAAGCGCGCGGCCGCGGCGCCTGCCCCCTCCAAATGGAGATGCAGGTGGAGGTGCAAGCCGAGCAGCTCCCGCAGGCGGCGATCGCGCTCCTCGGGATCGGCAAAGCCGATCAGCAGCGTGGCGGAAAGCTCGCTATGACCGGGAAGCAGGGCGTTGTAGGTATCTAATTCGTGCTGGATCGCCGCATCCGCCGTGATGTTCTCCACCCGGCACATCTCCTGCACCTGCCAGGCCACAGTGGCCTGGTTCTCAAAGAGCAGGACCATCGCATCCCCAAGCTTCAACCTGCGTTGCTCCTTGGTCAGCATCTGCTGCTGCTCCAACCGGGGGCGCTGGGCTACGAATTCGGCGTTTCCGAGCAAAGCGGACCGTACAACCGGCTTCATGACTTTCCTCCGTAGGCTTTCCACATAATCTCGATGGGATGCACCACTTTCTGGCCGCTGCCCTCCTCGATCTGCAGCTTGGCGATCAAGCAGTCCGACGACAGGGTGGCGGGCTTGTCCTCGGTCAGCTCAGTCAGTAGCTTCTCCGCACCTTTTTTGGACAGATCATAGTATTCCGTTTTCATGCCCCAGGTGCCGTCCATGCAGGAGCAGCGGTCCACCAGCTTCACCTTGGCGCCGGGCAGCTTCTTCAGCATATCTCTACTTCTGAAGCCGATTTTCTGAACCTTCAGGTGGCAGGGGACGTGGTAGCCGATGCTGCCCACATCCTCGGTGTAGTCCTCTTTCAGCTCGCCGGACTTCCGCAGTGTGAAGAGGTACTCCATCAGGTCGAAGCTGCGTTTGGTGACCGCTTCCGAGTCTTCACTACCCAGGTAGTCCTTCCACTCCTTCTTCATCATGTAGCTACAGGTGGGCCCCGGCGAGACGATGTCGCAGCCCGCGTCCACATAGGGCTTCAGGATCTCCACGTTGTGCTGCGCCCAAGAGGTGGCTCGGGGAACGTCGCCCCCGTCCAGGGCAGGCATGCCGCAGCAGCGGAATTCAGGTGCAAAGACGGTGATTCCGTTGTGCTCCAGCACTTCAACGGCGGCTCTTCCCACCTGGGGCTCGTTCCACTGCACCGAGCAGGTGTAGAACAAAACGACCTTCCGACCGGTCACCGTCTTGGGGTCCGGCCGCGTGGTGTGTCGTTTTTTGAACCAGGTTTGAAAAGTCTCTTCCGCAAAGGCGGGGAGCTGGCGATCGCGGTGGATGCCGACGGTGGCCTCCATCATCACCCGGTTGGGGCGCAGGTTGCTGCCCCAGTTGGCGAGGGCCGGGAAGATCGTGCCCAGTTTCCCGACCAGATCCGGATCCCCCAGAACCCGATCCTGGAGCTTGACCCCCTTTTCTTTGGCGTCGATCGCCTTGTGCCGCAGCATGAGTCGGGGGAAGTCCACGCCGAATTCATGGGGGGGCACATAGGGGCAGATGGGGTCGCAGAGCTTGCACTGGTAGCAGAGGTCCACCACCTCTTGATGTACGGAAAGCGGGAGTTTCTCGAGCGCTTCCGCTTGGCCATGCACATCGGAGCGCGGGGTTTTGCTGAACTCGGAGGCGGCTCCGTGCTCGTCCAGCACATCCACCCCTTCGGCCTGGCGGGCCGCGATGGTGGCGGCGGTCTGCTCGGCGGTGGCGTCCAGTGCGTCCACGGCATTGAAGAGGGCGGGAAAGGAGGGGCAAAGGTTCCAGCACAGCCGGCAGCCATTGCAGATTTCGAAGACCCGCTTTTCCTCCTTCACCAGGGCTTCCCGGCTCCAGTAGATCTCGTCACGGGGGGAGGGGATGACGTTGGCCATGGAGACTCCGCAAAAAAGAGAAAACCCGCGGGCAACCGATGGATGCTGCCCAGAGCGGGCGGGAGAGGACACGAAGTGGCGGCCTGAACCGCTGTGGTCCGGCCGCCAGGCAATCCCGTGGGGCTTAGAGGCTGTCCAGACCCCTCTGGAAGCGGCCGGCGTGGGACTTCTCGGCCCTGGCGAGGGTCTCAAACCAGCTTGCAATTTCCGGGAAGCCTTCGTCGCGCGCGGTGCGGGCCATGCCGGGGTACATGTCAGTGTACTCGTAGGTCTCGCCGGCCACGGCAGCCTTCAGGTTGTCCTCGGTCTCGCCGATGGGCAGGCCGGTTGCGGGATCGCCCACCTGCTTCAGGTAGTCCAGGTGGCCGTGCGCATGGCCGGTTTCACCTTCGGCGGTGTCCCGGAACAGGCCGGCGATGTCGGGGTGACCTTCCACGTCCGCGACCTTCGCGAAGTAGAGGTAGCGGCGATTTGCCTGGGATTCCCCGGCGAAAGCGGCCTTGAGGTTGTTGTGGGTCTGGGTTCCGGCAAGCTTGGACATCAACACTCCTTGTGCGCTGATTTAGACAGCGTCTAAAGGCTAAGCGCCCGCTGCGGGAAGGCAAGGGTCTCCTGCCGCCGAAAGGCCGATTGCCGGTAGAGGAGGAGGCGCTCAGGCCTCAGGGCAGGGCCTGCCGCAGCTCGATCTGCCCGCCGACCACCACCTGGAGGGTGGCGGTGCCGGGAGGGGCCACAAACTCACGGCCGGTGCTGCTCACAAGCAGGCGTCCATCGCCGTCAAAGGCACGCCAACGGCGGAAGGGCTCTCCCTCGTCGAATCCCGTTGCAGGTGCGCTCCAGCGCCCGGCCACCCACTGCAAGGTCGCTTTCTGCGGCTGTGGCGGCACGGGGCCATTGGCCACATCAAAGAAGGCGGGATCCAGGTCGTCATCGCGCCAATCACAGTGGGTGTGGCCATCTTCGTACAGGCCGACATAGCCCGCGTCCAAGGCCACACATGCCTCTCCCACCTCTTCCACCGTCCAGCCGCTTACGTCGATGTCCGCGGCGTCGCCGTACAGATGTCGGGAGTACTCGGCACCTCCAATCCCTGCGTTGTAGCCTGGACTTCGGAAGCCACTGGTCACATACACGGGCGCCGCCACGGTGTCGCGCAGGGTCTGCATACGCTCCATGAATGGACCCTGTAGCACCCCGTAGGGGCCCTTCGCCGAGGACAGAAACTCGGAGAGTACGAAGTTGGGGGCGAGCTTCAGGTCCGGGTCCTGCGCGTCGATGTCCAGAAAACGCACGGGGGGGAGGTATTGCGAAGAACCCTGGTAGGGCGCCGGATAGTTGTAGTCGCTGCCCCAAGAGCTGCTATAGGGGATCACCGGCAGGCAGGTGGTCCAGTCCTCCCTCTCCCCCGGATAGCAGACCTGCATCGGAGGGGGTTCACTCTCTTCCACGCTTTCTTTGCCGCTTTCCTTCGTCGTGTCGCTGTCGTCCGGGCGCAGGCTGGAGCCGCCGTTCTCCTCTGCGGAGTCCAGCGGGCCACTTTCGGCCTCGCCGCGCTTGATGGAGCCATCGCTGGTGAAGGTACAGGCCAAAAGCAGGAACATCGTGTAGTCCTGGTGACGGCAGGGGTGCCCGGGGGGCGCCATCGTGCAAAGAGGGCGCTATTCTCTCAGTCTAATCGCAACCAGGTGCACCGATGGGGTTCTTTTTTCGCAAGCCGCAGATGCCCAACGCCGCGCAGGCTCTTCCGGGTCGCGCTCAGCCTCTTTTTCGACCATCGAATCATTTTATGAACCACCATTCCCTGGAGGTGGTGCCGGAGGGTTTCGCGCTGGCCATGTTCGGAATGGGCTGCTTCTGGGGCGCGGAAAAGCGCTTTTGGCAGTTGCCGGGGGTGTGGACCACTTCCGTCGGCTATGCGGGAGGATTTACGCCGAATCCCACCTACGAAGAAGTGTGCTCGGGACGCACGGGCCACAACGAGGTGGTGCGTGTGGTCTTCGATCCGGCCCTGCTTCCCTACGCCAACCTCTTGCGCTGCTTCTGGGAGAGCCACGATCCCACCCAGGGCTACCGCCAGGGCAACGACGTGGGCACGCAGTATCGCTCTGGCATCTATTTTTATAGTGAGGAACAAAAAAAGGAGGCGGAGGGCGCTCGCGACTCCTTTGCGTTGCGCCTCCGCGCTGCGGGCTTTCCCGCGGTGACGACGGAGATCCTCGCGGCGCCCCCCTACTACTTTGCAGAGGACTACCACCAGCAGTATCTGGCAAAGAATCCCGATGGGTACTGTGGTCTTGGCGGGACTGGTCTGAGCTGCGGCTAGGCGGAGTGGTAGCCCAAGGCCGCCACCAGCTCTGCTGGCGTATAGGGTTTCCGTAGCACTATCAGGCCTTCGAAGCTGGTTTCTTGGCCAGAGGTGGGAAGGATGCGCAGCTTGGGGTAGAGGCGCCGAACCCGCCGCACCAGCTCCGGTCCCTGGCCACTCCGCAGCCCCAAGTCCACCATCAAGATGTCGATTTTGTCTTCTTTGAGAGCGTAGTCCACCGCTGCGGCCTCGCCGGTGACCTCCACCCACCAGCCCTCCCGGCTCAACGTGGCTTGGAGGTAGGAACGTAGACCGGGATCCTCTTCCAGCACCAGCAGGCGGGTGCCGGGCACCAGCGGATTGGGCGGGGGGCTGGCAGAAGGGGCGGCACTCAGCGCGGGGAGCAGGATGCGCACCCGTGTGCCCCGCCCCGCCTCACTTTCAAGGACGACACTCCCCTCCGACTCATTCACCAGGCGCTGCACGGTGGTCAGGCCCAACCCGGTCCCGGAGCCGGGTGGCTTGGTGGTGAAAAAAGGCTCAAAGGCCCGGCGCTGCACCCCCTCCGACATGCCCGCTCCGTCGTCCTCCACGCCCAGCTCCACCTTGGCACCCAGGGCCTGAAGCCATACTCGGACATTGCCGGAGTCCCCAAGCGCGTCTCGGGCATTGATCACGAGGTTCACAAGGGCCTGTTCCATTTCGGAGCGGTCCAGGCGAACAAAAAGCTCATGTCGGGGCAATTCCAAGTGCAGGCGATGGCGGGAACTCACCATCAGGCGGCGCAACATCGGTGCAAGGGCATGTACGGCCTCCACCAACGGCAAAACGCCCACTTCGCGCGGTTGGCGGCGGACATAGGTCAACAGGCGCCGGGTAAGTACCGCCGCACGCTCCGCGGCCACGGACAGCTCTCGCGCATCATCCCGGTTTTCGCCCGGTGGCAGATTGCTCACCAGCACCTGCGCGTAGCCCAATATCGTCGTAAGAACATTGTTGAAGTCGTGCGCGATGCTTCCAGCGAGTTGGCCTATCACCTCCATTTTTTCTGCCTGTCGCAGTTGTTCTTCCATCAGAATGCGCTCAGTATCGTCCGCCAGCACACCACAAAGGTGCTGAGGAACTCCGTTTTCGTCGCGGGACGACACCGTGGACCAGCTCCGATACAGGCGCCAGCTTCCGTCGGCGTGGCGAAGCCGCCCTTCGCTGCGGACCAC
>JBEIQS010000340.1:0-4646 GCA_040376425.1 Alphaproteobacteria bacterium | reverse complement strand
CCTCCCCCCTCCCCCGCTTGGAGAGCATCCCCACATTGTCTGCTGACCGCCTGGAAGTGGTCGGAGACGGCCCCCAATTGGCGGGCGCCGAAGCTGCCCATCGGGTTGCCCGGCTTCTGGGAGAAGGGGCTTTGGTGGACACGGTTCCCCCTCCTCTCCCATGATACACCCCAAAATGTATCACCCCGCCCCTACGCCGCCTCCATCCCCTCGCCCTTCGGATAGAACTGCCGCACCCAGCTCCGATACAGACCGATGGGCCCATCGCCCTCACAGAGCAGCGGGCGCTCCAGGTAGGCCTTGTTTTCCCAGATGGGAATGTCTTCCAGAAGGGTGCGCTCCACCTCGGCAACGAACAGCTCCCCGATCTCGGGCGGAAAGCCGTTGGCGATGTTGACGGTGAAGGAAAAGCGCAGCTCGACCCGATCCGTATCGATTGGAGTCGCGCAGCCGATCAGGAGCGTCTCCACAATGCCGCTGAAGCGGGTGGTCGCAAAGCCCATGCCACACATATTCACGGCGAGGACCCCTTCCGCACTGCCCGCGGCCGTCTCGATCAGCCCCTCGGAAACCGCCTGGAAGCGGTGCCCGTCCTGACTGGCCTTGGTCTCCGGCATCTGTGAAAAGTTGTGGACGCCCACGAAGTGCGCGGAATCCACCCCATTCTCCCCCAACTCCTGGCTACAGCTCTTGATCACCCAACTCCGCTTCTGGTAGGTCGTCCAGTCCGCGTGGCCGAATTCAGGAAGGTTGGGCACTTCAAAGCGCGGTGCCTCCCCGTCCAGCGCGTGCCAGACCATGATCATGCCGTTGCGCTCCACCACCGGCCAGCTCCGCACCTGCGCCTGCCTGGGCGCGCGGGGGGAGTAGGGAATGTGCGCGCAGTGCCCATCCCCGTCAAAGGTCCAGCCGTGGATCGGGCAGGCAAGCTGGTTTTCCTTCACCTTGCCGAAGCCCAGGTGTCCCCCGAGATGCGGGCAGATGGCGTCCATCACGCGGACAACCCCATCTGTCCCCCGAAAGATCGCCAGCTTCTTTCCAAAGTATTCGGCCGGCTTGGCCTGCCCGGGGACCACATCTTCGGACCAGGCCACCTGAAACCAGCCGGTGGGAATGGGAAAGGGAAAACGCGTGCTCATGCCTACCTCCGCCACCGGCCTTCCATAGATCCCCCGCTTGTTTTCCCCGCCCATTCCGCCTCCGGAAAAAGCGGCGTGCAATCATCTTACCATTTGGAAAGATTTTTCCAGATGGTCAGGGGTGACGACGGGGGTGTGGCGCGAGCCCGCTCAGGGCAGCACCGGGCAGAATCCCCGGCGCTCGTTGGTGGCCATCGCCATCCGCAGGTCGGGATCTTCGGAGAAGCGGATGGTCTGGCCGTCAAAGGTGGCGTAGCCCTCTGCACCGTTGGCCGGGGCCGGGTCGTACATGCGCACCCGATCCGGTACAAAAGTCTTCTGCCAGGCGCAGTTTTCCCATTCCGCGTCGGCGAGGCTGTTGCTGGAGCGCAGCTCGGTCAGCAGTCCCCCCGGAATGGAGGCGTCGGGCAGCCCCGTGCTCGCCAGCGTGACGATGGGGAAGGTCATCGCCTCCCCCGCGGCCTGATCCCACCAGGCGATGAAGGCGTCGTCGAAATTGTCGCGGCTCCACGCGCCGGGTTCGTCGCAATAGCTGCTGCCATCGGCCCCGGCCACCCACTGATCCTCCGTACAGCGGTTGCGGATGAAAGGGTTGACGATGATTCCGGTTATGGTGGTCGCCATCTTCAGGGAGAAGGCCGAAAAATACTCTCGGGCCATCGTCTGTTCCGGATCGTCCGGGTCGCTGCCACCCGCGCGCAGCTTCCGCGGATCCAGTCCCCAGGCATCCTGGCTGGCCCCGACCGGCGCGGAGATCCCCGTTCCTCCTACTTCATTCAGGAAGACCGCCTCAAAGGTCTGCCCGTCCACCTCCATGGAGCGGATCATTCCCACGCGCCCGCCCCAGGTGAGATCGCTACTTCCCACCTCCCGAATGTAGTCAGCGCGGTGGAAGAGCAGATCCCCCAGCGCCAGCGCGGCTCCCTCGTCACACCAAAGGCCCACCCCAACCCCGTCCCAGCCCGGAAAGCAGAAGGCCTGGATGGCCCCATGGTCAAAGGGCTGGGGGAGTGGGTCTCCCTCCTTCATCCCCTCCACCAATATCACCGCTTCTTCCACCCGATCGGGCGCACACAGCAACACCTCGGCGCTCAGCACGCCATACCAGGTGCCCCCCGCCCGAAGCTGCTGCATGGCTTCGGTCGTACAGGATTGATCGGCCGTGCACGCGGTATAGTCGCTTCCGCCGCTCAGGCAGTCCCGGCAGGTGGATCCGGACGGAAAGAAGGCCGCCTCCTCTTCGTCGCTGCAGGCGCCCGCATCCACCCCCTCCCCGCTCAGCGCGGCGATACAGCCTTCGGAGAGCTGGGTCATTCGTGGTGTGGGCCAGGATCGAAGCCAGTTTCCCCAGGGAACGGTGAGGGAGGCTTCCTGGCTCCCCTCCTCCAGCTCCAGCAAGACCCCGGGGTCTTCGCACAGCTCCCCATACAGCAGGTCGCCATCGATACCGCGCAGGCCCAGGGATTTTCTCTCCTCTGGCAGGCCCTCCAGGGCGCGCAGCAGGTCGGCACCCCGGCTCTGGTCAAAGCTCCCTCCCGTGAGCGAAGGAAGCAGTTTGGCGGCGGAGCTTTCCGTTGCCGGTGCGCGCCGAGGGCCTGCGGGTGGTGCCGCAGGGAGCCGAAGCCCGGTGGCGCTCAGGCCCGGATGGGGGCCCAAGAGCGTGCTCTGATGAAAAGTGGGCTCCGCCGGGGCTTCCGAGGCTGTCGGGACTATGCAGCCGGCCAGGCAGGTTATCAGGAGCATGCAAACCCCGTTTGGTATCCATGCGCTATAACCGCTTTGGTCTCCTCCTCCTCCTGGCCTGCCAACCTGATCCCAAGAAAGAGCAGGAAGAAGGATTGCTCTGTCCCCGTGAAGCCGCGTTGCCCGGGCCGGGGGACAGCAACGGCGACGGCGCTGTGGACATGGCCGATGTGCTGGTGATCCTCCGCCATGTCGCCGAAGCCGGCCCGGCGCCTGCCTGTACCGCGGCCGTAGACCTGATTCCCGACGGCAGGATCGAGCTGGACGACGCATTCTCCCTGCTTCTCTACCTGTATGAAGACAGCTTTTCCCTGCTCGAAGCCGACTGTGGCGGCGCGGCGCCACTGCCGCCGCCGGCCTGTATGCAGGCAGAAGCCCGCCTGGTGGAGGAGGAGGGGGTGGTGGAATTGCAGCTACGCAGCGAGGGACCTGTCGAGGCGTGGTCCGTCTCTTTTGAAGGATGTACCGTCACTTCGGCGACCACGGACGGTACACTGGCGGGGTCGGTGGCGCTGGGGGGCCTCCGCGACCTTGGCTATGATGCCAGCTTCGTGGCCGCGAACGGTGTCGTCTCTGCGGTGTTGTTGGACGACCTGGAGCCGGTGGCCCTCCCCACCGGTGCCTGGAACCCAGTCCTGCGCATGCAGGTACAGGAATGTTGTACCTTGAAGCTGGGAACAGTGCAGGGGATGGGGCAGCCGGTGGAGAGCCTTTTGGTGATCGACAGGGCGGCATTCCTGCTGCCCCAGCTTCAGGCCAAGGTGGGTTGCGGGGGCTGAGGCCGGCCTCGCCGACTCAGCGTCGCCGTCCCAAGAAGATGTCCAGCGGACGGTCCACCTGTGAATGCGGCCACTGTCGATTCTCAGCCTCAAAGCCCTCTTCCTCCAGCAGCCGAAGCCAGGTCGCCCGTGAAAAGAGGCCCTCCTCATGGCGATCCACATACACCTTCGCCTGCTCCTCCCCTTGTCGCGTTGCAACAATGTAGTCTACCACACAGGAATTCGGCTGCCCGGCGCGCTGCCAGCTCCACTCCATGTAGCGGATCGAGCGTCCTTCGGCGTCGTTGCCGCCGGTATCTTCTCCTGGTTCAAAGTTCTCTATGACCGCATCCGGTGCCAGAAGTAGCACGCCCCCCTCCCGCAGGTGCTCGCGCGCCGTGCGCAGGGCCAGACGCAGGTCCAGCTCGCTGACCATGTACACCACTGCGTCATGAATAAAAACGGCGTCAAACTCCCTGTTCAGGCGCACCGAGCGCATATCCCCCTGCACGAGGCATGCGCTCGGACAGGCACCGGCGGCAAGGGCGAGCATCTCCGCCGCGATATCCACCAGGGTGAGATCAAAGTCGTCCTGGAGGTAGTGGGCATTGTGTCCGGCCCCGGCCCCCAGCTCCAACAGCCGATGGCGCCCGGCCCCCAGACGCTCCAACAGAGTCTTGCGAAAAAAATTGCCTTCTTCTTCGTACTCTTCTACTGGAGTGAGCAGGGTGTACCAGTCCGCCAGCTCGCTGTACAGCTTCACGAAATCCTCTCGCCGGTTTTCGATAATTCAGTCTTGGACGCCACGCCACGCGGAAGCGGAGGTGGCTGATACAACATGGATGTATCACCAAAGCCATTGTAGCAAGAGCCTGTTTCGTGATACATCAGAACATGTATCAGTCCCGACATGCCAGGGCGATCTTCCGGCAGGTGGCGACACCCTGGTGAGCGGTGCCCGAGCCCCAGCCACTGGTCGCCACCAGGCGGGGCCAGGTGCCGTTGT
>JBEIQS010000255.1:0-7590 GCA_040376425.1 Alphaproteobacteria bacterium | reverse complement strand
TCCCAACCTCCCCGCAAAGCTCTCGATCGAAGGGCTTTTGACCCGGGTGGCTGCCCCGATGCCCGGCCATGCGGCCGAGGCGATCTGGAAGACCGTGGCCGCCATCGACGGAGATCTGTCGCGCCTGAGCGTTCGCGCCAGCCGCTCAGTGGATGTGCCGGAGGGTGAGCCTTCCTGGCCGGTTGCGGCCCTTCGCGGGGGCTCTTGGAACACCCTTGTTCAGCGCGACCGTACAACTTTTGTGCAGGTGCGCCTTGAAGATACCGGGAACGGCCGTCTTCGCGTTGCGCTGGTCCTTCCGCCGATGTCCAAGCCGCCGCAGGTTCGGGCCTACGCCATCGATGCGGCCGGCACCCTTCTGGCGTCGGCCCAGGCCGTGGAGTCCGCCTGGTCCATCTCTCTGCCCGACAGCGGTTCCCCGCCACGCCTGGAGCTGATCCACGCGTTGGATGTGAACGTGCCTCCCGACGCGCGCGGGATGGTTCTGGCCATTGAAGGCGAGATCCGCGGGATCTGGTTGAACAGCCTCCTGGTCGCGAATGCGCCCGTGGTGACCGATGGTCGCAGTGTGGCCGTGCGCAGCTCGGTGCCCGAACCGGTCAGCCTGCTGCACCAGGATCTGGTTTCGCCCGAGGTGATCGAGCAGCTCTCCGGGCAGCCCCTGAGCCCCGGGGTGCGTCAGCTTTTGAAGCGCCTCCCGCTCGCCCACTTCAGCCTGGAGAGCACCGGCGACCGTATCAAGGACTACAAGGGGTTGGCAGTGGACGCCTCGCTGGGCGAGCTGACCCTGAATGCGCCGGATCCTTCGGGGGATCTGCGCACCATCCAGCCCGGCGACAGTGTGACCGTCCACTGGTATCGCCGCACGCAGGGTGTGGTTGCCGATGTGGAAGCAGGCGCCGTGGCCTATGTGGAGCACCCGCCCCGGGTCAGTCCGGCCCTGGTGGCCGTGACCAATCCGGTTGGCGCTTTCTACGGTCAGGATCGCGAGACCGAGCAGCAGTGTATGGAGCGCCTCTTTACGCGCGGCTCGGCCGTGCCGGTGTTGGCAGCGGACTGGGAGCACGCCATCCGCCAGCACCTGGGCGCACGTGCGGCCGGCTGGACGGTGCGGGTCTGGACCCACGCCGAGCGCACCCTGGTGCCGCATGCACTCTGGCCCCTGCCGGAGGCCGATGAGGACGCGCTGGACCTGGAAGCGCAGCTCCAAACTGCGGGACCGGACTGCCTTCTGGTGGCCCTGGGCCCAGACCAGTCCGTGTTGGCCGATGCCGAGCTGACCTGGGCGCGCCATGCCATCTCGGCGCTGGTGCAGCAGGTGCGCCGACGTTTCCCCGCCATCCGGGATGTCATCGTCACCCGCTTCTGGCCACTGACCCTGCGCACAGAAGCTACGGTAGATGAGCTGCTTCCCTGCTTTGATGGGCATCTTCTTCCCGGCCTGGCGGAGGATCCGCAGGGCCGTGAGGTGCAGCTTCCGGGGGCACTGCTCCTGAATGCTGCGGTGGTGCAGGTGCTGCCGAAGCGCCGTCCTCAGGGAGCGGCGGTATGAGGGCACGCACCCCGACGGTGGAGTGGCGGGTCGCTGCGGCCCGCGGGGACGCCCGTCCGCACAAGCTGACCTGGGTGGATGGGACCCTGGATCCAGAACAACGCCCCTATCAGCTTCGTGGGACCACAAAAAAACCTACCTTCCGAGGTGGGAACTGGGAGCGCCTTCTTCCGCCTCCGCTGGTGTCGGAGGCGCAGAGTGCCCAACAGGCCGGCCTCCCCACGCTGGTGGAAGGGCTGCACTACCTCTTCGCCTGGGCGGATTGGTCGGTGCAGAGCCGCGCCGCGCTCTGGTCAGCCCAGGGCTGGGACGTGGGCTTGCTTGGGACCCTCGCGGATGCCTACGGCATCGATCAGGAGGTCCACCGGGGCGATGCGGAGCGTCTGGCCCGCCTGGTTGCCCGCCTTCCGGCTTGGTTTCCTCAGCGGGGCCAACTCGATCGCAGCCTGGAGCTGTGGTCGGAGTCCACCGGCGAGCCGCTGCACGCCCGCTACGAGAGTGCGGGGACCGTGGGCGACCGCCCCGAGGATCCGCCCCTTCGGGACGAGGTTTTTGCCTGCCGCTCGGCCTCCTGGTGGCGGCAACGCCCCTCCCCGACCGGCGCTCAGCTCCGTATCAGTGCCGGTTGGCTGCGCTTTCAGCCGACCGAAGGCGAGACCTTTCCGCTCTCTCCGGAAGATGTGTTGGTGAGTCTGGAGCCCTCGGGATCCCTGGATCGTCCGCTGCTCCGCCTTCTCTCTCCCGGTACCTGTCTTCGTATCGTTCCCCTGCCCGCTCCGGAGTCCGCATCATGACGCAGCGCGCCTTCCACCCTCGCGACGGGGCCCTTTTGGACCTTGAAGCCCTGCAGGCGCTGGCCGAGGTGCCCCATCACCTCCTGGATGCCTTGCTCACCGTCCACGCCCCGGGGGCCTCTGGTCTGATCCTGGAGGGTCTGGAGCTGTCGGGTGACTGGACGGCCTCCGGTCCTCCGGGATCCGTGCGTCCCGACGGCGCGGCGCCCGGCTTTTATGTGTCTCCGGGCTCGGCCATCGTAACCGACGCCACCGGCGTGCGCCGACTGGTGCGCCTGACCGAGCGCAGCCTGGTGCCCTGGCCCACTGCGGCCGGGGTCGCCGTACGCGGCGTGCTCTCCATCGGCGTGCAGGTGAACCTCGCCTCCGGCCCGGGCGGCTTGTCCGTGGCCCGTGAAGAGGTGGAGCCCGCGCTGCGGGTGGAGCGCCTGGAGGTCTTCGACCGTCCGGATCGCCTGCCGCTGGCGGTTGCCACCGGAAACGGACTGGACTGGGCCACCGACCTGCGCCGGATTTTGCCCCCTGAGCATCCGGTCCTCCAAAAACTCGTGCGGGATATCGAGGGGATCGAGCGCGCCGTTTGGGAAGCCGAGCCGGAAGGGGCGGTGTGGGAGAAGAGCGTGATCGGCCGGAGCTGGGTGCGCTACCAGACCATCGCGTCGGCCGCCCTGCAGGCGGGTCGTATGGTCCTCGATACCCAAGCCATGAGCACCGTGGGCCGGGTGCGCACCTTGGCCTCTCTCCGCCGGAAGCTGGAAGAGACCGTTCCCTCCGCAGCCAACCGTGTGGTGCAGCTTTGCGGTCCCTCCGACCTGCCGGGCCCCTGGCGCAGGGTCCTGCCCACGGGGAAGTAGGATGCCGCTTGATCCGCTTACCCTCGTCGGCCGCTGGGCGGTCTCCGAGAACATGGTGGAGTCGGCCGTTCCCCTTGGCGCGGCGGCCGGTTGCTGGTTTCTGACCTACTCCATGCTGGGGGCGCCGGCCTATGCGCGCCCCTATACCGGCCTGGAATTGGCAGCTCTTTTGGGCACCTGCGCAGCGGTGACCGGCTGGGCCGTGGCGCGGCAAGCCTCCCTTTTAGGCCGACGTCGCCACAACGGGGTGCTTTTCCTGCCGATCTTCATCGGCTTTCTCGCGGTGACCGGTGTACAGCGGGGGGTGACCAATGGCTTCTCCAAGACCTGCTCGGGCACCCTGAAGGGCTCCATCGTCAAAGTCACCGGCTTTGGCGAAGAACCGGAGGAGATGAAGGCCTGCCAGATCACGGCTGTGCCCGGCAATGCCTACCTGCCCGGCACCCTGATTCTTCCCGCCTGGAACGGGGACATCACCTTCTCCCTGGGTTTCTGGCTCTTTGCCTGCAACTTTCTGGGGGCACTGGCCTTCCGCGACGTGCGCCTGCGCCCGTCGAAATTGGCCGAGTCCCTCTACGAAAAGCTGCGCCTCGCGCCGGGTGCGGGCTCGGCTTCGGCCGTGGAAGGTGTGGGCCGCAATGGTGCGGTGCAGGCCTGCGGAAATCCGACCCTTTGGGGCGAGCCTTGCGGCCAGCTCTATAACGGGGAAAAGGAGTTCTCTCCTGGAGAATGGTGCATCCGCTGCCAGCAGATCTACCGCCGCAACGACCGCGACATCACCCTGACCGTAGTCAGTCTGACCTCTACAGACATCGATGTTCTGAACGGATTAGAGCGGCTCGATACCACCTCTTGGGACCGCGGCCGTCGTAAGGATCCGGATCCTCGGATTTCGGGAGAGGAGCGCTGGGCGGTGTTGGGTGCGGTGACCTTGCCCGACGTGATGCCGGTCTCCCAGGTATTGGCCCTGGTGCACGAGCGCTTGGGCGAGTGGGGTGGCGCCAGCGACCCCCGGGTGCGGAAAGCCGCCTCCATCGCAACCAAACGTGCAAGCCGGATCTGTGCGTGGCTTTGGTTTGGTCGGGTGACCCAGCAGCTCACCGATGCCCGGCCCACCACCGACGTTCGTTTTGCCGTGGGCCCGATGCGCCTGCGCGATCTGGTACCGGAAAGTGCGGACCAGGTGGTATTGCAGTTGGATGTCGGACTTCTGCCGCTGGAGCTCCGCACGGCCTTCCGCATGGTGGACATGAACGGCAATGTTCGTGCGCAAAACAGTAAATATATTGTATGGGTGCCCGTAGCCCCAGCGAAGTCTCCGGCGGGACTCTGGGTGGATCGGATGGAGGGCGAGGCGCTGCGCACCTGGATCGGGACCGAGCGTCTTCGGGCGGATTCGGCACGGGGAACGTCGGTTCCTATTGCCTATTTCCCCTATCTTGAGCCACCACAGCCTGAGGCCCCTCCGCAGGAGGGGCCGGGCGCGGTGGAGCTGGCCGAAAACACGGACCCGAACATTCCTGCAGCGCATGTGCGTATCCCTGAGCCGAAGCCTGCTCCCCCCTCGCCGCCGATGGAGCTACCCGATCCCGCCAAAGAAAAGATACCCCGGGCGGGGAGTCTGGACTTTGTTCGGGTTCCTTTGACGGACAGCGGCGAAGTGATGGTGGACGATCAGGGCCATCCCCTGCGCTCCGCGGGTGATTCCGTGGCAGAATGGATGTGGTTTGAGTGGGAGCAGATTCAACTTCTTCGCCAGCAGGCTCTGGTGCTGGTGGACACCGGGAGGTAGCATGCGCGGACTTTTGATAGCGCTGGTTCTCGGTAATGGAAGCGCGTGGGCGAATAGTCCTGGATCTGGCACCAACAGCGCCGACTGTACGGCCAGCCGGATCACCTTCACCTCGGGTGGGCCTGTAGCGGGGGTTACAAGCACGGCAGGTTGTACGGGCCCCAACGATGTGATCGCCAAGCGTGACTTCGATCAAGACCTCTACGCGCCTTCCGGCGCCGCCTCCTGCTGCTTTGTCTCTCCCAGCGGTCCCGGCTCTACTTTTGCCCTGGTCGGCTATACCCAGCCTACAGCCCTCCAGGTCGGGGACGACTGTGAGGACACGGTCTCCTTCAGGAACCCCGGCGCAACCGAGATCTGCGATTCGGCCGACGAAGACGAGGACTGCGACAACCTCGCCGATGATGCCGACTCCAGTGTTTCCACGGCAACACAAACCACCTGGTACGCAGATACGGACAGCGACTCCTGGGGCAGCGCCACCTCCCAGAGCCTCTGCAACCAGCCCTCCGGCCATGTGGCCCGCACCGGCGACTGTATCGACACCGACGACTCGGTCTACCCCGGCGTTGCCGAGCTGCAGGGAAGCGGCGCGGCCCTTTGTTCTACGGCTTCCGCCAGCTCCACCGCGCCCTTTCTCCTGGCCTGCTGCATGGAGGATGACGATCTGGACGGCTGGGGGGACACCACTCCCCCCCCGGGCGCCACAGCCGGCAATGATTGTGACGACGGAGACATCGGCGTCTATCCTGGCGTCGCGGAGACCGAGCGCAGTGGCGGCACCCTGTGCAGCACCGCCACCTACTCCTCCGCCTCCCTCCTCCTCACCACCTGCTGTATGGCGGATGCCGACAGCGACGGCTGGGGCGACGCCACCACCTCCGCCAGCCGCAGCGAAGGCAATGACTGCAACGATGCAGACAGCACCGCCTTTCCAGGATCGGCCGAGCTGGAGTACAACAGCGCTAAAACGGTAGCCTGCAATACCGTCACCGGATCGTCGACTCCGGCGCTGCTTAGCCAGTGCTGCATGGACGACAACGACGGGGACGGCTGGGGCGAAACGGGAACCACCGGCGGCCAGACCGCCGGCAATGACTGCAGCGACATCGACAACACCGTGTTTCCCGGCATCGCCGGCTTTGAGCGCAACGGCTCAGGCACTCTGTGCAGCACTGTCACGGGTGCGTCCTCCAATCCCCTGATGACGGCCTGCTGTATGGCCGACTCCGACGGAGACAATTGGGGCGAGTCCTCCAGCACCGGCGGCCAGACCGCGGGGAACGACTGCGACGACAACAGCGTAAACACCTTCCCGGGCTCGGGCGAAAACGAAACGCTGAGCGCCGGGACCATCCTCTGCTCCTCCGCCACCGCAGGCACCCTGACCCCCACCAATCTGCTCGCCTGCTGCATGTTGGACGGCGACAGCGACGGCTACGGGGACGACACCCTGGCCGCCGGGCGCTCGGATGGATCGGACTGCAACGACAACCTCCAGAGTATCAACCCGGTGGCCACCGAGACCCTGGACGACGGGGTGGACCAGAACTGCTCCGGCGGCGATCTCTGTGTGGAGGATTTGGACCGCGACGGCGATGGCAGCACCACTGCCACCGTGGTCAGCGCCGATCTGGACTGCACGGACGCCGGCGAAGCGCGCAGTATCAACCGCGACGACTGCAACGACACCGACCCGCTGATCAGCACCCACGCGACCGAGGTCTGCGATGCGGGCAATGTGGACGAGGACTGTGACAACCAGTCCGACAACAGCGACCCGAGCACCGACGCCTCCACCAAGTCCGTGTTCTACGCCGATGCCGATAATGACAACTTTGGCGTAAACGGAACCGCGACGCTTTTTTGTGACGAACCGCCTGGCTACGCCACGGTCTCCGGGGACTGTAACGACGGCAACCTCTCCACCTTCCCCGGCGCCGCACAGACCGAGTCGACTACGGCCTGCATGCAGGACATCGACAACGACGGCTGGGGTTCCCGCACACCGGTGGCGGGCGCCACGGCCGGTACGGACTGCAACGACAACAACACCACCCTGGTGGGTGACGTGGATGGCGACGGCTACGCCACCTGCGACGGGGACTGCAACGATACCCCGGTTACGGGTATTAACTTCGATGTAGACAACGACGGCGATACCTACGACGAATGTGATGGCGACTGTAACGACGCCAACCCGTTGATCTACCCCACGGTGACCGAGACCATCGCCGACGGAGTGGACCAGAACTGCGACGGCAACGAGACCTGCTATGTGGACAACGACGGCGATGGCTATGCCGACTCCACCGGCATCACCATCACCTCCACAGACGACGACTGTACCGACCCGGGCGAGGCCGCCCGAACCCTCTCGCGTACCGACTGTAACGACAGCAACTCCGCCATCAGCCCGGCCGCCACCGAGATCGACGACAACATCGACAACGACTGCGATCTGCTGATCGACGAGGGCTTTGATGCGGACGGCGACGGCTATACGCCGCTGGCCGACAGCGACTGTAACGACTCCAATGCCACCATCTACCCCGGCGCGCCCACCCTCTGCGATGGCCTGATCAACGCATGTGGTGG
>JBEIQS010000014.1:0-56356 GCA_040376425.1 Alphaproteobacteria bacterium | reverse complement strand
CTTTTTGCCCAAGTTCGACTGCGGGCGCGGCAGCAGGCCAGCATCGGCGCGGAGCCAGGCTCCAAGGTCAGCCTGCGGGTCGGCAGCCGGAATTTCGGTCCCTTCACCGCCGACAGCTCGGGTCAGGCGCAGGTCAGCTTTGAAATCCCGCCGGGGATCACCGCCTACGAAGTACAGGTCACCGACGATCTGGGCAACAGCCAGAAGGTGCGCTCCTCCCTACCCGGTCCTTTTCCACCGGTGATCCTGGCGATCGACGCTCCCGATCGGGAGGGACGGGCCGACTTGTGGTTGGGTGCCTGGACCGCCACCGGGCAACCCTGGACCGCGGAGGCCCCCACCTGCCGGGCGGGAGCCGAGCAGCCTCAGCCCGCAACCCGCCTCGCACAGGGCCTGTTCCGCCTCAACCTGCCTCCGGAAGACCCCAACCGGCTGGATATCCGGGTGGAATGTACCCTCCAGGAGTCTGCCGCCTCGCTGCGACTGCCGGTGGTTCGCCCCGGCCCGGCTCGGCTGGAATTGCGGGTCTACCCTGAACAATTGTCGAGCGACTTCCCGGTGGCCGACGTCGGCGTGAGCCTGATGGACATCCGCGGCGAGCCGCTGCCCATCGAGGGCGTGCAGCTACGGGCCATGCATGGGCGCCTGGTGACCGAGCCGATCACTGGCACGGTACTACGCGCTGAGTATCGCGGAGAAGCAGCCCTTTCCGCCGGTGGTGATCTGATTGAGGCCTTCTGGTTTGAGCCCGCGGGCAGCGGGGGCCTCTGGAGGTTGGGGCTGGTTTCCGAGCCCATCGGAGACCGCCTGCGGGTGCGGGTGCGGGTAGAGGATCGCCTCGGCTACCCATTGGAGGGGGTGGCGGTGCGGCTGGAACCCGAGGGGGCGGCCCCGCTGATGGTGCAGAGTGGCCCGCGCGGCGAGGTGGATGTCGAGATCGCCGACACCAGACGGATCCGCGCCACTGCGGCCGGACTTTCCACAGAACACCGCCCGCTCCGCGGCGACAGCTTACCTCCCGCGGCGGCTCCCGAGCTCGCGGCCCGGCAAGAGCTGAGCCTGCAGGCCGGGCGGGTACGCCGCATCGAGCTGGACGTGAGTCCCGTGCCACTGGTCATCGGCAGCGGCCAGAAGGCCCAGCTTCGCGTCCGTCTGGTCGATGCCTCTGGCCAGGTTGTGCGGGACGAGCCCGTGGATATCCAAGCTTCCGAAGGCAGTATTGGTGCCAAAACCGTCGCCAGTGATGGCACAATTGCCGTCGACTACCTTCCCAGCGCCGGTGGGCTCTCCCGGCAGGTGGAGCTCCAGGCCCGGAGCGGCAACAGTGTGGCGACCGCCACCCTGCCGCTGGTGCCACGCACCGTCGCCGGAGGGATCACCCTGACCGGCGGCTACCTCACCAACTTCGGAGCGGTCTCTTCCCCCACCTTGTGGGCCACCGTGGATGGAAGGATCCCCGGTCTGCCATCACCGCTGCGGTGGCGGGCCGGGGTGGGTTTCTGGAACCTCCGGAGTCGGTTCACAACGGCCACCTTCGGGGAAGAAGTCCTTTCCAACACCACTTTTTTTCCAGTCGAGCTGGGTGTGGAGCTGGTGCAGCGGCGGGGGCGTACGCAGCTCCAGGCCGGCCTTGCGGGCGTGTTTGTGCCCTACCTCTACAGCCTGAGTTTTGATGGCGACCAGGGTCCCTCCGGCCCCGCGATTGCGTCTCCTGGCCTGCTGGTCCACGCCGGTGCCGCCCTGCGGGTGGGCAACTCCGAGCTGCCCATAGAGCTCCGCTATCTGCTGATCACCGCCTCCGGCAGCGCGCTACGCTTCGACGGCTCTCCCGGCGGAGTGGCGTTAACCCTCGGCTATCGCTATTTGTATTAGAAAATACAAAGTCTACCGGCCCTCCCCACTTCACCCGTCCCCTTTTGCCATCGCGTCCACCCGCACTGGCCCGCCGCGCAGCTTCGGGCTACGCAAAATCTGTACCCTTCCGTCCGGGGGTCGATGATCTGGTTCCTGCTCGCAGCCTGCACCTCCACCTCCGAGCCACCGGAGATTCTGGGCGTGTATCCAAGTTTTGGCTACTACCGCGAGGAGACCTACCTTCAGATCATCGGAAAGAACTTCTACCCCACCGTCACGGTGGACGGACGGCAGGCGAACGTGGGTAGCGTCGACGAAGGCCTGGAGCTGCAATTGGTCGGCCCGCAAAGCCGGAATATTGTCGCCCACCTCAACGGCATCGCGTCCATGGATGCGGTGGTCCCCGCCGGGTTGGAGCCGGGCGTCTACGACCTGGTGCTGAGCACGGCAGTTGGCGGGGAAACCCGCGCAGAAGATGCTTTTACCGTTACTGCCGTGCGTGCCGATCACCTTCGGCTGGAGACCAGCTCTGCCGCCTACGATGCGGGAGAAGTGGCGGAAGTCACTGTACAACTTGTGGACTCTGCCGAGCAGCCGGTGGAGCAGGCCCTGCAGGTGGACATCGTGGCCGGCTCCTCGGCAGGGAATCCATCGCTGCGCTTTGAGGATGGCCTGGAGGGCCAGGAGGTCACCGAGGAGGGAATCCGGGGCTGGCTGGGGGAGGATGGGAGCGGTGTTTTTCGGGTCCGCTCCGAGAGTCCTGACAACGTTCGATTTGACCTGAATCCCGTTGAAAATGACAGTATCGACGGCGCCTCGCTGCTCCTGTCTTGGAGCCCCGGCGGATTGGCCGGAGCGGAGCTGCGTTGGTTGGGAGAAGAGGGACCTGTCTACCTGGATAAGGTGGTGGCCGGAACCCCGCTTACGCTCGAAGTTTCCTTGGTGGACGCACTCGGCAACGTGCTCCTCGGGGAAACGGCCTCCGTCATCCTCTTCGAGCAGACCACCTGCGGAGATTGGTTCGAAACCCGCACCATCACAGGGTTGGAGCAGGTGCCGGTGACCCTCACCACCGCCTGCGAAGTGGACAGTATCAAGGTCTATGTGGCCAGTGCGGTCGTGGAAACACCCACCTTCGAAGTGCTCCCCGCCGCCGCCTCCTCCTTCAACATCGTTACCCCTAACCGTTCGGTTGAAGCCGGCGTGGGCCTCTTTCCAGCCCTGATCGAGGCCCTGGACCCCTACGGAAACCGGGTTCCCGACTACGAGCAGAGCCTGCAGCTCTACGACCTCGCGGGTGGCCTGGACACCGAGCTCGGCATCGGAAGTGCCACCTGTTCGTCTTTCGTAGATGGCCAGGTTTTATGTACGGCCCAATTGCTCACCGCCGCCGACGGAAACCAATTGGCCGCGGTGGGCAGCGACGGCATCACCGGGATCTCCGAGGACTTCACCGTCACCCCCTCCACACCCCGCCGGGTGTCCGTCGAAGTTCTACAAAACACTGCCTCTGCCGCCGAGAACTTTGAGGTCCGTGTGGCAAAGCTGGATGCCTGGGGCAACGTGGTGGACTTCGACCCCACCACGGAGCCTGCCAGTTGGTCCGACATGACGGGCAGCCTGATCTGCGAGGTGGACCGTCCCGAAGTTGACGGAAGCTGGATCTACCGCTGCTCGGTCACCACGGCAATCGCCGCCAACGTCCTGTCCCTGGATCTGGACGGACTCTTCGGAACCAGCCTGGGAAGCATCGAAATCACCAATGGTGCGCTGGCCAAAGTGGACCTGGACATCAACGGCCCACTGACCGCCGGACTTGCCACGCCGCTGCGCCTTACCGCGTGGGATGCGTGGGACAACCCCTATCTTTTGCAGGCCAACCCCGTCGTCGACCTCACCGAAACCAGCGGCACCCTGTCCCCGGTCACCGCCACCCTCGATGCCACCGGCACCGCCACTGTGGCCGTCGCCCTCACCCGGGCCACCGGCGCTACCACCATCGCCGCCTCTCAAGGAGGAGTACTGCTTGGAAGCAGTGTTTCCTTCCAGGTGGACCCCGGCCCCATGTCGAGTCTGGTGGTGAACCTGCCCGGTTGGATAGAGCGCGGCGAGGCCGTGTCTGTCGCGATCAGCGCCGTAGATGCGTGGAACAACCTTGTACCCTCCTTCTCGGCCGGCGGAAGCATCGCCGCTCAGACCGGAAGTTGTACCACCGCTGCCATCACCGGCTTCGTGGACGGGGTGGCCGAAGTGGAAGTGACCTGCCCCACGGCGGGGCTGTCCGAGGTGCTTCAAGCGCAGGTCGCGACCTACAGCGGCTCCAGCGTGCCCTTCGACGTCGTGGACTTCGCATGCGACCCTGGCGCCAACGCCGAACTCACCCTGGACGGGCAGAGCGACCTCCTCCAGTGCCTGATCGGCGGCAGTGCCACCGTACTCGCCGACGCCTCCAGCAGCCACAGCGCCCGCGCCATCGTGTTCTACCACTATCACGACGGAGAAGGCGGCTGGGAGCGGAGCACCAGCTCCACACGAAGCTACACCTACACCACGGACGGGCCCCGGCGCGTCGAGCTCGTGGTGGTGGATGCGGATGCCTGTGGCGGAACGGCGGAGGCCATCGCCTGGATCGGCAACGACGACGGCAGCCCCACCGGGCCCATCGCCCTCAGCACCGCCGACTCCAGCGTGCCCAATGGCTCCGGCACCGTCGTCACTGCCGTTGCCCAGGACTGCACCGGCGACCCCGCCACGGGCGCACTGACCGTGTGGGCCGACTTGGGTGACCCACAGCTTGTCGCCACCGGAGCCGGGCTCCAAGGCAACCTGGACAGCTCCGGAAACCTCGCTTTTGACTGGAACTTTTCGTCCGGCTATGCGGGCACCGCCACCCTCTACGCAGGCAGCCACAACGCCTTCGGAGAAACCAGCCTCAGCGTGACCGGAGACGCGGTGCGCCCCCAGGTACTCAGCGTCAGCCCCAGCGGCGCCGCCACCGACATCAGCGAGATCACCGTCCTCTTTTCCGAGCCCATGCGTGCAGCGACCATCACCGCAACCGAAGTGCAGCTCACCGGACCCGATGGCCTGGTGAGCTCCGGCCTCGCGCTCTCTGCCGATGGGGAAACGCTCAGCATCAGCCCGGCTGGGCCGCTGCCGATCGGAAGCTACAGCCTCAGCCTCGGACTTGGCCTGCGCGACGACGCTCAAGGCAACCGGCTGGATGGTGAGTGGAGCGGTGCAGCCTCCAGCTTCACTGTGCAGCTTGGCGATGTGGTGGACGCATCTCCTGCGGTGTTGGCCTGCGGGCTTTCCAGCCTGCAATTTACGCCAGATGGGGATCCTGGACCCGGCGCAGAGGCCGACGAGGTGGATGTGAGCCTCGTGGGGGCCACCATCCCCACCTGGTGGTGGCTGACCGTGTCGGACGCCAGCGAAAACCTTGTTTGGAGCTGGCGCAGCGATGGTGCCAACGCCGGCTTGTCCTGGGACGGTCGGGATTTGGACGGGCGCATCGTCGCCGCGGGTAGCTACCGGTTGGAAGGTCGGGCGATCGACAGCCTTGGGAACATCGGCGATCCATGTACACAGTGGGCGGAGGTTGCAGCACATGTCCAAGCCCCTTGAGCTGCCCACCCTGGCCAGCGCGGAGATGATGCGTATGGCCGAGCTGGGCATGCTGTCCGCCGGGTTGGTTCACGAGCTCCGACAGCCGCTTTTTGCGGTCAAAGCCTTCGGAGAGCTGATCCGCCACCAGCCACAGGACGCCGAGCAGCATGTACAGCGCCTGTTGGAACAGGTGCAGGCCATCGAGGACCTCCTTGAGGGCTATGCGGATTTTTCGAGAAAACCACAAGACGACATGGAGCTTTTTGACGTTCGGGCTCCATTGCGGTCCGCACTGGTCCTGCTGGAGCGGCGCGCATGGGCAGCGGGCGTACTGCTTCAGGTGCACTTGGACGAGGTCCCGCTGGTGCGGGGATCACGACTGGCACTGCAACAGGCTGTCGTAAACCTGGGAGCAAACGCCGTAGATGCGGTTCGCGGCATCGAAGGTGGTCGTATCGACGTGCGCTGCGTGCTCGAAAGCCGGGGCGTGCGGGTGGAGGTGCAGGACAACGGACCGGGGATTCCCGACACCATCCGAAGCCAGCTCTTTCATCCCTTTCAAACCACCAAAGCGACCGGAACGGGCCTGGGGCTGTCCCTGTCTCACCGCTGGTTGACCGCCACCGATGCCACCCTGCACCTGGTACCCGGTCCCGGTACCCACTGGGAGATCCTGCTTCAGGCCGCCTGATCGCGTGCCCCCCGGCAGCGGATCGGATAGAGCGCCGCCCGGAGGCGAGCATGGAAAAAGGCGCGTTGCTGTACGAAGGGAAGGCCAAGCAGGTCTACGCAACCGACGACCCCGAGCGGGTGATCCTGCACTACAAGGACGACGCCACCGCCTTCAACGGTATCAAAAAGGCGCAGATTGTGGACAAGGGCGTGGTGAATTGCCGCCTGTCCGCCTTTTTCCTCGACATGGTGCGGCCTACCGTGCCGGTACACTTCGAAAAGCAGCTTTCTCCACGGGATCAACTCTGCCGCAAGGTGGAGATCATTCCGGTCGAGGTGGTCGTGCGCAACCGCATTGCGGGCAGCTTTGCGAAGAAGCTGGGACTGGCGGAGGGCGGCCTGCTCTCCCGTCCAGTGGTAGAGCTTTTCTATAAGTCTGACGCCCTGAATGACCCGCCCGTGAACGAGGACGCCGCGCTGGCGCTGGGCTGGGCCAAGGCCTGGGAGCTCGGTTGTATGCGGGAATACGCTTTAGAGGTAAACCGCATTCTTCTTGGATTTTGGGACGGTCTCGGCGTGGATGTCGTGGACTTCAAGCTGGAATTCGGCCGCATTGGACATCAGGTGGTCCTGGCCGATGAGATCACGCCCGACGGAGCACGCCTGTGGGAGCGCGGCACCGGTCGGCACCTGGACAAGGATGTTTTTCGCCGCGATCTGGGCGATCTTTCGGAAACATACCGGGAGATCTACCAGCGTGTGTTCGGCGAACTGCCCGCCTGAGCCAGGGTCTGCCCGGCCGCCCCCGACCGAGGGCCCCTACCAGCGCACCGGGTTGGTGGTGGCGCCCCACCAGGTCTGGTTCACCGTGTTGGTGCTGATATTCCGGGCGTTGGAAGGGTCTATCCCGACGATGGTGCCCCACGAAGAAAAGCCGTACAGGGTGCCGTTGGCATAGCCCACCCCATACAGAGAGGAGGCAGAAAGATCCCCGACGTAGGTGGTAGTTCCGCTGTTCGGGTCCACCCGTACCAGACCGTCTCCACCGCTCCAGCTCGTCACCGTCCAGTACAGGTAGCCGTCCGGCAGCCCCACGATGTCGCCGGAGGTGGTGTAGGTACCGCCGCCCACCAGCACCGAGGTCTGGTTGGTGGCCGGATCAAAAAAACGAAGGGCAGAACCGGCGATCACCAAGCGCCCATCGGAGAGAAAGGTCAGCCCGGTGGCACTGTCCGGCAGGTCCCGGACGTAGGTGCAGGCGCCGGAGCGGGGGTCGATCTCATAGAGGCGCGTGAACGCCCCACCCCACATATGTCCACTCATGTCGATGGCGATGTCGGTCATGTCGCTGATTCTGCTGCCACCCTCCTTAAAGTCTCCGATTCGTACCGCAGCATTTGTGGCCGGATCGTAGGAAAAGAGCGTGGTAGAGGTGTGGACGTAGATGGACTCCGTCGCAACCGTTGGATCACTATCCTCTGGTGGATCGATGACTTCTCCGCCACTATCTACCGGGTCTGACTCCTTCGGATCGCCGCTGTCTTCCACAGGACGGCTCTCATCAACCGTCTCGCCCCCCTGCGTATTCTCCTTTCCATCGACCACATACTCCGAGCAAGCCACCAGCAGACTGAACATCACGCCTCCGCGCGCCTATTGTGCCTGAAAAGTGGGAGATGTGCAGGTCATCACGAGAAATTCCCCCCCGGAGCGGTCAATCGCTCCCGCTCTTGACGCGTCAATACCTGCGCCTCGATGACCGGCTTCCCCGTGGCCCCGTCAAAAAAGGGCGAGGGAGTGTGTGCGCCGCTCCAAAGACCACGCGCCAAAAAGACCAGGGAACGCCACAAAAGCCCGGCCGGAGCCCGGGGATGCACGCCGGGCGGACAGCCGCCAAGGGCAAAGCGCCCCTGGATCCTGCCCACGACCGGCCCCATCGCCGCCTTTCCAGGTTCATCCAAAAGCCCTGGGAAAAGCCCCACAAAAGGCGAGCGGGGACTGGCCAGCATGTTGCCCACCGGACTACGACAACAGGCCGTGTACCACCGCAAAAGTCCTTTTTCCGAAAGTCTCACCAGGCGCAACTGGTCGGTGCCCGCGGTGAAGCGAAGCTGAGCGGGAAATACCTGGACAATCTCGGTTCCCCCTCGATCATCCATGATCCCGGCCGTGCCCAAATGGCGGGCAAAGGCCTGACAGTCGTCGCAATAGCAGACCACGTGGTTGCAGCCATCGGCCTGCAGATCGACCACCACACCCTGAAGCTGCCCGCAGCCGCAGCGCAACGAGATTTCACGCATGCCACAACCTAATCTACCGATCGCCGGCTTGCCGCCCCAGCCTTGACTCAAAACAAGCGGACCTTCGATCCCGCAGTGAGCCGAATTGCCGTCCAGAATCCGCCAAGACGCTCCCCAGCGGCCAAGCCGCAGGTTAACCCCCGCGCCTCCGGAGGTTCCATGCGGGTTCGGGTCTACGTCACACTCAAGCCCGGGGTGCTCGACCCCGCCGGGAAGGCCGTACAAGGGGGCTTGGTGGCCCTGGGTTTTTCCGAAGTGGCCGAGGTACGCATCGGGAAATTCTTCGAGCTGGAGGTAGCCGAAGGTCCGAACGTGAAGGAACGCGTCGAGGAGATGTGTCGGAAGCTATTGGCGAACACTGTCATTGAACGCTTCCGCGTCGAGTTGCCGGAGGGCAGCTCGTGAGCGCGGTCGCGGTGGTGACCTTCCCGGGCTCCAACTGCGACGCCGACCTGCGGCACGCGGTGGCGCTGGCGGGCATGGAAGTCCGGGCGGTCTGGCACAAGGACCGGGAGCTGGGGAAGGTGGATGCGGTGATGTTGCCCGGGGGCTTCTCCTACGGGGACTACCTGCGCTGCGGCGCCATCGCCCGCTTCTCGCCGATCATGGAGGCGGTAGCCGCCTTTGCCGCACGCGGCGGCCCGGTGCTGGGCATCTGCAACGGCTTCCAGATCCTGACCGAGTGCGGACTGGTTCCGGGCGTCCTGCTCCGAAATCAGGCGTTGAAGTTCCTCTGTCAGGACGTGGTCTTGACGGTGGAAGGGAAGGGGACGCCCTTCACCCGCAATGTGACCGGCCCCCTCCGCCTGCCCATCGCCCATGCCGAAGGCAACTGGTATGCCGACCCGGAGACACTGGCGCGGGTAGAAGGGGAGGGACAGGTGATCTTCCGCTATGTCGGAACGCCGGCGCGTCGCGATGGGGCGACGGCCGGACTGCCCCTGGCGCAGACAGGTGCCCCCAACGGCGCCCTGAACCACATCGCGGGGGTCTGCAATGCCGCTGGAAATGTCCTCGGCCTGATGCCGCACCCGGAGCGCTATGTCGAGGCCACCAACGGCGGCACCGATGGTGCGGCCATCTTCTCTGCCCTGCGGGGGGTGCTCGGATGAAAGCCGAAGAAGTCAAGCGCCATGGCCTGACCATGGCCGAGTATGAACGGATCCTCGAAAAACTCGGCCGTCCCCCAACCGACACCGAAGTGGGCGTCTTTGGGGTGATGTGGTCCGAGCACTGCTCCTACAAGAGCAGCCGGGTCCACCTGCGCCGCCTGCCCACCAAGGGCCCCAGAGTCCTGATTGGACCTGGTGAAAATGCTGGCGTGGTGGACATCGGCGACGATCTGGCCGTCTGCTTCAAGATGGAGAGCCACAACCACCCCTCCTATATCGAGCCCTACCAGGGCGCGGCCACCGGGGTGGGGGGCATCATGCGGGACGTGTTCACCATGGGTGCACGTCCGGTGGCCCTGCTGGACTCTCTGCGCTTTGGACGCCTGGATCACCCCAAAACGCGCACGCTGGTCCACGGCGTGGTGGCCGGCATCGCGGGCTATGGCAATTGTATGGGCGTGCCGACGGTGGGTGGGGAAACCCGCTTTGATCCGTCCTACGACGGCAACTGCCTGGTCAACGCTTTTTGCGCGGGTATTGTCAAAAAAGACAGGATTTTCCTGGGTACTGCCGCCGGGCCGGGCAACCCGGTGTTCTACGTCGGCGCGCGCACCGGGCGCGACGGCATCCATGGTGCCACCATGGCCAGCGAGAGCTTCGGCGAAGGCAGCGAAGAGAAGCGACCCACGGTTCAGGTGGGCGATCCCTTCCAGGAAAAGCTGTTGTTGGAAGCCTGCTTGGAGCTGATGGATCGCAACGTGATCGTCGGCATTCAGGACATGGGCGCCGCCGGGCTCACCTCGTCCTCGGTGGAGATGGCCGGGCGTGGTGGGGCCGGGCTGCACCTGCACCTGGATCGCGTGCCCATGCGCGAAACCGGAATGTTGCCCTACGAAATCCTGCTCTCCGAAAGCCAGGAGCGCATGCTGATCGTGCTGCAGAAGGGCAAAGAGGCCGAGGTCTTCGAGATCTTCCAAAAGTGGGACCTGCAGGTGGCCGAAGTGGGCCAGGTCAGCGACGACGGCGTCTGGCGCTGCTTCTGGCATGGCGAAGAAGTGGCCGCAATCCCCACGACCTTGCTGACCGACGATGCCCCGGTCTACCAGCGCCCCTGGACCGAACCGGTCGCGCCCCCGCCGGTTCCCGAGCTGGTCCACCCGCCCGCGGGCGAGGTGTTGGTCAAGCTGCTGTCGGACCCGGATGTTTCGGACAAAACCTGGATCTGGCGGCAGTACGACCACCAGGTGGGCACCGATACCCTGACCGGGCCGGGCGCCGACGCGGCCGTTTTGCGTGTCAAGGGCACCGACAAATTCCTGGCTTATGTGGCTGAGTGTAACGGACGCCATGTCTACCTGGACCCGCACAGGGGCACGATGGGTCAGGTCACCGAAGCCGCCCGGAACCTCGCCTGTGTGGGTGCAGAGGGCATCGGTCTCACCGATTGCCTGAACTTCGGAAACCCGGAAAGGCCGGAGATTATGGGGCAATTTGCCCGCGCGATCGATGGCATGGCCGAAGCCTGCAATGCGCTCGGCATCCCCGTCGTGTCCGGCAACGTCTCGCTGTACAACGAAACGGAAGGTACGTCGATCCTGCCAACACCGGGACTGGCCATGGTGGGCCTCTACACCGGCGCCCCGCGGCGGGTGCGCGCCCGCTTCGGCCGCGCCGGCCTGGAGGTCGCGTTGATCGGCGTGCTTGCGACGCGGCACCTGGGCGGCTCGCTATACCTGCGGGCGATCCACGGCTTGCTTGCAGGAGATCCGCCACCGGTTGTGCCAACCTGGGAACGGGAATTGCACGATGTCCTGCGCAAGCTCATCGCGGAGGAGCTGATCGAGGTGGCGCACGACTGCTCGGACGGCGGCCTTGCGGTGGCTCTGGCCGAGTGCTGCTTCGGCGGCGGAACGGTCGCGCCGATCGGGGCCACAATCCAGGGAGATTGGGATGTACCTCTTCTTTTTGGAGAGGCGCACGGTCGGGTGATCATCGCCTACGATCCTGCACTCCAGACGAAGCTGCGCAGCCTGCTGCCCGCGACCGTTCCCTGGCTGCGGCTGGGTGAGACCGGAGGAACGAAGCTTTCCATCGGGGAGATCTGCGAAGAGGTCGCCGTGCTGGAGCATGGCTTCCGCCACAGCTTTGCCGACTGGGTGGATGCACGGCTGACCACCGGCGACGCCTGATGGCTGGAAGTGCCGCCCTTTTTGCCGTGGAGGGAGAGCAGACGGCGCGGGGGCTGCTGAACACCGGGCTGGCAGCGCTGCGGCATCGCTGCGCCGGAACACCGCAGGTTCTGCTGCGGGGTAGCCTGAACAACCTGGAGCAACGCGACTTTCGACCCTCCACCCCGACCGAGGAGGCGCCCGCGGGCCTTGGCTGGGCGGGCGAGCCACGCGGCCGTCTGCGCCTGTGCAGCTACCGCGAAGGGGCCGTGGCGCTGGCGATGGATGGGGCACTCACCAACGCCGCTCTGCTACGGATGGAGTTGCTTGAAAATGGCGCCTTGTTTGCAGATGATGGCGACAGCGAGCTGATCCTTCACCTGCTTGCCGCGTCGGACCAGAAGACCTTTGTGAACCGCCTGGTGGATGCCTGCGGCCGCCTGGAGGGCGGATTCGCCTTGGTGGCCATGGACGCCTGGAAGCTGGTCGGCTGCCGGGACCCCTGGGGACTGCGCCCACTGTGCCTGGGTCGCTACAAATCCGCCTTTGTCCTTGCTTCAGAGGGCTCCGCCATTCTCGATGTGGGCGGGGAGCTGCTGCGCGAGCTGAGCCCGGGAGAGATGGTGATCATCGAGGATGGACGCCTGGAAGCGATCCGACCGCTCCCCCGGCGGCCCCGGCGCGTGTGCAGCATGGAGCTGCTGAGCCTGGGCAGCGTGCAGAGCGTGTTGGGCGAGCGCGAGGTCTACGCGGCCCGCGCGCGCCTGGGCGAGCTGCTCGCACGAAAAGCACCGGTGCGTGCCGACGTGGTTCTGGCCATGCCGGGGATCAATGCTGCCGCATCGGCCTTTGCCCGCTCGCTGGAGCTGACCGTCGAAAACGCACTTTCTCAAACTTCCAGCGGCTTTGTCGTAGCGCGCTCCGTCGTGAAAGGCCGTCGTGTGGTGGTGGTGGGTGGGCCGTTGCTCCAGGCGCAGCCCCTGCAACAGGTGGTGCGCTGCCTGCGCGCCGCCCAGGCCACCGAGGTGCATGTGCGCCTCGCCGGGCCGATGGTGGTGGCCGGCTGCCTGTACGGTGTGGGGGAGGAGGAGGAGCCTCTGTGGCATGAGGCGCGCAGTCGCATGGACGCCGCCGATCTCCGGGAGTTTTTCGAGGCCGACAGCCTCGTGGTGTTGGATGCGGCGGCGGTACTGGAAGCCCTGGGGACGGCAGAGCCGGGCTGGTGCACCGCCTGCTACACCCACGACTACCCGCTCACCCCACCGGCCCCCGGCCCCCTGGGTCAGCTCCCGCTGTTCGCTGCAGGGTCCTGAGCCTGCGGCCGCAGATCCTCCTCCTCGGAGAGTCTTGACACGTCAAGCCTGCTCCGGAACTATTCAGCAATCAGCTTCTTCACCAGAGCCAGACCGCTCTCGATCTCGGCCGGGGTCATGGCTTCCCGCTTCATGTAGCGGAGCTTCGCGGCCTTGTCGATCACCAGCACCACCGACTGTTCGTTGCAGTCCCCCAGGCCCCAAGCCGTGGGCAGAAGGTGGCCGGGATCGGTCAGGATCACGCTATCGTACTTCTCGATCTTCTTCCGAACGATGGCGCGAATCAACGAGCTTGGCAGCCAGGTATCCTTGAGGTTGGCCACCCCGATACCCTGAAAGCTCTCCTTGGGCAGATTTGCAGCGTTCAGTGCGTCCGCAAAAGGGTCGTTGAGATCTGAGACGTCGGGGTCGGTATAGAAGATCGTCAGTACCTTTTTGCCCAGGTTCGGGACCGACGCCGGCGCGTTGTTGGCGTCGCGAATCTCGACATTGGCCAACACCTGTCCTACCGAAGCAGCGAAGACGGGCAGAGAAAAAAGGGCGAGGGCAAGCAGGAGGGTAGGGCGCACAGGGACTCCGAAAGGGAGAGCAATATAGCCGATAACCCCCGACCGCGCTTTCAGATTCCGTCCACCGCTGCCGCCTCTCCATACAGGCAGTCCGCCGCCGTGCCCAGATCCGGATTGACCCCGGCATCGTCGTGTTGATAGACCAGTACGTTCAGCGCATTCCAGCACTGGCTCCAGTTGAACTCGCGTCCCGTTGCACCCACCACCTTGGCATCGGAGCGCCCCCCCTGGCCAACAATCCAGCGGGTGCGCACCTCCACCGTGCTGGGATCGTCGGCCCAGCCCACCGACGCGGCCGTGCGGTATTGCCAGTCACCCTCGCCCTCCTCCTCCACATAGCGATAGCGGGAATCAGTAGGTTCCGAGCCGAGATAGGAGTAGTCGTCTATATCCACCAACAGGTCGATGCCGCTGCGGTTGTCGTAGTCCACCGTCAGCGTGCCGTTCAAGGTCTCGCCTGTCCACCGGGAAACGCGGCTTTGCTGCCACACAAAGCTGCCATCCCCCTGGCGTACCGACGCGCCCGCAAAATGGCTGCCCGTCAAGAATGACTCTACCTCCTCCCCCGAACGCTGCCCGTCAAAAGCCCAGTCAAAGGCCCCACTTCCACTACGTTCCACCCACGCAGACACCTTCAGATCGCTCTTCCAGTCATAGGGCCCCCACCCCCGCCGGTCGGCCTCCCGCGTCGTTGGCGGCAGGCTGCGCACCGTGTCGACCGCCGCCAACAGCGCGAAGATGAAGCGGTTGCAGTCCCCAGACACAGAGGTCGAAAGCTCCAAAAGCTCTGGCGGGTCCGGGGGAGGGGTGGCCGGCTCCACCTCCTTCTCGAAGGCGACGGTATGGCGCTCCTCTGTGGGAAAAACCTCCACAAAGGTGGCGTCTTCCGCAAAGGGGTCGTTGGAGATGGTGCCGCATGCGACAAGAAGGGTGATCAGCATGGTCAGAACCGGTATCCCACGGAGAGGGTCAGGGTGTGGTAGCCGACGCCCAGATCGCGCCCGTCCAAGAGGTAGGGCAGGTAGTGACTACGAACGCCGAGCTCAAAACTTGTTTTTCCTGGATAGAAGCCCGCATGCGCCATGAGTCCCGGAGCCATGGTCAGCAGCCACTGCCGGGGAATGTCCTGGTCCGGAAAGCTACGTCCCAACGAGAACAACTCGAGGTGTACCCCCGCCCCCGCACCGAACAGTGCCTCGGGCGTCTCCAGGCCAACGCCGACCCCGGCCGTAAAACCTGCGACCACCGCCGGAATATCGTAGGACAGCTCGGGCACATCCAGCAGGCCCACCCCAACGCCCGCGGCGGCATCAGCGACCACATAGGGTGCGCCCCACCAGTGGAGCGAGCCCGAAAGGCCCAGGTTCAGCGAAGAAGGGAAGTAGCTCGCGGAAACATTCGGTCCGAAACTGCGCCAGCCCACCTGGGGGGCCAGCACCAGCTCGGGCGCCTTCGCCTTGCGAATCTGCGCCTGTACCACCCCCTTGGCACTGTCTTCCTCGTACTCCAACGCCGAAAATTGCCCCTGCTCCACCCGCACGGGCGCCCCCGCCGCGACCTGCACCCGCGCCACCGACAGATAGGTCGGGAAGCGCTTCTGCACGATGTAGCGCCCCGGACGCAGGGACAGACGACGATCCACACCAGAAACCTGAACTTCAGCAACGAACATCCGGCGATCTTCGTCGAAAACCGCGAAGGTGCCCGGGTGCCCCCCGGGCAGCACCAGACTGCCGGCGACACGCTCCAGCTCGGTGATCACCAGGTCGCCCGTACCGGAAAGTTCCCAGTCATAGGTGGGATGTTGGGTGCCTCCCCGTGTAGTGGCGGTGCGAAGTACGGTTTCGTGAAAGACCTGCCGATAGGTCTCGCCCAAGGTCACCCGCCCATCACCATCCTCATCGGCCATGCCGGACAGCGCGCTGACCAGAAAGTGGGTGAAGTAGGAGCCGCCGATCTCGTCGCTCTCCTGGCTGGACTCATCTTCAGCAGAAGAAGTCAGGATCACCGTCCCTTTGCTGTCCAGGGACTCCGAAAGATCGAATACAAAGGAGGGCTCGCGCGTACCACCCTTCTGGCGGGTCATCGAACCTGAGCGGCAGGCGTCCACAATGCCGACCCGGATGTCGGCGCCGCTGTTCTCCAGCATCGTGCGCAGCTCGGTCCAGGCCAGCCCGGTCCTCCCGAGCTGTAGCTCGTTTTCGTCGGCATGGCCGGAATAGTAAAAATAGAGAACGGTCTGGTGCCCCTGGCTTTTTGCGGCCGCGATAGCATCCTTGACCGCCCCATAGCTGGTCAGCACATCAAAGCGGTTCTGGCCCAGCAGAAGGCGGCGGTTGGCCGCCGGAACACCGCCCAGGTCTCCCAGCACTTCGCTCAATTTCCGGGCATCTCCCTCTGCAAAATAGAGCGGGCGTGCACCGCCTGCCCCCTGGTTGTTGCCGACCAGGATCGCCCAGCGCTGCACCTCCGCCTGCGCAGAGAGCACCCAGGAAAGCAACATCATCGGCGTTCCAAGACCAGAAGGGCAACATCGGGGCTCTGGGCGGCCAGTGCCCGAAGTCCGGCGATGCCTTCCTCCTTCCATGCCCCTTGCGCCCGCTCACGCGCCTCGCTCACCGAATCCACCCCATAGAAGGCGATAAATGTCTCGGGGCCCGGCGCATCGTCCAGACGGATCGAACCCTCCAGCACATGGGTCTCGCCGGGGATCACCGGCTGCGGCTCCTCCCCGGTCTCTGGATAGAACACCGTCAATTGCCCACGTCCATCCAAGGAAAGCAGCACGATGCTGTCATAGGTTGCCGCGTGGTAGGTGAACTGGATGCGGTCGTCGGCCCGCACCGGACCATCCGGGTCGCCAGGAAGCACCTGGCCATCGCGGAGCAGATAAAAGCCCAGGTTTACCTCTCCCTTCAACCGGTTTCCCTCTGGCGGGATGCGCATAAACACCAGGACCAGCCCGACCGCCAGGGCCGGCAAAAAGCCCCACCACCAGGAGCGCCGAGGGGCGACCGCCGGCGTGCGGGGCTGTTCCACCCGGTGGGCCGCCGCGGACAACACCGTCCAATCAAAGGCGGGCACCCGTCCCTTTTCAGCTTCCAACGCAGCGAGTTCCGCTGCCGCGCCCGCAAGCTCCGCCGCAGAAAGCGGCTCCTCGCCCGTGTGGTGGCGGGCGATGCGCAGCGCAGAGGGTCGGCTTCCGTCGTTGATCCTCATCGGAGCACCCAGAATAGCAGGAGGGAGGCCGCAAGCTCCACGCCGAAGCTGCGGCGGGCCATACGGAAGAAGGCATCCAGACGTTTGCGAAGGGTGGGCACCGAAATCCCCACATGCTTGGCGGCTTCTTCACGGGTCATATCGTCAAAATAGAGGTGGAGAAGGATCGCCCGTGTCTCCTCGTCGGCCTCGGCGACCAGCTTCCGAAGGCTCTCAGCGTCCAGCTCGGCGCCAAAATCCACGCGACTCTGCCCATCTCCAGCCAGCTCCTCCCGATGATCCTCGTGCTTCCGCGCATGACCTCGGCGATCCCGGATTCGGTTCAGGCAGTAGTTGGTGGTGATGCGATACATCCAGGTCAAAGGGGAAGACTCCTGGCGGAAGCTGTCGTAGTTGCGGATCACCCGTGCAAAGGTCTCCTGAACGGCATCCTGAGCTTCCTCTTCAGAGCCCAGGATCTGCCGCGCCCGATAGTGCACCACATGCGCGTAGCGCTGGTATAAGGCACGGATTTCTGGTTCAGGAACCTGCAACCACACTCCAGACGCCGGTCTCTTCCGGCCTCAGCAGACAGACCCGCCAGGCGGTCTGCGTCGAAAGAAATTCTATAGCTCACCCGCAGGCTGGCTGTCGAAAGCGCGCGGGACCTGCGGAATCGCTTTACAGTCGGCCTCAGAAGCAATATTCAGAGATCACGGAGCACAGAATGTCGTTGAAAGACCGGGAGTGGTGGCCCGCGTTGCTGGAGAGGTTGAGGTTTGAGCCGCTGCCCGTCCTTGCACGTGAATTTGGCGAGAACATCGCAGATCTTTGCGAGGAGCTGGCGACGATCGGTGCAAATGGCCCCGCCCAGCACACGCCCTGGTGGCCAGAGGCCCGACGCTTGCGCAATACGACACCGATCCGTGAAATTGCCCGTCGCTTCCATACCAATCCCCGTCGTATTCGACGGGCAATGGCGCGCACAAGCCTGCGGGTGGGCGGGCGCGAGCTGGGCAGCCGCGGGTTGCCGGAGCTGCAACCCTTCCGCGAACAGCTTGGCCGGGTGCCGGACTGGCGCATCGCCAAGGCCGCCAAAGTGACCACCTGGGCGGTGCAAGGCGAGCGCCGACGTTCCAACATTCCCGGCTTTCGGCCTCGTCCTGGCTCTGGCAAACGCGGCTTGAGTCAGGATGAAGAGGCATGGATTCTAGGACCGGTGCGCCCCCGCCGAGACCGGGTGCGGATCGATCCAGAAGCGGTGCAGGTGGTACGCCGGCCGGGGATGCGGGGAGGAGAGCCCATCCGCCCCACAGGGCCCGGACAGGCTCCGATGAGCTTGCGGCCCCGCGACGAGCAGCCCAGCGAGGTCCCGGGCCGCCCGATGCCGGCTCGTACCACAGGAACCAGGCGGATCATCCGCCCGGATGAGCCGGTATTGGCCCCCCCGCCGCCGCCTTCCGCGCCGACGGTGGTCAAGCGATCCCGCCGGTCGACGGAGACCACCTGGCGTCCGGTCGATCCCCTGGTTCTGGAGCAGACCGAGGAGCGGGTACCCCTGGTCCGACGCGCGGAGGCCCCGACACGCCCCGCCCCCTGGACCCCAGCCACCGCCGACACCTGGCAGGCGCGCCCCAGCCGCACCGAGGAGCCACGCGAGACACCGCGCCCTCGGGGCCTGCCTGCGCCGGGCGAGTCCCTTCGTCCCCACTTTCCCGCGGTCGAGGGCAGCCACCTGCTTCCCGCCATGGCCGCGGCCCCCGCACCGGAGCCGGTGCGGAGGGGGAGGGGACGCCCGCCCAAGCTGCGCCCCGATGTCAGCTCCGGCCTCAAGGCCCTGACCCCGACGCCGGCTCAGGCCCCGGCTCTGGCCCCGGCGCCCATCCGCCGCGGCCCCGGACGCCCGCCCAAGCTGCGCCCCGATGTCAGCGCCGGCCTCCCGGCCCCGGCCCCACCGCAGGCTCTGGCCCCCGCGCCCATCCGCCGCGGCCCCGGACGCCCGCCCAAGCTGCGCCCTGATGTCAGCGCCGGCCTCCCGGCCCCGGCCCCACCGCCGACTCTGGCCCCCGCGCCCATCCGCCGCGGCCCCGGACGCCCGCCCAAGCTGCGGCCGGAGACCGCCCAGCCCCGTCCGGTGGTGGTCGCGCGCGCGCCTGCGCCCCCGCCCGTGGCAACGGCGCCTGCGCCCCTTCCCAGGCCGGCCCCCGCCGCCACGGCTCCGCGTCCGCTCCAAAAATGGCTGGCTCAGGGACCGGAAGGTCTGCGGCTCCAGATTGAAGCCCCCGACGTGCTCTCTGCGGCCCTGCGCCTGAAGAGCATCCTCCCGGCCGCGCAGCTCGCGCAGGTGGCCTGGTCAGAATGTAGTGTAGGCTACAGACCCAAAACCTGCCGCAGCTCCTGCAAGAGCTCGCGGTAGGCGGGGGGATCCTCGACACGCTGGATTTCCAGCGCATAGAGCAGGTGGCCCTCGCCGCGGGACATCGCCTTCACCCGCGCCGACAGCTCGGTGGGCGCCCGATCGGGCAGGCCCAGCCGCAGCCGGACGCTGCCCTGCTGAACAAAAACCAGCGGAAAGTCCGAGGGGGTGGTGACCAGCCACTCATGCGGCGAAAGCTCCACCACACGCGCCTGCCCGTCGATCAGCGACAGCGAGCCGCCGCTGCTGGGAAGCACCTCCAGGATCAGGCCCTGCCCCTTGCCTTCGGCCCGGCGCCAGCCGTCCAGAAAGCCCAGCAAGACCCCATCCTGCGAGCGATCCGGCACGGGCACGCCGGTCCGCAAAACAGAGGCTTCAAAGGTGTAGGAGATGCCATCCACCGACAACCAGCAGGCGACATCCACCCCGGACCGCAGCCCGGGCGCGGTGACCACCACCCCCCCGCGCTCCACCCGGACCACCTTGCCCTTAAGCCATGCGCCCCCCCGGGGGTGCAGATCACAGGCCCCGTGGGTTTCGGCAGCGGCCTGGAGGATACGGCGCGGATCATCCATGCGGAATCATAACCGATCCCGGCGCGAGAGACAGCCACCCTCGGCGATGAGCCGATCTCAGGCTAAGAACGCAGCATGCGCGTTGCCCACATCACCGACCTCCACGTGGAGGTGCCCCCCGCCGTACAGGACCTGTTTTCCAAGCGCCTCCTTGGCGCGACCAACCTGTACATATTAGGGAGAAAGGACCATTTTTCTCTGGACACCATCTCTGCGCTGGTGCGCAAAGTGGTGGAGCTGGCACCGGATCTGGTGGTATGCACCGGCGACCTGACCGCCCTGGCCTCCGAGGCGGAGTTCGTGAAGGCCCGGGAGATGTTGGCGCCAATCCTTGATCAGATTCCTTTTTTTGTGATTCCCGGAAACCACGACGTGTACACCGGCGAGAGCGTGGGGCGCTTCGGGCGCCACTTCGGGGAGTGGTCGGGGAGCAAGCGCAGCATCGGCGGGCTGGACTGGCTGGCCCTGGATGTGTGCCACCCCGACTGGATGTCGCGCGGTCATGCCGGTTCCGCATTGGGAGAGCTGAAGAAAAACCTGGAAGAAGGCGAGGATCCCGTAGTCGTCCTGCTGCACTATCCGCTGCGCAACCGCCGGGGCGAGCGCTATGGCCCCTTCTCCCGGGCGCTCTCCGACGCAGAGGGGGTGGAGGAATTGCTGGCCCACCCACGGGTACGAATGGTCCTGCATGGGCACGAACACCACGGTTTTCGCACTTCCGTACACCTTGGTGGTCGCGATGTTCCCATCTTCGATCCGGGCGCGAGCGGCTACGCCTTCCTGCCCGAGCGGCGGCGTACGGCGCACTTCAACCTCTACGAGATCGATCCGACCGCACTGAACGGTATTGAGCGCTACACCTATGACGGAAACAGCTTCAGCGCCGAAGCGGGCGGCGCCTACGCCACGGGCCGCTAGCGCCGGAAGCCGAGGCGGTCAAAATAGTGTGCCGACCTCGTCCAACGAATTCCGCCCCAATACCCGGCGTGTTTCTTCGTGGATGTACACCACCTCTTCAAAGGAGGCGCACATATCGCCCACCTGCGCCGTGGGGTTGACGGAGAAGATCCCGTCCATCCTGCGGAAATTAAGACGATGCAAACGGTAGGGGCGCCACCGGAGCGCCAGGCGGGCCAGCGCAGGTTGCCGGTGCCAGCCTTCCAAGGGCAGAAGGCGGTGGCCCACCGAGTCCTTGTCCAGCAGCAACATCCCCCGGTTACGACACCATGCCTCGGCAAAGATAAAGATCTCCCCCATGGTTTTCCAGCGGGAGCAGTAGCCGGTGGTGCCCTTGGCCAACTCGCGCACCATGGCCAGTCCCTCCGGCTCGGGTGCACCGGGTAGGCACAGGGTCATGCCCAAGTCGCCGTAGGCCTGTGCCGTGGCCGGGCCGATATCAATGTTCACCAGGGTTCCCGGCTGCAATTCGCTGCGGTCCAACCGGGAGCGCAGCGGATCGTAGCCGATAGCCGCGCCGATCCGCACGACCGGCTCATGAAACCAGCCGGAAAAACCTTCTTTCGGAGCCTGTTCCCTGGCAAGCCGTACCACGTCCCCTGCGCGCATCCCCGGTTGCAGCGCATTGGCCACCGCCCGCATCAGGCCCACGGTACGGCGCTGAGCCTCGTCAAAAGCAGCAATCTCGGGAGGCAGCGCGGGTGGAAGCTGGGTCAAGGGGACTCCGGTCGGGGGCCTTTAACCCGGCGTCGGCACGGCGTCGTACATCCACTTGCTCCAGTCCGGAGAGGTGGTGGTCTCGTCGTAGAGGAGGCGGTAGGTCAGGTAGGTGGAGAGCACCCGCTTCACATAAAAGCGCGTCTCTCGGAAGGTGATGCTCTCCACCACGGCGTCGGTCGGGGCATCGGGCATGGCCGCCAACCAGCGGTCGGCGTTGCCCTCGCCCGCATTGTAGCCGGCCAGCGACATCGCCGAGTTACCCTTGTAGCGGTCGTGCAGCATATCCAGGTAGTAGGCGCCGATATTCAGATTGGTCTGTGGGTCCCAGATCCGCGAGCTGGAGTAGGAAAAGCCGGCCCGCTTCGCGACCGACGAAGCCGTGGTGGGCATTAGCTGCGACAGCCCGCAAGCCCCCGCATGACTCTTGATCTCGGGGTTGAAGTTAGACTCTTCCCGGACCAGCGCAAGAAACACCCGCGGGTCGTACTCGTAAGGATCTGCCGCTTTCTTGACTTCCTCCCAATATTTTTCGGGATAGGCCTGCCGCAGCACCTTGTAGCGGTTGGGGCCCAACCCCTCGGGAGGGTGGGTCTTCAGCCAGCCGCGCAGGCGATCGTGCGCCCACAGAAAGCGGCCCGCACGGGCTTGCACCCCCGTGATGATAGCCATCTCCGAGCCAGAGAGATCCTCCTCCTCCAACGTGGAAAACTCGGTGAGAGCATCGCCGTAGAGCCCCACCCGCACCAAGCCCAGCGCGTTGCGCACCGCGGGCTCCGCCATCCAGGCATCGCGCACCTGCCAGGGATCGCTATCCAGGTCTTGCACCGGACGTTTTATGGCAAGTGCTCTTGACGAGTCAAGGGCATTCAAGCGTGCCCAGGCCAGCGCCCCGTAGTAGTGCCAGGGCGCCTGCACGGCGACGGCCTCCAGAAGATCTGCGGCCTCCTTCTTCTTGTCCTCCGAAATCTCCTTGTCGTTGGTGGGCCAGGCCCGCCACCGCCCCGCCAAATAGGCACTGGCCAGCCAGTGGGTCATGTCGTAGCGGCTCTCCACCTGCTCGCGGGCTTCATCCGCCTGGCGAATGGCCTCGGTGACGTCCCCCGCCAGGGCGGCGCCCCAAGCGAGGCGCCAGGCGGTCTCAGCCGCCAGATCGCCCTTGGGGTAGGCCTTCAGACCTTTGGACCACAGCGTGCGGGCACCCGCCAGATCTCCCGCTTCCTGAAGGGCAATTCCCCCCAAGGTGTAGCCGTCGTCGGCCATGGAGTGGGATGGGTACAGCTCCGGAATCAGGCGATAGGCAGCCGCCGCCGAAGCCCACTCCTTCTTCCGCTCATGCGACTTCCCTGCCAGATAGAGCGCTTTTGCAGAACGTTCTTCGTCGATCCCCTTGCAGCCCTTGCCCATGGGCACCAGGATCTCAATCGCAGTGGTCAGGTTGCTGAGTTTTTGTTGGGCCCGACCGTAGGCGTAGCGGTACATACACCCCGCTGCATCCTTGGTGCCGGTTTCGCCAAGTCGCGAAGAAAGCAGGTTCACCGCTCCGGAAAAGTCGCCTTTCTCCTGGAGCGTGTCCCCACGCGCTGCGATGTCTGCGAGGGTGGGGGAAGCCAGCGGCGCGCCCTTCTCCTCGGCGGTGCCCGGATAGTACCGGTAGAGACGCCGAGAATACTCGGCGGCCTCGGCCTGCGGGCTGCGCTGCGCCAACAGATAGAGCGCCGTGGCCGAGCCGGGGGAGGGGTCGGGCCGGGCGGCCAGCTCGGTGTAGATGGCGCGGGCATCCGCACTCCGTTCCAGGCGGTTGTAGGCTTCGGCCAAGGCCAACCGCGCGCGCACCCACACCGCGCCGCTGTCCACCTTCTCCAATACCTCCGCGGCCTCCCTGTACTTCCCGTCGGCCATCATCAGCTCGCCCACCAGCATCTCCACATAGGCCGGCGGTGCATTCTGGGCCTGCCGCACCGCGTCCACAAGCGGCACTGCGTCGCTGGTACGGCCCGCGCGCTGCAAGCTCCAGGCCAGCAGGAATTCATAGTCCGCCAGGGAGTTCCCCGGAATATCCGCCTTGGGCATTTTCTGCAGGGCCGCGACCGCCCCTGCATGGTCGCGATCGGCCAGGGCCTGTTGGGCCTCTGGCGAGAGCGGTACCGACAGCGACAGTGCAGTAGGGGCAAGGCGGGTCCAGGGGACTTCCGGATCACCTGCATGGCAAAGGGCCACAAGAAAGCTCAGCAATTCAGCCTCGTTCGGGGTCAGCAGCAGAGAAGGGCAACACCTTGGACACCGCCTCGGGGTTGGACAAGTGCGGAAAATGCCCGCCGGGAACAATTCTTGACTCCATACCCAGCTTCTGCACCTGCGCCTCGGTCCAGCTCACCATCGTGTCGTCCGCGCCCCAAAGGCAGCGCGTGGGAACCGAAGGGCGATCCGGCAATTCCCAGGCTGCAATGGCCTTCAACCGCCGGGACAGGGCCTGCTGGGAGGGCAGGGCGAGGTTGCCCAGCTCATGCCCATCGGCCCGCAGCGAGGAGGCCACACGCGCACCATAGAGCAGGCGATAGATCGGCTCGGGAAGTGCGGGAATCAGCATCCCCAGCACCCCTGCCTTGCTTGCGGAGGCGTTGCGGGTGGGCATGGAGCCGATGGTGGTGAGGCTCAGGATCCGGCTGGGCGGCATGGCCACCCCCAGAAGCCCGCCGAAGGAGGCGCCGATCAGATGGAAGGGGCGTGTGGGCAATCCGGACAGAATCCGATCGGCCATTGACCGCAGCGAAGGCTCCATGTCCTCCGGCGTGCGCAGGATTCGGATCCGCCCACCGATATGCGGGGTCAATTTGATAAACTCGCGGGGATCACCGCGGATTCCCGGGATCAGGACCACGGAAAGCGGAGCGTCGGCCGGGCCGGCCTCGTAGCCATCCTGTACCGGGCGCCAGTCCGTTGGCAGCAACTTCATTCGGAGATTCCTGTGAGGATGCGCACATAGCCTGTGGACGTCGCCGCGCCGGGGGCCCCGGCTACCACATAGGAAGATCCAGCCAACAAAGCAAATCCCAGCATGTCCTCTGCCGCCTCGCCCTCCCACAGCAGCACCGGGCTGCCGCCCCGGTCCACCCGCCAGACCGCCCCCTGAACCTCGGCTCCGGCATTGGGGGCACCCACATAGAGCCGCCCCGGTCCTGCCAAGGCCAGGGCCGCCCCGAATCGACCGCCACTGCCGACGATACGCGCCTTCTCCCGTAGCTGTGCATCATACAGGCGCACCTCGTTCACTCCCGGAGCACCCGCAATCAGCTCTTCGCTGCCATCTCCGTCCGCATCTCCCCACAACAGCGCGTAGCCCAGCTCCTCACCTGTAGCCTGGGTTACCGTTTTTTCGCCCGATTGAATACCCACCGGACCACGCGCAAAACCCGCATAGATCGCTCCGTTGGCGTCACGGGCCAGCCCATAGGGCCGCTGACCGTAGCGGGTCCAGCCGATGGAGGACCAGGTCCCGAGCGCGTGGTTGCTCACCAGCGGGCCGCTCAGGAGTGCCCCGCCCATCCCTTGACCTGTCAAGAGTAGGTGCTCCCCCAGGTAGATATTTCCCAGGCCCGAAGCGCCGATCACAAGGGCTCCCTCCCAGGCCAGCGCGGTGCCCAGGTGTTCGCCGGGCTGTCCGGTGCGGATCTTTTCGGAGCCGGCGTAGACCGCGCCCGCCCCGCCATCTGCATAGGGGGCGCCGATGTAGAGCGTTCCCGCCGCAAAAAGCAGGCTGGAGCCATAGCCTTCGTCCAATCGGGAGCCACTCAGGGTGCCGCTGCGCAGCGGATCGGTCCCGTCGCAGTCTTCGTCCCGATCATTGCCGGGAATCTCCACCGCGCCCGGATAGACGGCGGCCACCTGATCATCACAGTCGGCCGGAGCGATTACCCCGTCCCCATCGGCATCTACGGCAGTGGCCGGGGCACAGGCGAGAAGAAACCACATCCTGCACGTAATAACCGGTAGACAGCGCACTCGCAGGGCTTTCCCAACGCCAAGGCGTGCCTATGATGGAGCACCATGTCCACGGTCCCCACCACCGCTGCTCCCCGACGTGCCGCCCTCCAGGTGGTGATGAGCCTGATTGGCATCCTTCTGGCGATCATGGCCCTGGGCTGGTGGGCGCGGGAGCCCATCGAAGCCGCTTCCGTTTGGATGGTGGAAAAGTACGGGGCCCTCGGCATCTTTCTGATGGTGGCGGTGATGGATCCCATCCCCGGTCCGGGCCATGACGTGGCGCTCATCGTAGGACACGCCGGTGGATTGGGCTTTTGGAGCATTTTCCTGCCCGCCTCCCTGGGCAGTTTTCTTGCCAGCATCCTGTCCTGGGCCATCGGCACGCAGCTTCAGGGCTGGGCAGCCCTGCGGGTGACGATGGAGCGGTACAAGATCGCCTCCATGCTTGAGAAACACGGGGCCAAGGCGGTCGCCATCGCCGCGGTCGGGCCCTTTCCCTATGTGGTGGCCACGGTCGGTGCCGGTGCCTCCGGAGTGCCTTTTAAGAGCTTTTTCCTGGGCTCCTTGGCCAGACCCATCAAAATTGCCATCGCGCTGGGACTGATCATGGCCGGATGGAACCTGACCGGTTGACGAAGGGCGGCCACCGGGAAAAGAGGTCGAATGCCGACCCACGCCGTCTTCAACACCGTCGATGCCCTTCAGGACTACTCCCTTTTTGACCGCGACCCGGTGCTGAAGGAGGGCATTTCGCGGCTGGGAGCCGGTGGACACCAGCCCACGTTGGACGCGCTGGGGCGCGAATTGGGGAGGGAGGAGGTGATCTCCTGGGGGTCTCTGGCCAACCAATACCCACCGGTGCTGCGCACCCACGACCGCCAGGGACGGCGCCTGGACAGTGTGGACTACCACCCCAGCTACCACGGGCTGATGGAGCTGTCCGTCCGCCACGGTCTGCACTCGCTGCCGTGGGAGCCCGATGCCGCAGCGGGTGGTCATGCCGCGCGGACCGCCCTTTTTTATATGGCCGCCCAGAACGAGCTGGGCCACGGCTGCCCCATCTCCATGACCTTTTCCGTGGTACCGGTGCTGCGTCGGCAGCCGGAGTTGGCGAAGGAGTGGCTTACAAAAATCAGCCGCAGCTACGATCCCCGGCTTCTTCCAGCGTCGGAAAAGAAGGGCGTTATCTTTGGCATGGCGATGACCGAGAAGCAGGGCGGCTCGGACGTACGCGCCAACACCACGGTGGCCCGGCCGGTCGCGAGTGGGGGAGGGGGCCAGGAATACCGGTTGACCGGACATAAATTCTTCTGCTCTGCCCCCATGAGCGACGCATTCTGCGTGCTGGCACAGGCCCCTGGCGGCCTCTCCTGCTTCCTGGTGCCGCGCTTCCGCCCGGATGGAAGCAAGAACAACCTGTATTTTCAGCGTCTGAAGGACAAGTTGGGCAATCGCTCCAACGCCTCCTCGGAAGTCGAGTACGACGACAGCTCCGGTTGGCTGATTGGGGAGGAAGGACGCGGGGTTCCCGTGATCATCGACATGGTGAACCACACCCGCCTGGACTGCTGCATCGGCGCCGCGGGCATCATGCGGGCCGCCCTGGTCCAGGCCTACCACCACAGCACCCGCCGCTCCGCCTTCGGAAAAACGCTCGTGGATCAACCCTTGATGAGAAACGTGCTGGCCGACCTGACCCTGGAGTGGGAGGCGTCGCTGCAATTGGTGCTGCGCCTCGCCCAAGCCTTTGATCGTCAAGAGGACGCACAGGCGCTGGCCTTCCGCCGCATCGCCACCCCGGTGGCAAAATACTGGCTCTGTAAGCGGGTGGTTTCGCATACGGTCGAAGCACTGGAGTGCCTGGGCGGTGGCGGCTATGTGGAGGAAAGTCCCATGCCTCGCCTGTTCCGTGAGAGCCCGCTGTATTCAATTTGGGAGGGCTCTGGAAACGTGATCGGCCTGGATGTGCTGCGTGCGCTGAGCCGCAGCCCGGAGAGCCTGAGCGCGTTGGTGGCCGAGCTGGAAGGCAGTGGCGATCCCCGCATTGAGCGCGGCCTGGCCGAGCTGAAGGAACAGATCCGGCAGCCCGCCGAGGCCGACGCGCGGCGCCTGGTGGAGTCTTTCGCCCTGCTGCTACAGGGTAGCTTGATGCGGCGCTTTTCTCCGGAGCCGGTGGCCGAAGCATGGCTACGCAGTCGGCTCGGCGGGGAGGGGGGGCGGCTTTTCGGGACCCTTCCCCGCGATGTCGACACGGCCGCGATTCTCGCGCGGACCTGGGCCGCATAGCGGACGTCCGCCCGGGACAGTGATACCATGCGGCGCCAGGAGACCCCATGACGCTGCTTTTCCTCTTCAGCATTGCCTGCACGTCGCCCTCGAAAGAAGAGTCTGAAGCTCCAAAAGAGAGCAAGGACGACAGTGCCACCGAAAGCGAGGTCCAGGACAAGCTGCTGAGCGTGGAGCTGCGGAAGCCGGACAGCACCGATATCACCACGCGGGAAACGCTGGACCTGCAGGTGATCGCCACCTACGAGAGCGGGGAAGTGGATGTCACTGCGGAGAGCAGCTTCTCCTCCTCGGACGAGGAAGTTATCCGCTTCTTCACGGTGGGCAAGGGCCAGCCTATCCGTGGTGGCAAGACGACGATCACCGTGCAATCGGATCTGGGCGGTGGTACAGATTTTGATGCCTTCGAGGTCAACGTAATGGCATCCCTGGTGCAGCCGGGCGAGCTGGTACTGAATGAAATCCTCGCTGATCCGGCCACTGATGCCGACCCCAATGGCGACGGTGTGCTGGATCCGGTGCAGGACGAGTTTGTAGAGGTTGCAAATACCACAGGGGTGACCGTCGATATCTCTGGCGTGCGCATCTACGACGTGGAGACGGAAACGGCGCGGCACACCTTCCCCCTGGGCACGCTGCTGCGGGCAGGCGAAGCGCTGGTGGTCTTCGGTGGCGGCAGTGTCGCCACGCTCTATCAGCCAAATGTGCGCTTTGAAGTCGCAACCAACGACGACGTGGGCCTGAAGCTGGGGCTGGCCCTGAACAACGAGGGCGACCGCCCGGTCCTGAAGCTGCAAGACGGCACGGTGATCTGCGAGACCGCCTACGGCACCCAGGGCAGCAACGACGTGATCGAGGATGCCTCGCTGGTGCTCAGCCCCGACGTGAGTGGTACCGCCTATTCTCACCACCGCTATGTCCAGAATTCGGTGGGCAACCAGAGTCCCGGCACCTACAGCGACGGCAGCCCCTTCCCGGGGGCAGAAGCGTACTACAGCCAATAAATCGTGGGGTTTTTCGCGCTCTCTGAAGAGGAGGAGGCGGTTTTTGCCGGCCTGCCCCTGGACTGGCTCCGCCACTGTACCGGCTGGCCAACGGTGGAAGCGATGAACGTCGCTTTTGCATCGTCGGCTGGCGTATGCTTTGAACCTCAAAAAAAGAGCCGCTACCGCCAGAAGCTACAGCAGGCGGAGCAGGACTACAATGGCCGCATCACCTGTGAAGGCCGGGTGCCCACCCGCACGTCAAACCTGCATGACCTGATGAATATGCTGGTGTGGGCTGCCTTCCCGTTGAGCAAGCGCCGCCTCCACCAGCTTCAGTATCAGGAACTACAAAAGCAACTGGCCGCCGGAAGCACCGTGCGCAGTGCGGTACGGGATCGGCTGTCGATGATCGACGAAGGAGGTGTTCTTCTCCATGGCGGGCGCCCCTATGTCTTCGGCCACGCGGTGTTGGAGCAGGTGTGGAGCCACCGACCCTGGCCCCGGGTGAGCCTGATCACGGTGGCTGCCCGCAGCACGCCGGACGCAGATCTGGCCGAGACCCTGCAGGAGCCTCCTCCGGACAAGCTGCCCAGCGTCGCCCTCAAGAGCCTTTTTCCGTTCGGAGCTTGATCTCACACGGTCGGCACGGGCTGGTTTGCCTGCGGAAAACAGGATAGATGGCGCCGGTCGGAGCAAAGATGACTTCCCAGACCAGCCTCACCCCCTCCTCGGTCCCCTGGTGGACCCTGCGCTTTGAAGCCCTGGTAGAAACCGACCCGCTGCTGATGGGCACCGAAGATGGGCCCGCCGAGGCGGAGGTGGATTTTGCCATTCAGCTTGCCGGCCTCTCGCCCGGCGATCAGGTGCTGGATGTGGCCTGTGGTACCGGCCTTCATAGCTGTTTTCTCCAAAAGCGCGGCGTGGTCGCCACGGGGGTTGACCTGTCAAGGCGCCTGCTGCGGGTGGCTCAGGACGCGTGGGAGGGGGAGACCGGCGGGCCCTCCTGGATGCCGGGCGACATGCGCTGGCTCCCCCGCTCCGGTCCCTATGATGCGGCCGTTCTTTTTGGGCCTTCGTTCGGCTTTTTTGAGGACGACGACGAGCACCGGCGCACCTTGACATCCATCGCGGACCTTTTGAAGTCCAACGGAAAGTTGGTCTGCAACCTCTATAATCCCTATCACTGGGCGGGGCGGCCCTTCACCCAGTACAGCCCCTCCGCCGAGGATGGCCCCACGGCCGACGCCGTGCGTTCCTATCGCTTCGACGCCATGCGCGGTCGGGTCGAGGAACGCACCGTGCTATTTTGTGATGGGGTACGCCGGGAATTGCCGGTTGCCACCACCCGGGCATGGACCCCCGCCGAGGTGATCACCCTCTTCCGCTCGGCCGGCTTTCGTCGGGTGGTCGTCTACGGCAGCGACGGCTGGGCCGTGCCCGAGGAGCCGTTGCCGGTACATCCCCAGGAATCGGTCTTCTTGTGGGTGCTCGCGGAGCTCTAGGGCCCCGGCGGCGCACACCGACGCTCATGCCTCAGGTTCGCCCGGAGGCCGCCGCAGGCGTGCCCGGGTCACCTTCACCTCTTCGCCGATCACGGTGGGCCGGCTTTCTGGGGGAGGGGTCGCGGTCTCCTTGGATCCGGCGGAATATTCGCCGGAGAGCTGGTCGAGCACCGCCCGGAGCTTCTTCTTGATCATTTCGCGTAGTGCCATACTGGCGGTCTAACCCGTCTTGTTGCACAATGCAGCCAATGCCTTCGCTCTTTGTGGTATGAAGGCCGGCAGCCGGGTGAAACATGACCACGATTACCCTTGAACAGATCATCAATTTTCTGCTCGAAGCACCGATGTTCGGCGACCTCGACGCCATGGAGCTCTCCGAGATCGTCCACATCATGCAGGTGCAGCGCATCCGCGATGGCCATGTGGTGTTTCGCGAGGGAGATCCCGGCGATGCCTGGTACGTCGTCTACGCGGGCAAGGTGGGCATCTTCAAGTCGGACGACTTCCACCCCTCCCACTGCGTCGCCACCCTCGGCCCGCGCGGCCTTTTTGGCGAGATGGCCATCGTGGACCACTCGCCGCGTTCGGCCACCGTGATCGCGCAGGGTGATGTCACGCTGTTCCGCTTCCCGCGCCGCGACTACGAGAGCCTGCTCAAGCAGGGCAACCTCGCAGCCTACAAGCTGGTGTATGAGATTGCCAAGGTGCTGTCGCAGCGGGTGCGCGGCGTCACCCAGCAGCTCACCGAGGCGCTCTCCGACCAGACCCGCACCGAGGCCGACTGATGCCCGGTCCCCGCTCTGCCCTCCGGGGTGTTCTCCGCCGAATTGCCGCTCGGGTAGCCAAGGATGGGCTCTTCGAGCAGCCAGGCGAGCGCCCGCGCACCCCGCCGCTCGCCACATTTTCGACCAGCGGTCCAAAAACCGACCAACGGTCGAAAACGGATCGCGCCCCGGTGCCCGTGGCCACCGGCCGACCTTCGGGCGGCTGCGTGCCCGTGGATGCCGCCGCGTTGGCGGCCATACTGCGACCCTCCGGGAAGCCGCTGGTCATCAACCACTGGGCAAGCTGGTGCGAGCCCTGTGTGGACGAGCTCCCCCGCCTGGTGCGCTCGGCGGCCGGACTGGCAGACAAGGCAGAATTCTTGGGTTTGAGCTGGGATCTCTTTGATCACCCCGGCAAGCCAGAGAGCATCGCCAAGAAGGTGGCAGACTTTGCGGACAGCTACGGTGTAGGCTACGGAAACGTCCTCTTCACCGGAAAACCGGAGGAGCTGTTCCAGATCTGTGGCCTCAACGTTCATCAAGTCCCGCAGACCCTGGTGATCGCGCCCGACGGTCGGGTGCTGTACCACAAGGAGGGGATGTTGGAAGATGACGATGTCTTCCCCTTGATCAACGCCGCGAGATCCGCATGATCCTATTGCTCTGGGCCTGCACCCCGAAGCCCACAGAGCTGCCAGCGCCTCTGCCCGAGCCGGCCCCTGCGGGCGCACTCACGATTTTACATACCAACGATCTGCATGGCCACTATCTGCCAGAACCCGCAGATTGGCTGGAGAGTCGGCCTTCTATCGGCGGTATGGTGCGTCTGGATGCAGAAGTGGACGGGCTGCGTCGGGACCGTCGGGACGCAGTGTTGCTGTTGGATGGCGGCGACATCCTGACCGGCACACCGCTGACCGATCTGGAAGTGGACGGCGCCAAAGGCGGGGCGATGCTGCAATTCCTGGATGCCGTGGGCTACGACGCCTGGGCGCTGGGCAACCATGAATTCGACAAGGGGTTGGACAACCTGATCGCCTTGACCTCCGCGACGCGCGTTCCGGTGCTCTCCGCGAATGTGTTGACGCCGGAAGGGGAGCCGCTACTTCCCCACCAGAAACGCTCCGAAATTTTCGAGGTGAATGGCCTGCAGGTCGGCGTGATCGGCGCGACCACCGAGGGCCTTGCCGGCCTGATGAGCCGTGCGGACTTCGAACGGCTGAAGCTGCGCTCCGTGGCCGCCGCAGTGCAGGACGAGGTAGAGCGCCTGGATCCGGATACCGACCTTATCGTGGTGCTGAGCCATATCGGGGTGGAGGATGACCGCGCACTCGCATCGCAGGTGGACGGCATCGACCTGATCGTGGGCGGACACTCCCACACCCGTATGACCACAGCAGAACAGGTAAAAGGTACCTGGATCGTACAGGCCGGCTCCTACACACGGTCCTTGGGCGTGGTAGATCTGAAGGTGGAGGGCGATGCGATCACGGAGTTCTCCTACCAGCTGCGGGACCTGCTCCCGGAGACGGCACCGGGCCCCGCCAGCCCTGAGGTGCAGGATCTGGCCGACCGCTACGAGGCGGAGATCAGCAAATTCTACAATGCTGAGATTTCGACGGCACCGGCGGTGCTGGGGCGCTCCTACTACCACGAATCGGGCCTGGGTCGCTGGATCACCGATGTGTTGCGCGAAACGACGGACGCAGACATCGGCCTGTACAATGGCGGCGGTTTGAGGGCGGATATTGCAGCAGGCACCGTTCGTGTACTGGACATCTATCAGTGTTTTCCCTTCGGAAACAAGGTGGTCACCTTCCAGTTTACAGGCGACGAGGTGATGCGCATCGTAAACGCCAACATGGCGGCGGAAGCCTATGAAAAACGTGGCTTTCTCGCAATGTCCGGGTTGAGCTACACCTGGCGCCTGGTGAACGGTGCCCCAGAGGCCACGAACGTGATGGTAGCGGGGAAGCCGCTGGATCCCGCTAAACTGTACACACTTGCCACCAACACCTATGTGGCGGAGCATTGGGAAAAGCACTTTGGTGCCCAACCCCGCAACCTCCAGATCCTGGAGCAGACCGACTTCGACGCGGCGGTGGCCCGGGCGCGAAAGCATCCGGTGGCCGACCCCGGCGATACGCGCGCGCGGCGCACGGAGTAGACCATGAAAAGCCTCCTTCCTCTGCTCCTTCTCTCCTGCACCGAAGGCAAAGAAGAGTGCTACACCCGCCTGTATGCGACCGAGACGGTGGGCCCGGGTCTGGATCCAGCCGGGGTGGAGAATCTGGAGTTTATGGGCCCCACCCTCATTGATGATGGCTGTTCGCAGGGTGTGAACTTTGCCGTCTACTCTGAAAATGCCGAGCGGATGGAGATTCTGCTCTTCGACGAAGACAAGAGTGAGCGCCCCACCCAACGCTTTCAAATGAAGCGCCTTGGGAATGTGTGGAATCTCTACATCGAAGGCGTGGGCCCCGGGCAGCACTACGGTTTTGTGGCCTGGGGACCGAATTGGCCCTACGACGAAGCCTGGTATTGTGGCTCCCGGGAAGGCTTTGTGGCCGACGTGGACAGCAATGGAAACCGCTTCAACCCCAACAAATTGCTCGCCGATCCCTACACCCGGGCGCTTTCGCGGGATCACGACTGGGGCCTGGGCTCGGCAGGCTCCGGAGAGAGCCGTCGCCAGGACTGCACCTGGGATGCGGCCGCCAAAAGTATTGTAAGTGTAAGCAAGTACAAGTGGAGCGATGCCGAGTCTGAATGGCGGACGATGCGCCAGGACGAAAACGCGCCCGGCCATAGCTGGAACAGCGTGGTTCTCTACGAAGTCCATGCCAAGGGCTTCACCGCCAACGGTGTGGACGGCGTGACCGAGCCGGGAACCTACCGGGGACTCGGAGAAAAAGCGGCCTATTTCAAGGACTTGGGCATCACGGCGGTGGAGCTTCTGCCTATCCACGAAAAGCCGCTGGACGGGGGCTACTGGGGCTACAACAACGTCAACTTCTTCGCCCCTGAGATCGGGTACTCGGCGGACTACGAGTACGGCGGCCCGCCGGAAGTGGTGATCGACGAATTCAAGTGGATGGTGGACCAGCTTCACCAGCAGGGGATCGAGGTGGTGGTGGACGTGGTCTACAACCACACCGGCGAGGGGGGGCTGTGGCGGGATAAAGTGTATATGGACGATACGCTTCTTGATCCACAAGCAATGTCCGACGCCTTCTACAATCTGGATACCAAAGAGGCGGCCACCATCTACTCGATGCGCGGGCTGGACAACCAGGCCTGGTACGCGCTCTCCGCCGACAACTACGGCTATTGGAACAATACCGGCGTGGGCAACGAGACCCGTGCCAACCACACGCCTATGCGACGCCTGATCATGGACTCTCTCCGCTTCTATGTGGAAGAGATGCATGTGGATGGCTTCCGTTTCGATCTGGCGGGCATCCTCGGTGAGCAGGACAAAAACTATAACCAGTGGGACGACCCGGCCAACACCGTCCTCCAGGAGATCATCGACGATCCGGTGCTGCAGAAGTACAACACCCGGATCATCGCCGAACCCTGGACTGCAGGCGGATCGTACACCTCGATCGGTGCTTTTCCGAAGTCCAGCACCAAGAACAGCACGGGCTGGGGCGAGTGGAATGCCTCCTTCCGCGATTGGTGGCGGGCGGCGATCAACAACGACGCCTGGCAGCTCAACAGCCAGGAAAACGGCATCGACGGGGGCGGGGTGATCACCGCCTCGCAGGCCCGCTATGGCTGGAATGACCGCAAGCCCTACCACTCGGTCAATTTTGTTACGGCTCATGATGGCTTTACGATGTATGACCTACTGTCTTACAACGAAAAGCAGAACACCTGCGGCCCGCTGAACCCCATCTGCTGCGACGACCCCACGTCCCCCTGGTGCGACACCCAGTCGGGCGAGGAAAACAACCGCTCCCGCGATTGGGGAATGGAGGCGGAGGAGTTCAAACGCCAGCTCATGCGGAACTTTTTCGTGGGCATGGCCATCTCCCACGGCACGCCCATGATCAACGGCGGCGACGAGTGGATGCGAACCCAGTATGGCAACAACAATGCCTACTCTACCGCAGCCGACAACGAGTGGAACTGGTTCCGCTGGGGCGAGTGGCAGGCGCGGGACGAGCGCTGGCGCATGTTCGACTTTGTGCGGAAGATCCTCGCCTGGCGCCAGGCCCACCTCTACGCGGTGTCCCCCACCGAGTACGGCGGCGGCATGCCCTTTTCCTGGAAGAGCGAGACGGGCGGGGATCCGAATTGGAGCGGTCGCCGGCTGATGATCCACTACTACGACGACGGCACTGCGGCTGGTCCCGAGCTGGCGATTCTGATGAACCTGGAGCGCTACGAAGTGAGCTTCAGCCTGCCGGCCGGCTCCTGGGGGCGGACGGTGGACACTCAGGCCTACTTTGAAGGCGACGAATGGCGCGCGGACCAGGGGCTGGATGCGCGCAGCTCCGGCAACATCGACCCCTCCGCCGCCGTCGTGGTCAGCGGCTCTTATGGGGTGGCCGGCTCCTCCATCGTGATCTTGGAGAAGAAGTAAATGAGCCTGTTGCTGGCGCTCTTGGCCCCCGCCTTTGCTCAGGCGCAGGTGGGTGGCTACTTCCGGGTGATGACCCGACCCGACTTTGCCGGAGGCGACGGCAAGTTGGGCTATTGGAACCTGTATGGACGCCTGCTGAACGAGGGGCCCTACGGCGCCTTGGAGCTGAAGCTGGACCTGCTTCGGCGCCAGGCGGGAAGTGCCGCCCCCTGGACTGACCTGCACGTGAAGGTGGAAGGCGGATCCATCGAAAAAGCCGATGCATTTGGTGGATCCCTCGGAATGTTCCGCATGTCGCAGGTCTATGCGCAGGCGGGAAATGTGCTGATTCCTGGCGTGGTCTGGCGCATCGGCACGCTGGAGAGCACCTTCGGGGATCTGGGCCTGTACGATATGCGCCCCGCCCAGGTGCTCTTTGATACCATCGGCATCTCCGCCACCGTGCCTACGCAGGCCCTGGATCTGGTCGTCGGTGTAGGGGACGCAGGCTACTCCATCAAAGGGAGCCGCTACAATACGGTTCTTACGGGGGGCGGAACTGTACGCCTGAGGCTGGGCAGCCACCTGGAGCTGGGCGCCGGTGGGCAGGGCTACTTCGAGCCCAAGGTGGTGGGCAACCGCTATGCGCCCTACACCACCCCGGGCGTGGGCTACGAGGAGTTTGTTCGCGGCGAGTTCATCAAGAACTACGCCGAAGAAAACCCTGGCGCCCCAACGGACGTGCCCAACCCCGAGCCGCGGCAGAGTGCCTCCGGCAAGGCGGTCGGCTACCTGGGCTTCGGCGACCTGGGCCCGCTTCGCTGGAACAACTTTTTTGTAAGCTGGCAAAAATTGCATCCCCGCGATCTCTACACCGAGAGCTGGGAGGGCAACAGCGTGGATGTGTACATCCACGATCTGACCGATCAGCGCACCGTGTTGTTGTTCGGGGACGAGCTGCAGCTTCGGTTGGTGCCTTCGCGGCTGGATCTGGCCCTGGCGGGGCTGTACGGACTCCACCAGGACGGCGACAACAACATCGCGCCGAGCGACGACGACCGGTGGTATTGGTCCACGGTGCTGCGCACCCAGGTCTACTTGAGCCCGGCCTTGCACCTGCTGGTGGAGAGCAGCTACGCACAGGAAAAATCGCTGAACGGGCGGACTTTTCGCAACCACGCCGACTCCATCTTCGAGAACACCGACGGCAAGGCGGATGCGCGTGGTCTGGAGAACGGCGACAGCGACACCCGCACCACATGGCAGGGCAAAGCAGGTTTTGTGCTGAATCCGCTCGGGCCGGGTATCTACACCCGCCCCTCGCTGCGGGTCCTGTACGGGGCCCAGTATTCCTCCCAAAACAATGCCTTTGGCAATAGTTTTGTCGAAACCCTGGACCAGTACAACCAATTTGGGAATGTGGAGCGCCACTGGCACCACCTGCTGGCTCTGGAGACTGAAGTATGGTTCTGATCCTCCTTTTTGCCTGCCTCCCCAAGCAGGCCCCCGTGCAGTCGCTACGCCCCCTGCCCACCGATCTCGTCGCCGTCGCCAACCTGTTGGAAAGCCGGGAGGTGCGCGAAGGGCCTGCCGCGCTGTACCTGGCGATGGAGGAACTGCTGCAGCAGCGCAACCTGCTGCCACAACGCGTAGAACCAAGCGTCTGGACTGCCGAGTTCTCCAATCGGCGTAGTCCGGGACAGCGGGTGCTCTTCCTCGCTGATCGCGGGCCCACCGAGCGCGTGGTGCTCCTGGTGGATACCACCGCTTCCTTTTACTCCCAGATGAGTGGCCGCTACCGATGGACGGTCGCCGTGGACGCTCAGGTCCGGGCCGCACCCGAGGACAAAAACCCCCTGAGCCTCCAGTTTGAGGTGCCCGTGTTCCTGGACTTCGACCATGAGCGCGAAGATGCCGCCATCGCCGCCGCAGTTCCGGTGATCCAGCATCGCCTTGCATCGTTGTTGGATGAGTGGCTTGGGGGACGAACCGAGTGATGTGGACGCTCCTGCTTGCCTGCGCCCACCATTCGCTGCAGGAGAGTCCCCCGCCAAAAACTCCGCCGAAGGCCATCTATTTCGTGATGGTCGATCGCTTCGCCAACGGCGACCCCACAAACGATGCGGATGCCAACCCGGCGGACCCGGTGGCCTTTCACGGTGGCGACCTTCAGGGTCTCCTGGAAAAACTGGACTATATCCAGGCATTAGGCTTCGACACGCTGTGGCTTTCCCCCATTGCCCAGATGCGTACCGAGCCCTTCTTCGGGAACGGCGCCTTCCACGGCTATTGGGTGCAGGATCCCGCCCGGATTGAAGCCCGTTTTGGCGACGAGCGCAGCCTGCGACAGCTCTCGGACGGCATCCACCAGCGCGGAATGAAGCTGATCCTGGATGTGGTCTACAACCACGTCTCCTTCGACGCACCCTTGCGCACCGAAAAGCCGGGCTGGTTCCATCCCTCTCTGCCGATCCAGAACTGGAGCGACCCGGTGGAAGTGGTCACCCACGAGGTGCACGGGCTGCCCGACCTGGATCAGGACCAACCCGAGGTGGTGGCGTGGATGCAGGAATGGAGCCGAAAATGGCTGGCCATGGCCCGCCCCGACGGCTTCCGCATCGACGCGGTCCGGCACATGCCGACTACATTTTTACATAATCTGTTTGTAGACCTGCGGGCCGAGGCGGGTGCGGACTTCTACCTGTTGGGAGAGGTCTTTGACGGCAACCCTCTCGTGGTGACCGACACCTTGGATAAGACTGGACTTTCCTCTGTTTTTGACTTTCCCTTGCACTATGCAATGGTGGACGTCTTCTGCAAAGACCAGCATCCTGGTCGTATTGCGTCGGTGCTTTCCTTGGATCCCCTCTATGGAGATCCGAGCCGTCTCGTTCCTTTTTTAGACAACCACGATCTCCCCCGCCTGCGCTCCGCATGTGGAGAGGAGGATCCGCGGGTAGAGTCGGCGCTCAGCTTCCTGCTGAGCATGCGGGGAACGCCCAGCATCACCTGGGGCACAGAGACCGGCTCTACCGGCGAAAAGGAGCCGGAAAATCGGAAGAGTATGGACTGGGGTTCCGAGGCACCCTTCGCAGAGATCCTCCGCACGGGGCTGAAGGAGCGGGGCCCCTTGTGGAGCCGGGGGCGAAGCTGGACCCTGGAGCTGAGCGACACGCGGCTGGTGCTGGCGCGCCACTGCTCGGAAGCCGATGGCTGCGGAAAGGCGGGAAAGAGCGGCCTGATTGTGGTGCAGAAGGGGGAGGGGAGCTGGCCTTTGCCCGCGGGGATGCGCGCCAAGCGGGTGCTGCGTGGGCCGCCAGCACAGGCGGGCAGTCTGCATTTTCCGCGTGGCGGTGTCGCGGTGGTGGAGCTTGAAGACCCACTTTCATTGCCGGAAACAGTGCCCCTGGAGCTGGACCTTCCCGAAGGCGCCCGCCTGGTCGGCGCCGGGCCACTCCTGGGGAACTGGAACCCGGATCTGGGTGCAGCGGGGGAGGGGGGGCAGATCCGCTGGGAGGCCGAAGAGGGCGCCGTGTTGGCGTACAAGCTGGTTCGCGGGCAGCCCGGGGCGTGGCAGTGGGAGAACGGCCCGGACCGCTACCTGTTGGTGCGGGCAAACATGGGCGTGCAAAAGCTGGTGTTCGGCGGAGGCTGAATCCGGCGCGGAGGCGGTTGCCCGGCCCCCCTTGACAGGTCAATAGTGCGGAGGAACTTCATAGGAAGAAGGGTTCTGATCCTCCTCCAACTGGCTCTGCTTCTCCCGCACCTCCCCCAGCTCACCTTTCAGGGTGCCGACCTGGGCCACCAGGTGCTGGATCACGCCATCCAGCTCCCGCACATAGTGCTCCAGCCAGGCGATCTTTTCTTCCAGGCGCAGAACCCGATCCTCTTCCATCATAGCACTTTCTCATAGATCCGGTAGGTGCGGTAGATTTCGCCACCCAGCTTCTCCAAAGCGCCCCGCATACGGTTGTTGCTCTCCAGAATCCAGGAAGCCTCTGCACCGACCACTCCCGCGGCCAAGCCGGCCTGCCAGGTGCGCATGTAGAGCGGTGCGCCCAGTGGCATATGTTGAAACTTACGCCGCACCCCCAAAACCAGTACCCGCAAGCGATCCACCTTGCTGCGGCGCGTCAGGTAGTGGTACCAGCCAAAAGGCAGGAGGCTGCCATTCATCGGCTTCACCACCTGGTTGTAGTCGGGCAGCGTGACCGACAGCGCGGCCGGCTCGCCATTCACTTCCGCAAAGTAGCAGAAGCGAGGATCAATCATAGGCTTGATGCCCTCGACCGTTTTGCGCATCTCCTCTTCGTCCATGCGCACCGCACCCCAGTTGTCTTCCCAGGCGTCGTTGTAGATGGTGAGCAGTGCGCGTAGCTCGTTGTCGAAATCCTTCAGGTTGACCGGACGGATCTTCACCTCGGGATGGCGCTGCGTGAAGCGATCGGACAACTTCTGGATGGTCGGCGGGACCGGCTTTTTTGCGTCCAGCCAATAGGCATAGAGATCCATCGCCTTTGTCATTCCCATCCTTTCGTAGTGGGAGGCACAATAGGCACCGTTATAGGTCATCAATACGAGGGGATCCCCATCAAATCCGTCCACCAGCAGACCGCACTCGTGGTTGATGGTCAGGTTGAAGGGGCCACGCGCCCGACGCATGCCCTGCTCGCGCAGCCAGTCCGACGCGGCTTTCCAAAGAGCCTCAGAAACCTCGGGGTCGTCCTTGAATTCGTAGAAACCGAACAGGCCCATGTCCGGATCTTTTTCGTGTACCGTGGGATCGAGCTGGGCAGAGATCGTGCCCACCGGCTGCCCATCGCGCCGAGCCAAAAAGAAGGCGGCCTTGCCGCGTTGAAACCAGGGATTTTTCTTCGGGTTGAAGAAGTCTTTCCGCTCGAAACGCAGCGGCGGCACCCAGTGGGGATCGCCCTTGTAGACATGCCACCACGCGTCCAAGAAGGGTTTGATCTCCTTTGGAAGCTGTACCTGCACCACCTCGACGGCCATCTGGAGCTCCGGCCCGATCGGGCTTACCGGAGGCTGCTCCGGAATGGCCCCTTATCCGAGGCGATAGAGGCGCGCCCGTACACGATCGACGGGATCATAGCCCTCGCGATCCAGGCGCCATCCCCACCGCAGCTCAGGACGTTTGTGTGGAGACAAGCAGAGCAGGGTCGAGCCATGCCGGCCCAGGGCCATCATCAGCCCCGGAAGCATGGACTCGGGGCAGAGGTGCAGCGAGTAGGAGGCCACCATCAGGCTGTAGTGGCGCCCCTCCAGTGCCCCACCAAGCAGATCCCGAAAACTCCACGGCTCACAGGAGCGACCGGTGCGCGCCAAAAAGGCTGCACCCGTGTACGGATCACATGCGTCGATCTGCTCCGGACGGACGCCGTTTTCCTGGAGAAACAACGTCACCTCTCCAGAACCAGCCCCCAGATCCAGAACCCTTGACAGGTCAAGGTTCCAGCTCAGACAGCGCTGGAGGGTCGCCCGCAGCGCGTCCTCATGCGGGTTGCGGTACTGGCTGCCCTCCCGCCGGTAGAAACCTTCAACGCCGTCTTTTTCGTAGTTTTCGCGGATGGAGTCTTTCACCGCCCCTGCTCCTCTCCCATCCTCCCCTCCCGACCATCCGCAGGTTAACCGCCCCTCGCTACGGAGTCCCCATGCCCGGTCCTTTTCAGGCCTTCCGCCCTCACCCCTGGCACGGCATTCCCGTGCGGCCCCGGAATCTGGAGCTGGTCCACGCCTACATCGAGATCACACCCTTTGACCCAGTCAAATATGAGATTGACAAGGCAACCGGCTACCTGAAGGTGGACCGCCCCCAGCCCACCAACTCCCTGCCGCCCACCCTGTACGGGTTTGTGCCTCAGACTTTTTGTGGAGAGAAGGTGAAGCAGCTCTGCGACGGCGCAGAGCGTGGCGACGGAGATCCGCTGGATATCTGCGTCATCTCTGAGCGGCCTATCTCCCACAACGACATTCTTTTGGATGCGCGCATTGTGGGCGGGCTGGTCATGATCGACAAGGGCGAAGCGGACGACAAGATCATCGCCGTCCTGGACCGCGACCCGGTCTGGGGCGGGGCCAAGGACATCGCCGACCTGCCTGCGGCCCTGGTGGATCGTTTGAAGCACTACTTTCTAACCTACAAGCTGGACAATAGCGGCGCCACTCCGGTCACCGTCAATCGGGTGTACGGCAAGGCCCAGGCAGAAAAAGTGCTGGCCGCCGCTGAAGCCGACTACCAGGATCGCTTCTTAGGAGGCTGAGCTTTCGGCCAAATGTTCGGCGGAGCCCAGGGCAAGCTCGTAGGGACGCGAGCCCCGGAAGCCGCCCGCCGCGAGCCGATCGAAGTAGACATCCACATGGTCGATCAGCTCGTCCAGCCCTTCTGAACGCAGCAGGGCGGTACGGAGATCCGAGCCGAAGGGCAGGCCGTGCGTGAAGTAATTGCAGATCTTCTTGATCCGGCCAAGCGCACCCCGCTCCGAACGGAACACATCCCGGATGCTCTGGATGTAGTTGCGCAACACCCGGTGTTTTTCGGCGGCATCCACTTCCAGGATCGGATCACCGCGTAGTCCCTGCGCGATCTGCAGGAGCACCCAGGGGTTTTTCACGGCTCCCCGGCCCACCATCACGCCGTCGCAGCCGGTCTCCTCGATCATCTTCCGGGCGCTCTCAAAATCGACGACATCGCCGTTTCCAATCACCGGAATCTTCAAGCGGCTCTTGGTTTCGGCGATCTTGTCCACTGCGCGGGTCCCCCCGTAGAGGTCGGAGCGCGTGCGCCAGTGAATCACGATGGCCTCCGCTCCCTCCTCCTGGCACATCATCGCCACTTCGGGGGCGTTGCGCATCGTATGATCGAAGCCCGAACGCATCTTGACCGTGAGCGGAATCTTGATCGCCTTGCGCACCTCGCGCACGATCGCCGTCGCCAAGGACATGTCCTTCAGCAACGCCGAACCACCCGAGTGGGCACAGACCTTTTTGGAGGGACAGCCGAAATTCAGGTCGCAGACATCCGCGCCGCTGTCTTCGATGATCCGCGCAGCCTCCGCCATGGACTCCGGATTCCGCCCGTAGATCTGGATGGCCACCGGGCGTTCATCGGCGTCAAAGCGGGCCATCTCCTCCATCTTGCTGGAGCCGCGCCGCAGCCCTTCGCTGGCGATGAACTCGGTGGTCGTCATTCCGCAACCGCCAATCTGGCGAATCAGCCGACGGAAGGTGAGATCGGTCACACCTTCCATGGGCGCAAGCACCACATTCGGCTCCACGCGAATCTGGCGAATGTGGTAGTGGGTCGGGTACATCCCGCCCTTTTAGCCCATTCTGCGTGCATCCGCCACCCCAGCTCCACCTCGCCACCCCGCCCTCGCAGGTTAGACGGAGCCGATGGAACGGAATCCCCCCAAAGCATCCTCCGTCACAGCCGACGGCAGCCCGGATGGATGGCTCCCCCCGCGCGCTTGGCGCGCACAGGTTGCTCCCGACGGATCCACACGTTTGGTGATCTCGGTGCCCGCCGAAGAACTGCCTGAAATGCACCTTCGGATCTTGAAAAGTATGAAGGCGCCCTTGAGCGTCGCCTACATGCAGCTCACCGATCGGGCCAGCGGGGTCACCCATCCCGCGCCGCTGCGCTTTGTGGGCCTGGAGGTGCCCGTCGAGCGGGTGATTGCCGCCTTGGAAGCGGCTGGAGAGCTGGTGTGGTACGACGGTCGGCACCAGCTCTGGGTACGCGGCAACTTCGGCGAGCAGGTGGTACTCGACGAGCTGGGCATGATCTACTGCTACCCGGACGACCCGCACTTCCGGGATGTGTTGGACGATCTTCCTGAAAGTAAGAATACCGGCATGGATGGCCGCGACTATGTGCGGGTCAGCTTCCGTGCCGGCGCCGACGCTCAGGAAAAGACACTGATTGAAAGCTTGAACCTGGTCAAGTGGGGTGGGCGTTGATTCCTGCGCCCCCGCAGGAGGTCGACGGCCTCCGGATGCAGGGGCCGGTCAGCGCGCGCTACGAAGATATCTCTCAGGACGGACATTTTCGGCCACTTGGCCTCCCGCACGCCCTGGGTCAGCTCGTCTGGCCGGCGCTGATGCAGCTCCCGGCCTCCCGACCCGCTCGGGATGCGGGTGTGCTTCCCATCCTCAGCCGAATGATTCTTCGGCGCGGTGCCGCTCCTCTGTCTCCCATTCGCCCCTTTTTTGGCGAAGGGATTGGTCATCGCGCGACCGTGCGCGCTCCCGATGGCAGCGTGGACCGGATCCTGCTGCTGATGTGGGCCCGCTTCGAGGGGCGCCAGGGCGCCACCCACGAGGGAGGGGAGGGGGGCGACCCCATTCTCGCGGGAGAGGTCTACGCCGAGCATATCTTCACCCGCCTTTTCGGCGAACCCGGCGACCGACGTGTGCGCGAGCTTCCCGACGGTATCCCACCGGGAACCTGGGATTGGACGCCCTTTGAGCAGGTGGGCGCAGCGGCCGCCGACTGGGATAGGCGGCATGAGCTGATTCGCCCCTTCCGCTTCGGCCTCACCCACACCGACCCGAATTTTCACGTCAACTCCTTGGTCTATCCTCGGGTTTTTGAAGAAGTGGCGTTGGAGTGCCTCGCGGATGCAGGGCTGCCCTTCGGTGAAATGGCCGTGGAAGAGATCGAGTTGATGTGGCGCAAACCCTTCTTTTCGGGCGATACCACACAGGTCCGGGCGACCCTCTACCGGGCGGGCGGCCGATCCCACATGCTGGGCGCCTTTATGGATGAAGGCGGCTCCGAGCGCTGCCGCATCCGCCTTTCCTACGCTGAATGAAGCTTCATTCAGTTGGAGGAGATGGGAAGGAGGATGGTTTTTCCTCCACTTTCACAGCGACCGCTGCCGTCCTTCTCCAGGCTGCATAGGAAATTGGAGCCCCCCTCCGGCAGGTCCACCGACCCGCTGACCACCGTGCGGCCGACGTACTTGATGGAGAGGCGATAGCTGCCAGCCGGCAAGGTGGTATTCAGGGTGTCATCTGCCTTTGCGACCTCCTTGCCACCGGAATCGCTGAGCCGAATCCATTGGAGGGTGCCACCGGTGGCCTCCACCCGTACGGGCGCACTTGCCGCGACCTTTGGCGGTGGCTTCGGCAGCTCTTTTTGCTCTGGCACCACCTCCTGGCTCTGGTTGTTCCACCACAACCCGCCGGCAACCGCAGCCACCACCAGCGCCGCCACGCCCAGCACCGCCACGACCACCATTCCGGCAAAAAGCATCGAACCCGACTTGGCCGGCGGGGCATCGGGCGGCGGGGGCTCAGACAGAAGCACCGTGGGCGGCGCCTCCTCGGGCCGGGGAAGGGGAGGGGGCACCAGGGCGGCCCCCCATACCGGCCGGTCCACCCGCGGCGGACGCCGGCCTTCCGCCGGACGTTCCGGCGCAGGGCCATCGCTGTTCAACGGTGCGGTACTCACGGGAAGTCCCGTGTTGACCCGCGTACTACGCCCGGTATTTTCTCGACCCCGGAGCTCCGGGTCAGCCACGGAGGCTCCCCGGATGGCGGGCCGCGGCAGCTCGGCCCCACTGCCCTGCGGCCCCGAGCTCTGGGCAGAGGCGCCCTGTGGGCCAGAGCTGCGCGCGGCCGCACCCGATGCGGGCGGGCGGGCATCCGGAAGAACCCTTCGACTGCTACCCTGGGGCCCAGAAGCCTGCGATCCCGCACCTTGCGGACCCGAGGCCCCACGCGCACTCGCGCCCTGCGGACCCGAGGCCCCTTCCACCTTCAACGCCAGTTTTCTTCCCGAGAAGCTACCCGTTGCTGCCTGCCCGCGCACCGCGAGGGTCAGACGAACCACCTCCTCGGCGGCAAAAGTCTCGAGAGAAACACCGGAAGCCTGATCGGCGAATGCACGCAGTGTGGCTACAGCCTCGGCAGCATCCGGCCGGAAGGCCGGGTTGGATGCCATCAGCCGCACCAAAAGCCGCCGCAACGCAAGATCCCACTCTTCGTTGGGCATGCCGGTTTGATCCAGGGTATTGACCGCCCGGACCACCTCAGCATCGTGCTCCTCTTCGTCCAGCGGAAGCAGGTCCATCCCGCTCCCCCGGAGCAGTTCCAGCAGCGTCAAGCCCAGCGCGTACATATCACCCGGATGTTCGCCCCGGTTTCCATCCCGCCGTTCCGGAGACATGTATTTCAGACTACCAAGGCGCAAGGCCCCGGTCTTTGCCGCCCGGAAGGCCTCATTTGCGCGCGCTGTTCCAAAATCCAGTACTTTTACCTCCCCCTCTACACTGACCATGACGTTAGAGGGCTTGATGTCCCGGTGGACCACCGCCAGCGGGGCTTCCATGCCCAGCGGAATCTTTGCCCAGGCCGCCTCCAATGCGGAGGCCACCTGGGTCGCAATCTGCAGGGCCGCCTTCGGAGAAAAGCGCTTTCCCGACGTACGAAGTGCATCCTGAAGCTGCTTCAGGTCCAGACCTTCCACATACTCCATCACGATGGCGGCCTGCCCGTCGATCTCGGTCAGGTCCTCCACGCGCAGGATGTTTTTGTGGCGCAGCTTCGCCAAAAGCCGAGCTTCATCGCGCGTTCTTGTGACCACCTCATCCATAGTGGCCCACTGCTCGCGCACCAGTTTTACCGCCACAAGACGCTCGATACCACCCGCGCCGCGCATCTGAGCAAGGTACAGCCGGGCAAAAGTCCCGGCGTTCACTTCCTGCAGCAGCTCCAGCTCGAAGCGTTTTTCTGAACCCTGCGCCTCCATCCGGCTCCGCTGCCTTACCGCATGCAAGATAACATGGTTCTGAGAGCTGCGGCCTGTTCCATCATGGCGGGATATGGTTAATAGGCTGTGTCTGTTCCCCGGAGTGCACTTGTCGAATCCCCTGCGACGCCGTCCCTGGACCCTGCTGACGGTGACGACTTTTTCCCTTGCGCTGCTGGCCTGCGGCCCGCTGGAGTCCCTTATGGGGGGCGGGTCCAAGGCTGCGGAAGAAGCAAAAAGTTCTTTGAACAAGGGGGAATTGGATGCGGCGTCGGCCAAGTTTGAGGAAGCACTCAAAGCGGCCCCCACCAGTGTGGATGCGGCCGTGGGCGCCGCCTACATGCGCAGCCTGAAGGGCGATCTGGACGGTGCAGACGCCGCCCTGGCCGGTGCCGAAGCTGCGGCCGGCGAGAAGGCGGGCGAAATCAAGCTCCGCCGTGCCTTGATCGCCATGCAGAAGGGAGATCTGGACAAGGTGAAGGAGTTCGGCAATAGCTCCAACCTGCCTGCCGGAAAACTTCTCGCTGCAGAGGCGGAGCTGGCGGACGGAAATCGTGAGCCCGCCAAGGCCATCCTGGAAGGAATCTCTGGCGATGCGGGTTCGGTGGGAGCAACTGCCAAGCAATATCTGGCCCTGATGGCGGACCCCAACCCTCTGGTGGCTGGTCTCTCTGAGACGCAGGCGCTCTGGGCTCTGGGTCAGCAGAAGGTCGCCGTACGCAGCGTGGAGGAATTGGTGAAGGCCTACGCCGAATCACACGAGGATGGTCCCGAGCAGATTCTGCTGTGGGCCGGCCGTGCGGCGGCACTGGGCGAGGCGGAAGTGGCCTGGCGACTGCTGGATGCGATCTCCGTTCCGCCGGAGAATCAGGCTTGGCGTGTGATGGCCACCAAGGGAATTGCCTGGTGCGCCGATGGAAATGCCGGGGAGTGCCTCAAAACCTTTGAGCAGGTCAAGGTGATGGCCCCGGCCGACGGCTATGTGGACGCCCGCGTGACCGCCGCGAACGTGATTGCTGACCGCGATCCTGGTACGGCCCGCCAATTGCTGGAGGGTGTGCAAGGTGATGGCGCCGCCCGCGTCTATCTACTTCTGGGCGACAAACCGGCGGCCGCATCGGCCGCTGCAGATCCCTTTCTCAAGAAACAGCTGGGAGGTTGAGATGAAATTCCGCGCGCTTGCACTGCTGTTTGCTGGTCTGCTGAGCACTCCTGCCCTTGCGGCCAAGAAAGAGGACTCCGGGGTGGAGGTGAAGGTACAGGTGGTGGACATGAAGGGGGAGCCGATCCCCACCAGCGTCGTCCGTCACCCCAGCGAGAGTGACCGCCACCGCGTGAACTCCGAAGATGGAACCTGGAAAGCCACCGCGCTGTACATGCCGGACGGCTCCGAGCTCCGCTTCACCCCCGGAATGGACCTGCAGCTTGAGGTCTCCGCCCCCGGCTACAAGACCCAGCAGGTGGTCTACCAGGTGCGGAAGAGCCGGAACCTGCTCCAGGTGGCTTTGGAAGTGATTGAGATCACGGAAGAAAACATCGAAGAACCGATTATCACCTTCAAGCAGGACAAGGCCCGCGAGGCGACGGAATAATGATGCGTGCGAAATTCTTGACTCGCGGCGTGGTGACCGGACTGGTCCTGATGGGAACGGCAAGTGCCGAGGATTGGACCTCCTGGACAGGGCTTTTCCCGGCCGTGCCCTGCTCGGACGGCTGGTTGGGCTGTGTGGTCGGGGGCCAGAGCCTCGGCGCAGGTGCGGCCAGTGTGGCGGGCGTGCCCACTGCGGCAAATGCCCGCTTGAACTGGTGGGATCTGCAGCCAACGGCAGCGCTTTCTCCCTTTGTGGGGCTCTCTGCCTATAGCGGACCGGTGGGTGGTGTGGTGGCTCCGCCTCCGCCCGCCGAGCCGCCGCCCGCACCGGCGCCTGCACCGGCTCCGTCGGAAGCCCCGGTGGCGCAGAACGACGCCCCCGCTCCGGCACCGGCCCCGGTGGCCAGCCCCGAGCCGGCCCCAGCCCCGGCCCCGTCCGGCGGGAGCCTGCGGCCCTCTCCCGCTCCGGCTCCCGTCGCAGCGGCTCCCGCACCCGCACCCTCAGGGGGAAGTCTGCGTCCGGCACCGGCGCCTGCGCCCACGCCGGTTGCAGCGCCCACTCCGGCCCCTGCACCGGTGGCCATGGCGCCCGCACCCACCCCCGCTCCCGCACCTGCCGGCGGCAGTCTGCGCCCTGCACCCGCTCCCGCACCGGCCACCGTGGCACCCGCTCCGGCTCCCTCTGGTGCAAGCCTGCGTCCAAACACCAACAACGTGACGCCGGTCAGCGCCGCTCCGCCCAGCGATAGCTGCGATGATCTGATGATGTTGGAGCCCAACGCGCTGATGGGCCAGCTCACCAAGGGGCAGACCTCCTGCCTGGAGGGCCGCATCGCGTCGGAGCCCCAGCAGACCACACGGGACAAGGTGTCGCGCCTGCTGATCAACAATGCCTATGCGAAAGGCGACAAAGCAGCGTGGGAACAGCTCGTCAAGCGCCACCTGGAGAGCATCGATCGCTCCGATCCGGACATGTGCTACAACTACGCCCTCCAGCTTTCCCGTGGTGGCGTAGGCCGTGCACAGGGTGTCGTGCGCTGGGCCGACTACGCATTGGAAAACAAGTCCAAGTGGACCGGCAGCACCTACAAGAGCCGCGTCTTCGCCCTCATGAAAATGAAGGCCGAAGCTGCCATGAAGCTCTGGAAGGACGCCGAGGAAAAGTACACCGCCGACCGTTCCGACGAGGCGGAGGCCGCATCCAACAAGTATCGGGCCAACGCCAAGGAATATGCCAAGGAGTGGTTGGACTACGCCAAGGCTTCCGGGCAGGATAGCTCCGCCGCGTTGGCACTGTGTGTTTCTGCGGCGGGTAACGCCTCCTATTGCGGAGGTTGATCGGTGCTTTTGCTTACACTCTGGGCCTGTAGCGGCACCTCTGAGACACCCAAAACGGAAGGCGCCTCGCTCGTTGTCCCCGCCGATCTGCTGGCTACAAGCTGGCAGGTGCGGATGGCGGATGCGGCCGTGCGGGCACCGTTTGAGGGTCGGGACGCTTGGGTACAGTATTTTCAGGGACAGCGGAAGGCGGCTCTTTCGGGCTTCGCTATGGAGGGTGATAAGCCCGCCCTTGCGCGCCTGCACGGCGAGTATGCCGCGTTGTACCGCCAGGCTGCGCTGACCTCGGCGGCCGCGCTGGTGCAGACCTTTGGGGCGGATGCCCAACCCACCGATCCGAAAGAGATGGCCTACCTTGTGGGCCTTTCCGGGCGTCTGATGAAGAACGATACCTGGTCGGTCAAGCTGGGCACCTCCGGGGGCACCTCGGTGGCACCGCAGGATGCCGCCTTCAAAGCCTGGGATGGGGTTTGGCCTCCGACGGCCGGGTTGGCGCTCGTTCCCGGTGTGCCCGGGGCGGCCAACGCGGGGATGCTCCCCGACGGTGGCACCTTGCCCAGCTACAACTTTGCACATCAGGGGGAGGCGGGGACGCTGGACATGACCGACCCCGCGGCGATGGTTGCTCTGTCGATCTACCATGAAGAAGCTGCAAAGCTGGCCGATCCTTCTTCGACAGAAGCGGTGGCGATGTTGCTGGATCCGTGGCGCCTCCCCGTTGAAACGGCGAGCACTGCACGTCCCCAGCTCACGGATCCTTATCTGTTTATGTCCTTCCTCAGCACGTCGGGCGATGCCGCCTTCCTGGCGGATCTGGTGTCCACCGGGGCAAACGCAGTGGCGGCCCATCAAAAGGACAGCCCCTACGCCGTGATCGTGGCCAGTTGTACGGCCGAGGGGACTGTGAATCCGGATTGTGTGATCGAACAATCCACGGCGCTCGCGAAGGCCATCGAAGTAAAAATGCAGGAAGTGGCTGGAAAGGAAGATTCTTTCTACCGCTCTTTCGCGGACTTCGCCCGCGTGGGCGCCCTTCGTGCCGCCGACCGGGCCGCCTTTGTGATGGGGGACCGCGAAGGGGGCGGTCGCCTGCGCATCAACGCCCTGGATCGCAGCACCGGAACCGCGCGCGATCCACTCTTTGTTCTCTCTGTTGCTGCTTGGGATGCTGGAAACCGTAACAGCCTGCGCTGTGCGGACCTGCTCCATACACTGATGTCTGAAATTCCTGGCCTGGAAGCGGTGCGCTTCCCGGTTGATGCCCTGCAGATCCGGGTCGGTAGGAACGCTGCTCCTGCCGGACCCAGCCACTGAGGAGTGAGAAATGTCCGTCTCTGCTCGCCGAACGCTACTGCTTGCCGCCGGGCTGTCCACAGCCCTGCTCACCACGGGAGCGTTGAGCTTCTATGAGGAGAACCTCCCCAGCACCCTGAACCCGCTCTTCGCGACGGGTATGCCGGACTACCGGTCTCAGGAGCTGATTTTTGATCGCCTCTACTTCCACTACACCATCGACAATCGGTTGATGAGCCGGGTGATCGAGAAAGGTGAGCTTGCAGATGGGGGCAAGGCCTACCGGCTGACCCTGAAGCCGGGCATGAAGTGGCACGACAGCAAGCCGGTGACCGCCAAGGACATCTGCTTCACGGTCAACGCGATGCTGGATCCCAAGACGCCCAGCCCCATCGCCCAGAAGTACCGGACCATCCTCGCCGGTTGTGAAGAGGAGAGTGCTCAGGTGGCGCTGGTGCGTTTCACCAAGGTCTTCCACAACCCGCAGGAGCGCCTTGGCTTTTCGCTGCTCCCCGAGTCGGCTTTCCAGGGTAACACCTCCATCACGCCCGAGACGGAATTCTCCCTCCGTCCCACCGGAACGGGGCCCTTCAAGGGCACCCGCGGCAAGCGTGGCGCAACCTTCGAGGCCTTCACCAACCCGCACCACGCCGCCTCCATCGGGCAGATGTCCCTTCAGGAAGGCCAGGATCCGCTGATTCAGGTCACCACCCTGAAGAACAACGGTGTGCAGGGCATCATTGCCGTGCCGCCGCCGCTCCGCGGTGATGTCTCGGCTGCGGATGACCTGCAATTGAAGTCCTACGACCTCCGCTCTTGGTGGTTTGTAGCCGTCAATACAAAGAAGGGCCCCTTGGCGGACAAGCGGGTTCGGCAGGCGCTCAATATGGTCATCGACCGTACCGAGCTGCGCCAGTACGCCATCGGTGTGAAGCCCGGGGAGCAGAACAGCCCCTGTGAGTTCATCTCCGGCCCCTTCGTGCAGTCCTCGCCCTACTACAACCGGGCCGTGGCCACCAAGGAGCGCAGCGACAAGGCTGCTGCCGCCCAGTTGCTCACCGAGGCCGGTCTGACCCAGGTGGGTGGCTTCTGGACCTTCAAGGGCACGCCGGTCACGCTGAACATCGGCATGATGGCGCCGTTGGATAACGAGGCGCCGGACCTTCTCCAACAGCTTGCCAACCAGATCGGTGCCGCCGGCTTCGGCCGCCAAGAGAACAAGATCACGGTGGACGAGTGGAACCGCACGGTGCTCTCCGGCAAGGCCACGAACTACGACCTGCTGATCGGCAAGTGGTCCTTCGGCGTGGTGGAAGAGGTGAATGACCTCTTTGAAACCCGTTCCGGCGCACGCGGCGGCAACAACATCTTCAACTACAGCAACCCCAGCGTGGATGCTGCAGTGGCCGCCTACAACGCGGCGCGGACCGACACCGCCGCCCAGGACGCCTACCACCAGCTCCACGGCTTGGTGGCAGACGACCTGCCCTACCTCTTCCTCTGGAAGCTGGACACCAAGAGCGCTTGGCGTACCAACGTGACCAACAACATCATCGCTCCGTTCTTCTACTGGACGGAAGTTGATTCCTGGAAGTATGGCGGGTGAGCAGTGAAGGCTTGGTGGCTCCGTCCATCGGTGCGGCTCCTGGCAGCGTTGCTGCTGCCCTTTGTGGTGCCCGCCGTCATCACCCTGCTCATCTGGGCCCTCCCCGGTGATCCGGCAGAGATTATCTGTCCGCCGGAGCGCTGTGGGGGCACCCAGATGTTGGCAGAGCGCTGGAACCTGGACCGGGGTCCGTGGCACTTTTTTGTGACCTGGATGGGGGCGGCCGTTGAAGGCGACTTCGGGCGTTCCTGGCGGGTTCAGCAGGGCGAGGACGTGGGTGTGCTCCTGCGCGAAGCAGTGCCCACCTCCGCGACGCTGCTGCTGTTGACGCTGATCCCGATGCTTGGCGCCTCTGCAGCGGCCGCAATGGGCTGGCTGCCCGCACGCATCGACAACCTCCTCTCCGGAATCGGAACGGTTCCCGCGGTGATCTTCTCGCTGCTTTTTGCGGCCGTGGTCGAGATCAACTACGGTGCCGACTCCTTCGGTGAGGAAGGAACGGCGCTGCGCATGCTCTTCGGGGTGATCGTGCTGTGTCTGGCGGACGGTGCCCTCGCCGGGGCGGTCACCGGGGTTCGGGCGCTCTTTGCGGCCGAGCGGAGCCAGCGCTACGTGGGCGTTGCACTGCTGCGCGGCGAACGTCCGCTCTCCAATATGCTCCCCAATGTAGCGCCGGCACTGATTGGCCAGCTTCGAGCGCGGGTTCTGCACCTCCTTTCCGGTGCAGTCGTCGTGGAAGTGGTGCTGCGAATCAACGGGATCGGGGATCTGCTCTGGCTGGGAACCTTGATGCAAGACTTCGGCGTCGTGTTGGCGGCCGCCACAGTATTTGCAGGTTTTTCAGCGATTCTCCTGGCGATTCAGGCACTGGCTGAGATCATCGTGGCCCTGCATGTGCGCCGCGCCCCCGCCCTGGTCGCTCCGGTGACGCCATGAGCCGCGCCGTCGCAGCGGGAATTGCTGCCCTCTTGCTCGGGCTACTGGTTGTTGCGGGCTTCTTTGCCCCCGACCACATGGAGAGTGGCAATGCTGCGCTCGCGCTCAAGGGCCCACTGACCGTACCACCGCTCGGCACGGACGAGCGTGGTCGTTCCCTGATGATTTATGTAGAGCAGGGCGCCTCCGTCGTCGTGATTCCGGCCCTTCTATCTGGACTGATGGTGGGCGTGTTGGGAATCCTCGGGGGACTGCTTCGGTGCATCGGCAGTGAGCGGGTGGACGGTGCGCTGCAGTACGTCCTGGAGCTGCTGGGAAGCCTGCCGCGCATGGTGGTGATTCTTGTGGTCGCCCTGCTGCTGCCGGTGGAGTGGCGGGGGCTGTTGCCGCTTGGGATCGCCTGGGCCCTGCTTTCGGCGCCGGGTGCGATGGACGAAGCGGCGGCGGTCGCCGAGCGCCTCGGAGGCGCCCGCTTCGTGGAAGCCCTGCGTGCGCACGGATTTTCCTGGTCGCGAATCTACCTTTATCACGTTGTCTTCATGAACCTGCGTCCGGTGGTGGTCCGGCAGGCTGCGGAGACTGTATTGCAGGTTACATTTTTGGAAATTGCGCTTTCCTATCTCGCTATCCAGGAAAACCAAAGCAGCTTCACCCACTCTGACTCCATCCACTCCTGGGCCAGCCTGCTGCAGAGCGGCTACCGCTGGCTGGTGGTGGACATTCCCACCTCCCATGCCCTTGCCCTGGGCCTTGCCCTGATCGGCACCCTCACCGTGGCCGCGCGTCTGACCGCCCACGCCGCGAGGGCCCGATGAGCGCACTTCTGGAGATGAAGGACCTCGCCATTCGGGGGGAGGGGAGGATGCTGGTCGACGGCGTGTTCATTGATGTGCACGCCGGCAAGGTGACCGCACTCTGTGGTCCCTCCGGTGCCGGAAAGTCGCTTACGGCCCGCGCATGTATGGGCGTGCTGGACGTCCTCCCCGGACTGGAGCGCGGCAGCCTGCACTACCATGCGGTCGGCAGCCAGGACTGGTTGGCCGGGGCCCATAAGGGTGGCGCCGGGGCCCATGCTCGCCTGCTTCGCCAGACGGAGCACCTCCGGGGTAGCTATCTGGCCTACTCGCCACAAGCAGCCTCATCCGCACTGAATCCGGGGCGCACCATCGGCAGACAGATGGAGCTTGCCATCCTTCGCCGCCTGGAGCCCCTCAAAGAACATGCGGGGCCGGTGATCGTAAACCTGTTGGAGGAAGTCGGTCTTCCGCCCTATGCCGCCTCGGCACTTCCCGGTGAGCTTTCCGGCGGCATGTGCCAGCGTGCAGCCCTGGCAGTGGCCATGGCCTGTGACCCCAAAGTGCTGATCGCGGACGAGCCGGAAACCGGCCTGGACCCCGTGCTTCGCCGTCAGATCGTTGAGCTGTTGGTTACCGTTGGAAAGGCACATTCCTGCGGTATTCTCCTGATTTCACACCACGAAGACCCAGTGGACCGGATTGCCGACACCGTGGTGCGCCTGACCCCTGGAGGAGGCGGTCGCCCCGCCCCGGTGGGGAGGGCGGCATGAGTCTGGTCCGCGTCAAGCAGGTCCAAAAGACCTACCGGATACCCGGTCCCTGGCCTTGGAGCCCGCCACGCTTGGTGGAAGCGGTGCGCGGGGTGGACTTCACCGTCGGTCGGGGCGAGGTGGTGGCGTTGGTGGGGCAGTCCGGCTCGGGAAAAACCACCTTGTCTCGTATGATTCTGGGTCTGGAAAACCCCTCGGCGGGCGAGATCTGGATCGAAGACAACCGCTGGGACCAGCTTCCCGAGTCGCAACGTCAACAGCTCCGCATCCACTACCAGTATGTTCCGCAGGACGCGCTCTCCGCCCTCGATCCCCAGCAGACCGTGCTGGAGCATGTGCTGGAGACGCTGACCGTACTCGGAAAACTGTCTGCGGAAGAAGCAAACCCCCGTGCGGTAGAGATGCTCAAGCGCCTTGGCCTGGAGCACCGGGCCGCCGCATTGCCCCGCGAGCTCTCCGGTGGCGAACAACGTCGCGTTACGTTGGCCCGCGTGCTGGCCCTCCAGCCCCGCCTGGTGGTCGCCGACGAGCCGACTTCTGGACTTGATCCGGATCGGCGGGCTTCCGTACTTCAGGATCTGGTTGGCAACCTGCCGGAAGGTGCAGGTTGTATACTGGTCACGCACGACCTCGACGCGGCGGCCGCCTGGTGCCACCGGGTGGTGGTCATGCTGGAAGGTCGCGTCATCGAAGAATTGGATCTGCGCAGCTCCGCTCCCACCCATCCCTACACCCGCTCCCTGCTGGATCCCTGGCAGGATCACCCCCCTGGTGCCCCATGAAGCGCTCCCTCTTCGCCCTCCTCCTCCTCCTCGCCCCCCTCCCTGCGCTCGCAGGTAGCGTCGAGCAGGCCGAACACGTCCGCATCGCGGAAGAGATGAAGAAGTTGGCCGCTCGCAACGCCTGGAGTGCGGTAGAGTCGCGCTACCAGGAGTTGGCCACCCTCGAAGCCAAAGGGGAGAAGCTCAACTACGAGGACCACTGGCTGGGTGCTCAGGCCGCGCGCGACGGCGGCAACGCCACCGCCTGGAAGGACCGCCTGCTGAAGGCCCAATCGGTGAAGTCCTCAGACGAGGTGACTGCATCCCTCCAAGAAGTCGAGGCTTCCTACGGCACGATCGAGGTGATCGTGGATCCACGCTACCCCGGCGATCGTGCACTCACCCGTGGCGCCATGCCCTTTGCTCCCGATCAGGTGGCAAATATCCGCTTTGTCGCCACCAAAGTTGGTTCCGGGGAATCTTACAAGGGCCTGTTGGTGGCCGGTACCTACAGCCTGGACGGCCAAGAGGTGGTGGTGCAGGTGGGGCAGACCACCACGATCAAGCTGGCGAATGTGGGTGGGCCCGACCACCTGATCACCGCCGGGCTTCGCGTGGACCTCGCCGCTTCCTTTACCAGCGCCATGGGCCCCGCGTCTCCGGAGCCAAGCTCCGGGGTCCCGGACAATTTTGGAGGCGCAGGCGGCCGGGCCGGCGTGGGCGTCGAGATCAACGTTGCACCTTCCCTGGTGGTTTTTGTGGAGGGTGGCTACCACAACCTCGTGGGTGCCCCCACCATCGACGGGGAGAAGGCCGCCGGTTTGGGCGCCGACACCGCACACCTGGCCTTCGGGCAGGCGGGAGTCGGCTATCGAGCCGGCAAGCTGTGGCTGGGCCTGGGCCCCGAGGTCGGCTTCCTGTCCGCCAGCGCCGCGACGATG